>JAGWNA010000118.1 GCA_028871555.1 Lysobacteraceae bacterium
CACCCTGTGCGCGAATGCTCTTGTCATGGCTGCTGCAAAGAGCCTTCGCGCACAGGGTGCGCTCCTACGAATCGGGGGTTCGGCGGTGCCGCAATGGGATGCTCGACCCGCGGCGCAGCGCGATGCGCAGCAGTGCCAGCGAGAGCATCGAGCAGACCAGCAGCGCGACCACCGAGGCCTCCGCCCCGAACGCGCCACCGCTCAGCCAGTCCGGGCCGGTGCGGTTGGAGATCAGCCAGCCTTTGCTGGCGCCGCCGGAAACCGGAATGCCGTAGACCGTGCCCTGCATGATGTTCCACGCGGCGTGCAGGCCGATGCAGGCCCACAGCGAGCGGGTGACGTGATAGATCATGGCGAGCAGCAGGCCTGCTTCGATCGCGATCGAAGCCGAACTCCACAGCGTGGCGCCGGGGTTGAAGATGTGCGCGGCGCCGAAGAACAGCGCCGAAATCGCCAGCGCCCACCAGGTGCCGAGGCCTTCTTCCACGATGCGGAACAGCACGCCGCGGGCGATGATCTCCTCGCCGACGCCGGCACCGATGCCGGCCACCAATACTCCCGGCAACCAATCCACCTGCGGGTCGATGCCGGTGACGTGGTAGCTGCCGGCCAGCCACAGCACGCCGACCACCACGCTGAACAGCACGGCGCCGGTGGCGAGACCGGCGAGGCCCCAGGTTGGAATGGTGCGCGGCGACAGCTCATGCAGCCGCCGTTGCTCGATCAGGCGGACCAGGATCATGTAGCCGAGCAACGCCGGCAGCAGTTGCATGCCGAGGGTCGCCAGCGCGTGATGCAGCGGGCCGGCGGCTTCTGCGGTCCAGCCCAGCGCGACGACGGCCGCGTGCGTGAGCATGCCCAGGCCGATCAGCATCGCCGCGAAGAAAGCGATGCGTGCCACCGGCGAAAATACCAGCCAGCGCTGCCAGCGCGGCGCGTTCGTGGGGGTGGTGAAAGCGATGGGCCTGGTTTGCATGGGAATCTCGAATAGCGGGTTCTTGGCACTTGCTCCAGATCGGCGTTGTTCGGGGCGCCCTCAGGTTTCGACCGCGGCCGCATGCTCGCGCGTGCCGGCGAAACGCACCTGCGGCCAGCGCTCCTGCGTCAGCTGCAGGTTGACCCGGGTCGGCGCGATGTAGACCAGCTCGCCGGCACTGTCGATCGCCAGGTTCATCGCGTTCTTCTCGCGGAACTCGGCCAGCTTCTTCTCGTCGTCGCAGTGCACCCAGCGCGCGGTGGTCACGGTCACCGGCTCGAAGCTGGCGTCGACGTTGTATTCGTCCTTCAGCCGGTACGCCACCACGTCGAACTGCAGCACGCCGACCGCGCCCAGGATCAGGTCGTTCGACATCAGCGGGCGGAAGAACTGGGTGGCGCCTTCCTCGCTCAATTGCGCCAGGCCCTTGTGCAGCGCCTTCATCTTCAGCGGGTCGCGCAGCCGCGCACGGCGGAACAGCTCCGGCGCAAAGTTGGGGATGCCGGTGAAGCTGACGTTCTCGCCCTCGGTGAAGGTGTCGCCGATGGTGATGGTGCCGTGGTTGTGCAGGCCGATCACGTCGCCGGGGTAGGCGGTCTCGACGATCTCGCGGTCGGATGCCATGAAGGTCAGCGCGTTGGCGATGCGCACCTCCTTGCCGGTGCGGGTCTGGACCATCTTCATGCCGGCCGAGTAGGTGCCCGAGCACACCCGCATGAACGCCACCCGGTCGCGGTGCGCCGGGTCCATGTTGGCCTGGATCTTGAACACGAAGCCGGTCAGCTTTTCCTCCTCCGGTTGCACCGTGCGGGTCAGCGTGGCGCGCGGGCGCGGCGAAGGGGCGTGCTCGACGAAGAAGTCCAGCAGCAGCTGCACGCCGAAGTTGTTCACCGCCGAGCCGAAGAACACCGGCGTCTGCCGGCCGGCCAGGTATTCATCCGGATCGAAGGAGGGTGCGGCGCCCTGCACCAGCTCCAGTTCCTCGCGCAGCTCGCGCATGGCCTCGGCACCGATCGCGGCCTCCAGCCCCGGCGCGTCCAGGCCCTTGAAGATGGTCGAGTCCTGGCGGGTGAAGTTCCTGCCCGGTTCGAACACGTGCACCTCGTCCAGCAGCAGGTGGTACACGCCCTTCAGCCGCTTGCCCATGCCGATCGGCCAGGTCGCCGGTGCGCAGGCGATCCCCAGCACCGACTCCACTTCGTCCATCAGCTCGATCGGCGAGCGGCCCTCGCGGTCGAGCTTGTTGATGAAGGTCATGATCGGCGTGTCGCGCAGCCGGCACACCTCCATCAGCTTGATCGTGCGCTCTTCCACGCCCTTGGCGCAGTCGATCACCATCAGCGCCGAGTCCACCGCGGTCAGCACGCGGTAGGTGTCCTCGGAAAAGTCCGCGTGGCCCGGCGTGTCCAGCAGGTTGACGATCTTGCCCTCGTAGGGGAATTGCATCACCGACGAGGTCACCGAGATGCCGCGCTCCTTTTCCAGAGCCATCCAGTCGCTCGTCGCATGCCGCGCCGCCTTGCGCCCCTTCACGCTGCCGGCCATCTGGATCGCGCCGCCGAACAGCAGCAGCTTCTCGGTCAGCGTGGTCTTGCCCGCGTCGGGATGGCTGACGATGGCGAAGGTGCGGCGGCGGCGGGTTTCCTGGAGATGGGTGGACATGGTCGGCGGGTCGGCTTGAGCGCGAACCGGCAATTGTAGCGTGGATCGTCGGCCACCAGATTGGCCCCCTGTGCCGGCAGCCCGGCCGACCGGGACCCGACAGGCTGCTGGCAGCCTGTCGGACTTTGGTTGGCCGGACTGCGAATCCGTCTGTGCGGTCCATATTTCCGCCGCTTCTTGGCCCATAGAACCACTATGGGCCGGCGAAGCGGCGTTGTCTGTCCTCGCGCAGCCGCATTCTCGCCTCGACCACCAAAGTCCGGCAGGCTGCTAGAATCAGCGCCGGACATCCCGGCGCTGCCGGGGTGTCCTCATCCCTTGGGGAGTAGCCGGCCTCGCTGCGGCGAGGCGTCTTCGTCAACATGCTCGGCTCACCTGCCGTGGCGAAGGCACCGATCCTGGTTGGCGAGACCGACGGCTGACGGCGCCATTCGGTCGGGCGCGCCGTCGCGCCGTTGTGCCTCGCCGGACCGTTTCGGTGACCCATGGATCCGCTTTCCGTCCTGCTGCTCGGTTTGGCCATGTCCACTGACGCGTTCGCCGCGGCGGTCGGCAAGGGCGCGGCGATGGGCAGGCCCCGGCTCGGCCAGGCGCTGCGGGTCGGGCTGATCTTCGGCATCATCGAGGCGATCACTCCCGTGGTCGGCTGGCTGCTGGGCAAGGGCGCCTCGCGTTACGTCGAAGCCTGGGATCACTGGATCGCGTTCGGCCTGCTGCTGGCGCTCGGCCTGCACATGGCCTGGAACGGCTTCAAGCCGGATTCGGGCGAGCCGGGCAACGAGGCGGGAAAGCACGGCCTCGCCGGCCATGCCGTCACCGGGCTGTCCACCAGCATCGATGCGCTGGCGGTGGGGGTGGGGCTGGCCATCGTCGACACGCCGATCGCGGTGGTGGCCGTGGTCATCGGCCTGTGCACGTTCACGATGGTCACGCTGGGCATCATGCTCGGCCATGCGCTGGGCGCCATCGTCGGCAGGCGCGCCGAGGTGGCCGGCGGCATCATCCTGATCGGCGTGGGCGCCACGATCCTGTATCAGCATCTGCGGGCGTGAATGCGCACAAAAAACCCGGGGATCGCTCCCCGGGTCGTCCCGATCCGCGCCGGCCGGCGCGATGCCGCGGGCGAAGGCTTACCTCGCCTCCTTTTCCATCAGCTTCTCGACCATGCCGGCCGGCACGTCCTCGTAATGGTCGAAGATCATCGTGAAGTTGCCGCGGCCGCTGGTGGCCGAGCGCAGGAAGTTGATGTAGCCGAACATCTCCGACAGCGGCACGAAGCCCTGGACGAAGGCTGACGTGCCCTTCTGGCCCTGGTCGCTGATGCTGCCGCGACGACGGTTGATGTCGCCGATGACGTCGCCCAGGTAGCTGGCTTCGGTCACCACTTCCAGGCTCATGATCGGTTCGAGCAGTTTCGGCCTGGACAGCTTCTGCGCCTCGCGGAAGCACTGGCGGCCGGCGATTTCGAAGGCCAGCGCCGAGGAGTCGACGTCATGGTATTTGCCGTCCACCAGGCGTGCCTTGAAGTCCAGCACTTCGTAGCCGGCAACCTGGCCCTGGCGCGATTCGACCTCGATCGCGTGCTGCACCGCCGGGATGTATTCGCGCGGCACGCGGCCGCCGACCACCTCGTCGGAGAACACCACGCCCGAGCCCGGCTCGCCCGGCTCGAAGATGATCTTCACTTCAGCGAACTGGCCCGAGCCGCCGGACTGCTTCTTGTGCGTGTAGGTGTGCTCGACCGTCTGGCCGAACGCCTCGCGGAAGCTGACCTTGGGCTTGCCCATGTTCGCGTCCACGCCCAGCTCGGTGCGCATGCGGTCGATGGTGATTTCCAGATGCAGCTCGCCCATGCCCTTGAGCACGGTCTGGCCGGTTTCCTGGTCCACTTCCATGCGCAGCGACGGATCGGCCTTGACCATCTTGTAGAGCGCGGTGGACAGCTTGTCGACGTCGTTGCGGGTCTTCGGCTCGACCGACACGCTGATCACCGGGTCGGGGAAGCGCATGCGCTCGAGCAGGGCCGGGTGCGCCGGGTCGGACAGCGAATCGCCGGTCTCGGTGTCCTTCATCGAGACGAAGGCGCAGATGTCGCCGGCGCGCACTTCGTCGATTTCCCTGGTGGCGTTGGCCTGCACTTCCACGATGCGGCCCACGCGCTCCTTCTTGCCGCGGGTGACGTTCTGCAGGGTGTCGCCCTTCTTGATCACGCCCGAATAGACGCGGCAGAAGGTCAGCGTGCCGAACTGGTCGTTGATGACCTTGAACGCCAGCGCGCGCGC
>JAGWNA010000047.1 GCA_028871555.1 Lysobacteraceae bacterium
CAGAAGGGCTACCGCCTGGTGCTGGTGGTGCCGGACAAGATGAGCCGCGAGAAGATCTTCAATCTCAAGGCGATGGGTGCCGAAGTGGTGCTGACCCGTTCCGACGTGGCCAAGGGCCATCCGGAGTATTACCAGGACATGGCCGAGCGCATCGCCCGCGAAACGCCCGGCGCCTATTTCATCAACCAGTTCGGCAACCCCGACAATCCGCGCGCGCATTACGAAACCACCGGACCGGAGATCCTCGAACAGATGGACGGCAAGGTCGATGCCGTGGTGGTCGGCTGTGGCTCATCCGGCACGCTGAGCGGGCTGTCGCGGTATTTCGCCGAGCATTCGCCGGCCACCGAGATGATCCTGGCCGACCCGGTCGGCTCGATCCTGGCCCAGTACATCAACGAAGGCACGCTCTCGACCAAGTCCGCCAGCTGGATGGTCGAAGGCATCGGCGAGGATTTCCTGCCCTCGATCAGCGACTTCACCCGGGTAAGGAAAGCCTATGCGATCACCGACAAGGAGAGCTTCCTCACCGCCCGCCAGCTGCTGGCGAAGGAGGGCGTGCTGGGCGGCTCGTCCACCGGCACGCTGGTGGCCGCGGCGTTGAAATACTGCCGCGAGCAGGGCAGCGCCAAGCGGGTGGTGACGCTGGTGTGCGACACCGGCAACAAGTATCTGTCCAAGCAGTACAACGACTACTGGATGCTCGACAACGGCTTCCTCGAACGCCAGCAGCACGGCGACCTGCGCGACCTGCTGCTGCGCCCGTTCGCCCAGCGCGACACCGTGGTGATCGGCCCCGGCGAATTGCTGATCACCGCCTATACCCGCATGAAGCTGTACGACGTGTCGCAGCTGCCGGTGATGGACGGCCACAAGCTGGTCGGCATCGTCGACGAGTCGGACGTACTGATGCATGTGCATGCCGACGAAGCGCGCTTCCGCGACCCGGTTTCCACCGCGATGATGACGAACCTGCAGATGCTCGCGGTGAGCGAGCCGATCGAGGCCTTGCTGCCGGTGTTCGACCGCGGCCACGTGGCGATCGTGATGGACGGCGAACAATTTCTCGGTTTGATCACACGCATTGATCTACTGAACTACCTGCGCCGCAAGGTGAACTGACCCGCATCGTCGCCGCGCATGGCAGGAGCCCGCTGGCGGGCGTGCTCTGGGAGATCGAGACAAGAGCATCGCCCGCCAGCGGGCTCCTGCGCATGGCACGCGTGCGACAAGGCGTGGGGCAGGTTGCATACTGTTGCATCGCGAAAGCCTGCGGACATGCGGCCCCGCCACAATGCCCGCGCTGTGGCGGGGCCGGCGGCCCTGCAGCCATGATGAGGAAGCCTGCCGATGTGTGGAATAGTTGCTGCCGCTGCCCAGCGCGACGTCGCTGCGCTGCTGATCGTGGGACTCAAGGCGCTGGAATACCGCGGCTATGATTCATCCGGCGTGGCCGTGCTCGACAAGGGCACCATCCGGCGCGTGCGCGCCAAGGGCAAGGTGCGCGAGATGGAAGCGCTCTACCTTGCCGATCCGTTTCCCGGCGGCACCGGCATCGCGCACACGCGCTGGGCCACGCATGGCGTGCCGAACGAGGCCAACGCGCATCCGCATGTGGCCGGCCGGGTCGCCATCGTGCATAACGGCATCATCGAGAATCATGTCAGCCTGCGTGCCGAGCTGCAGGCGCGCGGGCATGTCTTCACCTCGCAAACCGATACCGAGGTGATGGCGGCGCTGATCGACGAGCGCATCGGACAGGGCATGCATCTGCGCGAGGCGGTGCTGACCGCCGTGCGCGAGCTGGAAGGCGCCTATGCGATCGCGGTGATCAGCAGCGACGAGCCCGGCAGGGTGGTCGGTGCGCGCCGTGGCGCACCGCTGCTGGTCGGCGTAGGCATCGGCGAGAACTTCCTCGGTTCGGATGCGCAGGCGCTGATCCAGGTCACCAACAAGATAATTTATCTCGACGAAGGCGACGTGGTCGAGATCAGCCGTGACAGCGTGCAGGTCTACGGCCTCGATGGGCATCCGGCCGAGCGCGCGGTGTACGAGAGCGAATTGTCCACCGACGCGGTCGAACGCGGCGAATACCGCCACTACATGCAGAAGGAGATCTTCGAGCAGCCGCGTGCGGTGGCCGACACGCTGGAATCGCGCATCGGCCCGCGTGGCGTGCTGCCGAACATCTTCGGCATCGACAGCGAGGTGATGCTCGAGCGCACGCGCGGCCTGCACATCGTCGCCTGCGGCACCAGCTATCACGCCGGCCTGGTCGCCAAATACTGGATCGAGGAATTCGCGCGGCTGCCGGTCAGCGTCGAGGTGGCCAGCGAATACCGCTATCGCGAGGCGGTGGTGCCGGCCGACACGCTGTTCGTGGCGATCTCGCAGTCCGGCGAAACCGCCGACACCCTGGCTGCCCTGCGCGAATCGCGCCGCCGTGGCTATCTGGGCACGCTGGTGATCTGCAACGTGCCGGAGTCCTCGCTGGTGCGCGAGGCCGATCTCAAGCTGATGACCCGCGCCGGCCCAGAGATCGGCGTGGCCTCGACCAAGGCATTCACCACCCAGCTTGCCGGCCTGGCGCTGCTGGCGCTGGAGCTGGCCCATCGCAACGGGCTCGATCCGCAGCGCTACGCCGCGCTGTGTGCCGAGCTGCAGCATCTGCCGCGCGCGATCGAGAATGCGTTGCAGCTGGAGCCGGTGATCATCGCATTGGCCGGCGAATTCATCCATCACCAGCACGCGCTGTTCCTCGGTCGTGGCGTGCAGTATCCGGTGGCGCTGGAAGGCTCGCTCAAGCTCAAGGAAATTTCCTACATCCACGCCGAGGCGTATCCGGCCGGCGAACTCAAGCACGGCCCGCTGGCGCTGGTGGACGAGGAGATGCCGGTGGTGGCGGTGGCGCCGAACGGCCCGCTGCTGGACAAGCTCAAGTCCAACCTGCAGGAAGTGCGCGCCCGCGGCGGGCGCCTGATCGTGTTTGCCGACGGCGCCGCCGGCATGGACGACATGGCCAGCTACGGCGCCATGCTGCGGGTGGAGTCCGGCGGCAGCTTCATCGCGCCGGCCGTATTCACCGTGCCGCTGCAACTGCTGGCCTATCATGTCGCCGTGCTGCGCGGCACCGACGTGGATCAGCCGCGCAACCTGGCCAAGTCGGTGACCGTGGAATGATGGAAAAACTGATCGTCCTGCTGGCCGGCTTCGTGATTGCCGTGATTACGAGCTGGCGCTACGCGGGCATCGTGCTGCTGATGGCGATCGAGAGCGCCTGCATCCCGCTGCCGTCGGAGATCATCATGCCGTTCTCCGGCTACCTGGTGTCCACCGGCACGCTGGTGCTGTGGCTGGTGGCGGTGGCCGGCGCGGTCGGCTGTGTGGTGGGGTCCTGGCTGGCCTATGCGCTGGGTGCCTGGGGCGGCCGTCCGCTGGTGGAGCGCTACGGCCGGTATGTGCTGGTCTCGCACCACGACCTGGACCTGGCCGACCGCTGGTTCCAGCGCCACGGCGACATCACCATCTTCGTCGGCCGCCTGCTGCCGGTGGTGCGCACCTTCATCGCCTTCCCCGCCGGGGTGGCGCGGATGCCGCTGTGGCGGTTCACCGCGTACACCTTCCTCGGCTCGCTGATCTGGTGCTGGGGGCTGGCCTGGATCGGGCTGAAGCTGGGCCAGCACTGGAACACGCTGGGCGTGTATTTCCACCGCTTCGACGCGCTGATCGGCGCGCTGATCCTCGTTGGCCTCGCGCTGTACGTGTGGCGCCACCTGCGTCATATGCGCCGTCACTGATGCGCCCCGCTTCCGGCGACAATCCTGCCGATCGACGCGAAGGAACGACTCCCGCATGAAATGCTTCAAGGCCTACGACATCCGCGGCCGGCTGCCGGACGAACTCAATCCCGACATCGCCTGGCGCATCGGCCGCGCCTTCGCCGAGACGGTCGGTGCCGGCGCCGTCGTGGTCGGCTACGACGTCCGCCTCGACAGCCCGGCGCTGGCCGCGGCGGTGAGCCGCGGCCTCGGCGAGGGCGGCTGCGACGTGATCGACATCGGCCTGTGCGGCACCGAGGAAGTCTATTTCCACACCGCGCACCGCCGGGCGGCCGGCGGCATCATGGTCACCGCCAGCCACAACCCGATCGACTACAACGGCATGAAGCTGGTGCGCGAGGGCGCCCGGCCGATCAGCGGCGACACCGGCCTGCGCGGGATCGAGCGCAAGGTCGAGGCGAACGCGTTCGGCGCGCCGGCCGCCACGCCGGGGGCGATCCTGCGCGAGCACGACAAGTCCACCTACATCGCGCACCTGCTGGGCTACATCGACGTGGCGGCGCTGCGTCCGCTGAAGATCGTGGTGAACGCCGGCAACGGCGGCGCCGGCGCGGTGGTCGACCTACTGGCGCCGCACCTGCCGTTCGAGTTCGTGCGCATCCACCACGCGCCGGACGGCCGTTTTCCCAACGGCATTCCCAACCCGCTGCTGGCCGAAAACCGCGACGCCACGGCGCAGGCGGTGCTCGATTCGGGCGCCGACTTCGGCATCGCCTGGGACGGCGATTTCGACCGCTGCTTCCTGTTCGACGCGGCGGGCCGTTTCATCGAGGGCTACTACATCGTCGGCCTGCTTGCGGCGCAGCTGCTGGAGAAGCACCCCGGCGCGAAGATCATCCACGATCCGCGGCTCACCTGGAACACCATCGACATGGTGCGCGCGGCCGGCGGCGTGGCGATCGAAAGCAAGACCGGCCACGCCTTCATCAAGGAGCGCATGCGCGCCGAGGACGCCGTCTACGGCGGCGAGATGAGCGCGCACCACTATTTCCGCGACTTCGCCTATTGCGATTCCGGCATGATCCCGTGGCTGCTGGTGGCCGAGCGCGTGAGCACCGCCGGCACGCCGCTGGCCGCGATGCTGGAGCAGCGCATGCAGGCGTACCCGTGCAGCGGCGAGATCAATTTCCGCGTGGACGATGCCGCCGCCACGGTGGCGCGCGTGCTGGCGTTCTACGCGGACCGGCAGCCCGGGATCGAGCGCGTCGACGGCGTGAGCGTGGCGTTCGACCGCTGGCGCTTCAACCTGCGCTCGTCCAACACCGAACCGCTGCTTCGCCTCAACGTGGAGACCCGCGGCGATCCGGCACTGCTGGCGGCGAAGACCGACGAACTGCGCGACCTGATCGGCAGCCCACCCGCCTGATCCCACCCGCGCCGGATGTCATCGCGGGCGACACGCCGCCATCCCTCAAAAAGGCAGGAACCCGCTGGCGGGCAATGCTCTTGCCGTGGATGGGGATTCAGGCAAAAGCCAGGAGCATCGCCCGCCAGCGGGTCCCACAACGGGGCAGGCGCGGGCGCGGCGGGTGGGCGCGACTCCTCGCCGTCGCGGCGGCGGTCAGGCGCGGCCGTAGACGTCGTCGAGCCGCACGATGTCGTCCTCGCCCAGGTAGCTGCCCGACTGCACCTCGATCAATTCCAGCGCCACCTTGCCGGGGTTGCGCAGGCGGTGCACGCTGCCGAGCGGGATGTAGGTGCTCTGGTTTTCGCCGAGCAGGAACACCTTGTCGTCGCAGGTCACCTCGGCGGTGCCGGAGACCACGATCCAGTGCTCGGCGCGGTGGTGGTGCTTCTGCAGGCTGAGCGAGGCGCCGGGTTTCACCGCGATGCGCTTCACCTGGAAGCGGTCGCCGGCCTCCAGCGAGTCGTAGCTGCCCCACGGGCGATGCACCACCCGGTGCAGCGAATGTTCGGTGCGGCCGGCGGCCTTGAGCCGGTCGACCACCTTCTTGACGTCCTGCGCGCGATCGCGGTGCGCCACCAGGGTGGCGTCCGGCGTGGTCACCACGATCAGGTCGTCGATGCCCAGCGCGGCCAGCAGGTGGCGGTCGTGCGAACGCAGCAGCGAGTTGCGGCTGTCGACGGCCAGCGTATCGCCTTCGCGCAGGTTGCCGTCGGCGTCCTTGTTGCCGGTGAGCCACAGCGCCGACCACGAGCCGATGTCGCTCCATGCGCAACTGACCGGGATCACCGCCGCACGCCGGGTTTTCTCCATCACCGTGTAGTCGATCGAGCCGTCGGGCACCTGCGCGAAGGCCTCGCGGTCGATGCGCACGAAATCCAGGTCGACCGATGCCTGCGCATGCGCCGCACGCACCGCCGCCAGCATCGCCGGCGCCAGCGTGGACAGCTCCTCCAGATAGCGCGATGCCTTGAACAGGAACATGCCGGAGTTCCAGTCGTAGCCGCCATCGGCCAGATAGGTTTCGGCCGTGGCCAGGTCGGGCTTCTCGACGAACTGTTCCACCCGGTAGCCGTGCCCGCCGATCGCTTCGGCGCGACGGATGTAGCCGAACCCGGTTTCCGCCCGATCCGGGCGAATGCCGAAGGTCACCAGCCAGCCTTGCTGCGCCAGCGGCACGGCCTGCTGCACCGCCGTCGTGAACGCCGCGGTATCGCCGATCAGGTGATCGGCCGGCAACACCAGCAGCAGCGCGTCGGCATCGCGCTGCAGCGCCTGCAAGGCACCGAGCGCGATCGCCGGCGCGGTGTTGCGCGCCAGCGGTTCGAGCACGATGGTGGCGCCTTCGATGCCCGCTTCCAGCAACTGGTCGGCGGCCAGGAAACGGTGATCCTCGCTGGCCACCACGATCGGTGCGGTCACCTCCGGCAACTGTCGGGTGCGCGCGATCGTCTGCTGGAACAGCGTGCCGTTGCCGGCCAGCGCCAGGAACTGCTTGGGCAGGTTCTTGCGCGACACCGGCCACAGGCGCGTGCCGCTGCCGCCGCTCAGCACAAGGGGAATCAACATGGCATCGCACCTGTCTGGGGAAAGCTGAAATATCCCCGGAATTGTCGCCCAGACACGCACCCCCTGTCTGCAGGAGCCACCCGGTGGGCACGGTTCCGCCAAATCGGCATCCGGCAAGTGGTGCGGTGGCGGGTAGGAGCGCACCCTGTGCGCGAATGCTTTTCTTCACGTGCGGCAAAAGCATCGCGCACAGGGTGCGCTCCTACATGGGGGCGGGGCCTTGGCGGGCGATTTGGGCGATGGCTTCGTGCAGGCCATCGCGCCAGTCGGGCAGCGAAAAGCCGAAGTGCTGCCGGAAACCGGTGTTGTCCAGCACCGACCACGCGGGGCGCCGGGCGGGCGTGGGGTAGTCGGCGCTGCCGACCGGGATCACCCGCGGCGCCCGCGCGATCACGCCCTGCGCGAGCGCCTGCTCGAAGATCGCCGTGGCAAAGCCATGCCAGGTGGTGGCGCCGCTGGCGACCAGGTGATGCGTGCCGGTCAGTTGCCGCCGTTGCGCGGCACCGGCCTGCAGCCAGCGATCGAGCGCCGCCAGGCTGGCGCGCACCACCAGCCGCGTGTCGGTCGGTGCGCCATGCTGGTCGTTCACCACCTGCAGTTCGTCGCGTTCGGCGCCCAGCCGCAGCATCGTGCGCAGGAAATTCCGGCCGTGCGTGGCGGCATACACCCAGGCGATGCGCAGGATCAGGTGATCGGCGCCGCTGTCGCGCAGCGCCCGCTCGCCGGCCAGCTTGCTGCGGCCGTAGGCGCCCAGCGGCGCGGTGGGCGCATCGACCGCATACGGTTGCGACTGCGCGCCGTCGAACACGTAGTCGGTCGAGTAATGCAGCACCACGGCGGCATAGGCCGACGCCCAGCTGCCGAGTTCGCCGACCGCCTCGCCGTTGATGCGGGTGGCCAGTGCTTCTTCCTGTTCGGCGCGATCCACCGCGGTATAGGCGGCGGCGTTGACGATCACGTCGGGCTGCACGCGATCGAGCAGCGCGGGCAGCCTGGCCGGTTCGGCGAGATCCACGATCTCGCCGCGGCCGCCACCGCTCAGCACGCCGTCGCGGCTGGCGACCACCAGCTCGCCGCGCGCGGCCAGTCCGCCGTGCTCGAGAAACGTGCGGCCGAGCTGGCCGTTCGCGCCGAGCAGCAGGATCCTCATGGAAACCTCGAACGATCATCGTCATTCCCGCGAAAGCGGGAATCCAGTGTCTTGGCATCGGCACGCATTGAAGTCACTGGATCCCCGCTTTCGCGGGGATGACGAGAAAAAACGGCTTGGCAAGGTTTGCTCATGCGGCGAACACCGGCAGCCGCTCGGGCGCGACATCTTTCAGCAGCGGCGCCCGGCGGTCCTTGTCCGACAGCAGCGGCTCGCTGACGGGCCAGTCGATGGCGAGATCGGCATCGTTCCAGCGGATGCCGGCGTCGGCCCTGGCGTCGTACAGCGCGGTGCACTGGTAGGTGAAGGTGGCGAATTCGGACAGTACGCAGAAGCCGTGGGCAAAGCCTTCGGGTATCCAGAAATGGCGATGGTTGCCGGCGGTGAGCATCACGCCGGCCGACTGCCCGAACGTGGGCGAGCCGCGACGGATATCCACCGCCACGTCGTACACCTCGCCCTCGAGCACGCTGACCAGCTTGCCCTGCGGGTTCGGCCACTGGTAGTGCAGGCCGCGCAGCACGCCGCGGGCCGAGCGCGAGACGTTGGTCTGGACGAAGTCGACGGCGAGGCCGGCGTCGCACCACTTGGCCTGGTTGTAGCTCTCGTAGAAGAAGCCGCGGCTGTCGCCGAACACCTCGGGTTCGATGATCAGCGCGCCGGGCAGGGCGGTCCCGATCAGCTTCATCGGGCGTGCCCTTCGCGCACCAGGTTCTGCAGGTATTGCCCGTAGCCGGTCCTGGCCAGCGGCGCGGCCAGCGCCAGCAGTTGCTCGTCGTCGATCCAGCCGTTGAGATGGGCGATCTCCTCCGGGCAGCACACTTTCAGGCCCTGCCGGTTCTCGATCGTCTCGATGTAGTTGCCCGCCTCCATCAGCGACTCGTGGGTGCCGGTGTCGAGCCAGGCGAAGCCGCGGCCCAGTTGCTCCAGGTGCAGCGAACCGTCGTCGAGATAGCAGCGGTTGAGGTCGGTGATTTCCAGCTCGCCGCGCGGCGAGGGTTTCAGCGATGCGGCGTAGTCGCACACGCGGCCGTCGTAGAAGTACAGGCCGGTGACGGCGTAGTGCGACTTCGGCTGCGCAGGCTTCTCCTCCAGCCCGATCACCCGGCCCGCGGTATCGAATTCGGCCACGCCGTAGCGTCCGGGGTCCTTTACCCAGTAGCCGAACACGGTGGCGCCGCGCTCGCGCGCGGCAGCGCGCCTGAGCCGTTCGGTGAGGCCCACGCCGTAGAAGATGTTGTCGCCCAGCACCAGGCAGCTGGGCTGGCCGCCGACGAAATCGCGGCCGATCGTGAACGCCTGCGCCAGGCCGTCCGGCGAGGGCTGCACGGCGTAGCGGATGTCCAGGCCCCACTGCGAGCCGTCGCCCAGCAGGCGCCGGAACATCTCCTGCTCGTGCGGCGTGTTGATCATCAATATTTCGCGGATGCCGGCCAGCATCAGTATGGCCAGCGGGTAGTAGATCATCGGCTTGTCGTACACCGGCAGCAGCTGCTTGCTGACCGCGCGGGTGATCGGATGCAGCCGGGTGCCGGAACCGCCGGCGAGGATGATGCCTTTGTGCGTGCTGCTCATGACCCCAGCCGCTCCATGCGATAGCTGCCGTCGAGCACCCGCTGCACCCAAGGCTGGTGATCGAGATACCAGTCCACCGTCTGCGCGATGCCGCCCTCGAACGTCTGCGACGGCCGCCAGTCCAGCTCGTGCTGCAGCTTGCCGGAGTCGATCGCGTAGCGGCGGTCGTGGCCGGGGCGGTCCTTCACGTAGGTGATCAGCGTCTCGCGCGCCCGGCCGCCGGCCAGTGGCCGGCGTTCATCGAGCAGCGCGCAGATGGCCTTCACCACGGCGATGTTCTCGCGTTCGGCATTGCCGCCCACGTTGTAGGTCTCGCCCACGCGGCCGGCTTCGAGCACGCGGCGGATCGCGCGGCAGTGGTCGCCCACGAACAGCCAGTCGCGGATGTTGCGCCCGTCGCCGTAGACGGGCAGCGACTCGCCGGCCAGCGCCTTCTGGATCACCAGCGGAATGAGCTTCTCGGGGAACTGGTACGGACCGTAGTTGTTCGAGCAATTCGTGGTCAGCACCGGCAGGCCATAGGTGTGATGGAACGCGCGCACCAGGTGGTCGGAGGCGGCCTTGGAGGCGGAGTACGGCGAGTTCGGCGCGTACGCGGTATGTTCGGTGAACTTGCCCTCGGCGCCCAGCGAGCCGTACACCTCGTCGGTCGATACGTGCAGGAAGCGGAAAGCGTCGCGCGCCGCGCCTTCGAGGCCACGCCAGTAATCGCGTGCCGCTTCCAGCAGGGCCAGCGTGCCGACCACGTTGGTCTGCACGAAGGCGGCCGGGCCGTCGATCGAGCGGTCCACGTGCGATTCGGCGGCGAAATTGACGATGCCGTCGGGCCGGTGTTCGGCCAGCAGCGCGGCGACCAGCGCGCGGTCGCCGATGTCGCCGTGGACGAAGACATGCCGGTGATTGCCGCGCAACGACGACAAGGTATCCGGATTGCCGGCGTAGGTCAGCTTGTCCAGGTTGATCACGCGCAGCCCGTCGGCCACGGCCTGCAGCACGAAATTGGCGCCGATGAAGCCGGCACCGCCGGTCACCAGCAGCGTCTTGATCCCTGGGGATGGGTGGTTCATCGAGTACGTCCATGATTGGCGAAGGAGAGGTCGGGGCAGCATCGAAACCCGGCCGCCGGCGAATGATGCCAGCTCTGGCTGCGGCGACCAAGCCGGAGGCCGTCACCCGCGGCGTTCCGTGCCTATCTTGCAGGAGCGCACCTTGTGCGCGATGGCTGTTGTCCGGGCAAGCGCAAGAGCGTTCGCGCACCGGGTGCGCTCCTGCGCCAGCACGAGCGGGCAGTGTCCGCCCGGCAGGATCGCTTTTGCAGATCCTTATCGACCAATGGGGCGTGCAATGCTTGACGAGAGCGCAGCGAAGTGCACGATGTCCTGACTCCGACATCCGCATGAACGCATGTTCATGCGGATGTCGGCAGCGGGCGGCATAAAAGCTAAGATGACGGACTGTTCAGACATGCCCCCCCGGGCGACCTGCGAGGATAGCGATGAAAACCGGGACAAAGCACAAGCAGCACGGATTGGGCACGCGCGCCATTCACGCCGGTCAACACCCCGACCCCAGCACCGGCGCGATCATGACGCCGATCTACGCCACCTCGACCTACGTGCAGCAGAGCCCCGGCAAGCACCAGGGCTACGAGTACTCGCGCACCCAGAATCCCACCCGGATGGCCTACGAGCGTTGCGTGGCGGATCTGGAAGGCGGCGTCGCCGGCTTCGCGTTCGCCTCCGGCCTGGCCGCGGCGGCGACCGTGCTGGACCTGCTCGATTCGGGCAGCCACGTGATCGCGATGGACGATCTCTACGGCGGCACCTACCGCCTGTTCGAGAAGGTGCGCCGGCGTTCGGCCGGGCTGGATTTCAGCTTCGTCGACCTCAACGACAGTGCCGCGATGAAGGCGGCGCTCAAGCCCAACACCAGGATGATCTGGGCCGAAACGCCCACCAATCCGATGCTCAAGCTGGTCGATCTGGCCAGGGTCGCCGCGTTCGCCAGGAAGCACGGCCTGATCCTGGTGGTCGACAACACGTTCTGCTCGCCGATGGTCCAGCGCCCGCTGGAATACGGTGCGGATCTGGTGCTGCATTCGGCCACCAAATACCTCAACGGCCATTCCGACATCGTCGGCGGCATCGTGGTCGCCGGCAACAAGGAGTTGGCCGGACAGATGGGTTTCCTGCAGAACTCGGTCGGTGCGATCGCCGGCCCGTTCGACGCCTTCCTCGCCATGCGCGGCCTGAAAACCCTGCACCTGCGCATGCGGGCGCATTGCGCCGGCGCGCTGGAGCTGGCGAAGTGGCTGGAAACGCACCCGGCTATCGAGCGGGTGATCTACCCCGGCCTCAAGAGCCATCCGCAGCACGCGCTGGCCAAGCGCCAGATGGACGGCTTCGGCGGCATCATCAGTGTCGAGATCAAGGGCGGCCTGAAAAAGGCCAAACGCATGCTGGAGCGCTGCGAGCTGTTTTCGCTGGCCGAATCGCTCGGTGGCGTCGAAAGCCTGATCGAGCACCCGGCGATCATGACCCACGCCTCGGTGCCGGCGGCCAACCGCAAGCGGCTGGGGATCAGCGACGCGCTGGTGCGGCTGTCGGTCGGGGTGGAGGATCTCGAAGACCTGAAGCGTGAGCTGGAGCACGCGCTCTGACGTGAATTCGGCAAACGTCATCGAGGCCGAAGACACGATGCCGACCGCGATCATCGTGCTCGGCATGCATCGCAGCGGCACCTCCGCCACCACCGGGTTGCTGGGCATGCTCGGCGTGGAGCTGGGTACCCGCCTGATGCCGCCCGGCCCGGACAATCCGAAAGGCTTCTGGGAAAACCTGGATGCCGTGCAGATCAACGAACGTCTTCTGGCCGACCTCGATCGCCGCTGGGACGACCCCAGGGAAATACCCGATGGCTGGCTGCGCAGTGCGCCGGCTGAAGATGCGCGCCGCGCCATCGGTGCGTTGCTCGATGCCGAGTTCTCCCGCTCGAGGCTGTGGGCCGTCAAGGACCCGCGGCTGTCGCGCTGCGTCGAGCTCTGGACCGGGCTGCTGGTCGAACGGGGCATCCGCCCGGTTTTCCTGCTCGTCGCGCGCCACCCCGAGGAGGTGGCGGCTTCGCTGCAGCGCAGGAGCGGCGAGTTCCCTGCGGTCGCCCGGTTGCTCTGGCTGCGGCATGTCATCGATGCGGAACAGGCGAGCCGCGGCCATGCCCGTTGCCTGATTACCTACGAGTCGCTGCTCGCGGATTGGCAGGGATGTCTGGCCGGCATCGAACGGGAGCTGGGCGTGGCCTGGCCATGCGATCCGCGTGCAAAGGCCACGGCCATCGCCGCGTTCCTGGACGACGGCGGCCGCCACCATGCGCATGCCGGTCCCGAACCGGACGAGGTGCTGGCGCAACTGGCGGGAAAGGTCTATGGACGGCTGGCCGGCGCCACGGGCACGCCGGCCGCCTGGTCCGCGATCGCCGGTCTGGGCGCATCCCTGAGTGTGAGCCTGGGCAGGCTTGCGCCGCTGATCGAGGATCTGGCCCGTTCGCGCACGGCGGCGGTACGCCGGGGCGACCAGGCCTGCGAGCGCCTGCAGGGGGAACTTGCCGAGCGAAGCGCATGGGCCCATGCGCTGGACCGGCAGCTGACGGACCAGCGGACACAGTACGCGGACCTGGTGGCCGAGCACGGGCAGGCGATGGCCTGGGCGCAATCGCTGGACGCCGAGCTGCTCTCGCTGCGGGAACAACATGCCGCCGCGGTGGCCGAGCACGGGCAGGCCGTGGCCTGGGCGCAGTCGCTGGACGCCGAGCTGCTCGCGCTGCGGGAACAGCATGCCGCCGCGGTGGCCGAGCACGGGCGGGCGATGGCCTGGGCGCAGTCGCTGGAACGCGATCTGGCCGATCGCACGACGCAACTGCAGACGTTGCAGGACGAACAGCGGCGTACCGCCGTGCAAAGAGACATTGTCGCCGGCGAATTGGCGGCATTGCAGCAAGCGCATGACCTGCTGCTGCGGTCACGCTCCTGGCGCCTCACCCGGCCCTTGCGTGTGCTGGGGCGCCTGTGGCGCGGCGACTGGGACTACATCCGCGCGGGTCTGGCGGCGCGCCGGCGCGCCGCCGGCGACGCGACGCGGCCGCCGTTCCGGCCGGCAGCGGCGCCGGACGCCACGGCGGCCATCGGGGATGCCGGTGCCGATCCGCTCGATGGGCTGCGCTTCGCGCAATACCACGAGCCACGGGTAACCATCCTGATACCCACCTACGGTCATCTGGCAGTGACCGCGGCCTGCCTGCGTTCGATCGCCGCGCATGCGCCGCGGATCCCCTACGAGGTGCTGGTGGTCGAGGATGCCTCCGGCGAAGCCTCGATGCAGCGACTGGCGGACGTGCCCGGCCTGCGCTACGAGGAAAACCCCGGAAACCTGGGGTTCTTGCGCTCCTGCAACCGCGCTTCCACGCTGGCGCGGGGCGAGTACCTGTACTTTCTCAACAACGACACCGAGGTCACCGAAGGCTGGCTCGATGCCATGCTCGACGTCTTCGAGCGCTTCCCCGACTGCGGCATGGTCGGCTCCAAGCTGGTCTATCCGGACGGACGGCTGCAGGAAGCCGGCGGCATCGTGTGGAAAGACGGCAGTGCGTGGAACTACGGCCGTCTGGATGATCCGGACCGCAGCCTCTACAACTACGTGCGCGAGACCGACTACTGTTCGGGCGCCTCGCTGCTGATCCGGCGCGACCTGTTCCGGCAGCTCGGCCGTTTCGACGAGCGTTATGTGCCGGCGTATTGCGAGGATTCCGATCTCGCCTTCAAGGTGCGCGCGGCCGGCAAGCGGCTGTATTACCAGCCGCGCTCGGTGGTCGTCCATTTCGAGGGGGTTTCGCACGGCACCGATGTGGGCAGCGGCATCAAGTCCCACCAGGTCGAGAACCAGAAACGCTTCCGCGAGCGTTGGTACGAAGTGCTGGAGCGCGACCATTTCCCCAACGGCGAGCAGCTGTTCTTCGCCCATGGCCGCACGGCCGGGAAAAGCGTCATTCTGGTCGTCGACCATTACGTGCCGCAGCCGGATCGCGATGCCGGTTCGCGCACCATGTGGCAATTCGTCCGCATGTTCGTGCGGCGCGGCCATGTGGTGAAGTTCTGGCCGCAGAACCTGTACGGCGATCCGGTCTATGCGCCGGCGCTGCAGCAGATCGGCGTCGAGGTGGTCTACGGTGCCGAGTATCGCGATGGTTTCGAGGCGTGGATGCGGCAGCACGGGCATGCGCTCGACGGCGTGCTGCTGAGCCGCCCGCATGTCGCCGTCGACTTCATCGAGACCGTGCGCCGGCACACCCGGGCGCCGCTGCTTTATTACGGCCATGACGTGCATTACCTCAGGCTCGAGGACCAGCTGCGCATGCAGTCCGACACGGCATTGCGGGCCGAATGCGACAAGGCCAGGCGGCTCGAACATCATGTGTGGAAAAGCGTCGATGCGGTGTATTACCCGTCGGAAACGGAGACGGCCCATGTGCGGCAGTGGCTTGACCGGGAGGCTCCCGACGTGCGCAGTTACACGGTTCCGGCCTACGCCTACGATTCGTTTCCCGAGCAGCCGGCGCTGAACCTCGATGAGCGCAGGGGCCTGCTGTTCGTCGCGGGGTTTGCCCATCCGCCGAACGTGGACGCCGCCGGATGGTTCGTGCGCGAGGTATTGCCGCTGGTCCGCGAACGCCATCCGGACGTCCATTTGTTCCTGGTCGGCTCCAGCCCGTCTGCGGCCGTCACGGCGCTGCAGGGCGACCACGTCACGGTCACGGGATTCGTCAGCGACGAGGAATTGGCCAGGCATTACGAAAGCGCGCGTGTGGTGGTCGCGCCCCTGCGCTACGGTGGCGGCATGAAAGGCAAGGTGATCGAGGCCATGCGCTTCGGCGTTCCCTGCGTGACGACGACGGCAGGCATCCAGGGCCTCGCCCGGACCGGCGGGTTTCTGGCCGCCGCGGACGATCCGGCCGGGTTCGCGTCGCTGGTACTGCGCTATATCGCCGACGACGCCGAATGGCGTCGTGTTTCCGCGGCCGCGCAGGCTTTCGTGCGTGCCGATTTCACCGAGCAGGCGCAGTGGCGTGCGTTCGCCGGCGAGCTGGGCGCCTCACCCGGTGCCTCCGCCCGGTGCGGGCGTGTGCCATGACCGTCAGAGCGAGGGCACCGTTGCGGCTTGGCCTGGCCGGTGGCGGCACGGATGTCTCGCCGTATTGCGATATATATGGCGGGCACGTCATGAACGTCACCATCGACCGCTATGCCTACGCGATCATCGGCGAAGGTAACGGCAGCGGCTCGAGTTTCCATGCGCTGGATGTGGGCCACGAGGAGATGCACTCCGGCGATGGCGCGATCCGCAGCGATGGCCCGCTGCAACTGCTGAAAGGCGTGTATGCGCGCATCGTCCGCCAGTTTCTCGGTGGCGCGCAGCCGTCGCTGGAGCTGCGAACCTTTTCCGATGCCCCGCCGGGTTCCGGCCTGGGCTCGTCCTCGGCCATGGTGGTGGCGCTGGTACAGGCCTTTGTCGAGTATTTTTCGCTGCCGCTGGGCGAATACGAGGTGGCACAGCTTGCCTACGACATCGAACGCAAGGATTTGAAGCTGGCCGGCGGCAGGCAGGACCAGTACGCCGCGACATTCGGCGGGTTCAACTTCATGGAGTTCTACGCGGGCGACCGTGTGATCGTGAACCCCCTGCGGGTCAAGGACTGGGTCTGGGCCGAACTGGAAGCCTCGATGGTGTTGTACTTCACCGGCGTCTCGCGGGCGTCGGCGGACATCATCGATCAGCAGTCGCGCAATATCGGCGAAAAGAATCATGCTTCGGTCGAAGCCATGCACCAGCTGAAAAAGGAAGCCGTGCAGATGAAGGAATGCATTCTCAAGGGCGACCTTCGCGGGCTCGAGTCGACGTTGCAGGCGGGCTGGGAAGAGAAGAAGAAGACCGCAACCAGCATCAGCAATCCGTTGATCGAGCAGGTCGAGCGGGTCGCCTTCGCGCATGGCGCAAGGGCGGCCAAGGTATCCGGCGCCGGCGGCGGCGGCTTCATGATGTTCCTGTGCGATCCCGGGCAGCGCATCGGTCTCAGCCGCGCATTGCTGCGCGAAGGCGGCAGCATCATGGATTTCCATTTCACCCAGCAGGGAGCGACATCGTGGCGCATCAAATGAGCGATCGGATCGATCAGGAGTTCGGCAAGTCGCTCGCCTTGCTGCAGGGCATGTCGGTCGATCCGCAGTTGCGCGAACTGATCGGCAACGCCGTGAAGCTGTCGGTGGCTGCGCTGAAGCGGGGCAACAAGCTGCTGTTCGCGGGCAACGGCGGCAGTGCAGCCGATGCCCAGCACTGGGCCGGCGAACTGGTCAGCCGCTTCAACTTCGATCGTCCCGGCCTGGCTGCGATCGCGCTGACCA
The DNA here is from genome assembly GCA_028871555.1 of Lysobacteraceae bacterium. Taxonomy (GTDB): domain Bacteria; phylum Pseudomonadota; class Gammaproteobacteria; order Xanthomonadales; family Rhodanobacteraceae; genus Rhodanobacter. The sequence continues at coordinate 16,986 of JAGWNA010000047.1, forward strand.
CGGATACCAGCATCCTCACCGCGATCGGCAACGACTACGGCTACGACTACGTGTTCGCGCGCCAGGTCGAGGCGCTCGGGCGAAGCGGCGATGTGCTGTTCGCCATATCGACGTCAGGCAATTCGAAGAACATCCTGCGCGCCTTGCACGCCGCGCGTGCCACGGGCATCGGCGTGATCGGCTTCACCGGCCAGACCGGCGGCGCGATGGCCGAACTGTGCGACCTGTGCTTTCGCATGCCGTCCGGCGAGACGCCGAAGATCCAGGAGGGCCATGAATTCATCGGCCATCTGCTGTGCAACCTGATCGAGAGCGAGATGTTCGCCGATGCGCGCAGCTGACGAGGCGATCGTGCTGGTCGGCGGCCTCGGTACGCGGCTGCGCAGCGTGGTGCCCGACCTGCCCAAACCCATCGCGCCGGTCGCCGGCCGTCCGTTTCTCGCCCATCTGCTCGACCAGGTCGCGAAGGCGGGGCTGCGTCGGGTGATCCTCGCCACCGGCCATCTCGCGGATCTGGTCGAACAGGCCATCGGCCGGCAATGGGCCGGCATGCAGATCAGCTATTCGCGAGAGGATCGGCCATTGGGTACCGGCGGCGCCATTCGCCTCGCCGCGAGCCAACTTCACGGCGATGGCGTGCATGTGCTGAACGGCGACACGTTCCTGCGTTACGACCTGCGCCGGCTTGAACGGCTGGTGGACGCCGCCGGCGTGCCGCTGGGCATGGCGCTGGCGCAGGTGCCCGATGCCGGGCGTTACGGCGCGGTCGAGGTTGCCGCCGGCCGGGTGGTGGCCTTTCGCGAAAAAGGTGGCCATGCCGCCGGCCTGATCAACGCCGGCAGTTATTTCCTGACCAGGGCGGGCGTGGCGATGTTGCCGACCTTGCCGAGCTACTCGTTCGAGTCCGGGGTATTGCCGGCATGGGCGGCGGCCGGGCAGGTGGTCGCGCTGGACGATACGCGGGATTTCATCGACATCGGCGTACCGGAGGATTACGCCCGCGCGCAGTCGCTGCTGGGTCCGGCGGCATGAACCTGCCGCCGCGGCCGGGGGTATTCATGCCGTCCGGCGGGCGGCCGGAGCCGGTCACGGCAGGGCCGCACAAGGCGCTGTTCCTGGATCGCGACGGCGTCATCAATGTCGATCGCGGCTACGTCCACACCGCCGGACAGACGCAATGGATGCCGGGCATATTCGAGCTGTGCGGCGCGGCGCGCGACGCCGGTTACGCACTGATCGTGGTGACCAACCAGGCCGGCATCGCCCGGGGCTACTACACCGAAGCGCAGTTCGAGGACTACACGCGCTGGCTGCACGGGCAATTCGCGGAACGCGGCGTGCCGCTGCTGGCGACCTATTACTGCCCGCACCACCCGGTGGCGGGCACGGGGGCGTACCACGTCCAGTGCGACTGCCGAAAGCCCCGTCCGGGCATGCTGCTGGCGGCGGCGAAAGATTTCGATCTGCCGCTGGGCGAGTGCGTGCTGATCGGCGACATGCCGTCGGATCTGCAAGCCGCGGTTGCCGCCGGCGTCGGGACGGCCCGGCTGCTCGGCGATCTGCCGCCCCATCCCGCCGACCTGTTCGCCGGGCTGGCCCCCCCGGACAACCCGGCCCCGTAGGAGCGCACCCTGTGCGCGAATGCTTTTGTCGGAGTCCCGCAAAGAGCATTCGCGCACAGGGTGCGCTCCTACGGGGGCGTTGCAATCAGTGGATTGGCTCCGGCGTGCCTGACGGCGGCGCGAGAGGCATCGTCGATGCTGCCGGAGGCTTGGTCGCAGCCGGGTGCAGGTCGGCCTGCTGCAGCGTCTGCATGCTGTCGATGACGGCGTTGGTGACGTCCTTGGCCTGCTGGTTGGACTCGATGATGTACGGCACGATCAGCAGCAGCAGTTCGGTGCGGCTCTTGTCGGTGGACTGCGACTTGAACAGGTTGCCGATCAGCGGGATGTCCTTCAGCAGCGGCACGCCGCTGTTGCCCTTGGTTTCCTTGGTCGACACCAGTCCGCCGAGCACGACCGAGCCGCCGTCGGAGAGCGACAGGCTGGTCTTGATCGAGCGGTTGAAGATGGCCGGCGAGTTGACCCCCGAGGTGGCGTCGATCGGCTGCGCCTCGCTGTCTTCCTGGCTGATGTCCAGGTCGATGCGGTTGTCCGAATAGATGGTCGGCTTGACGTCCAGGATGATGCCGGTCTTGCGGTACTGGATCGACTGCAGGATGTTCGAGTTGCCGCCGGTCTGCTGCACCGAGGCGGTCTGCGAGGACAGCGTGGGAACCTCCGTGCCGACGTCGATGCTGGCCTCCTGGCCGCTGTTGACCAGGATCCGCGGGGTGGACAGGATCTTGACCCCGGAATGCGTGGCCAGGGCGGTGAGCAGCCCCCGGTTCATGCCGGCGACATCCACCAGGTAGGAGAAGCCGCCGCCCGAGCTGCCGCTGCCCGTGCCGGTGCCGGTCCCGGTCCCCGTACCGGTACCCGTCCCCGTCCCTGTCCCCGTATTGCTGAGGGAGCCCAGTTGCAACGTGCCGTTGTACTTTCCGCCGAAGCCATTCTTGGCCAGCCAGTTCACGCCTATTTGCGTGTTGTCGTCCAGCGTCACCTCGGCGATCGTCACCTCGATCATCACCTGGCGTGTCGGGCGGTCCATTTGCCGGATCAGCGGCAGCATCCGTTCCCACTCGGCGGGGTCGCCGCGAAAAACCAGGGCATTGCGGGGCACGTCGACCGTAATGCTGCTGCGCTTGGCCGCGCTGGCGGCATTGGCGGCGGCCGGTTTGGCTGCCGTTCCCGCTTCGTTGGCGGGCTGCACCGACGAGCCCATGGTCAGCGGCATGCCGCCCTGGCCGCCGCCGCCGTTGAGCACGGCGGCAATGTCCGCCGCCTTCGTGCTTTCCACCGGATAGTAGAAGACGCTGTCGCTGGAGGAGGAAGGATTGGGCTGATCCAGCGTCCTGGCCCACTGGATCACATGGTCGAGGATGCGCTCGTCCGGCGCGAACACCAGCAGGGTATTCGCCGCGCTCACCGGCAGCACGATGATCGCCGAACCGGGGGCGACCGTGGTGCTGGCGGCGAGCCCCTCGGCGCGCAGTGCCTCGACCAGCTTGGGCGCCAGCTGGTCGGCGGAAATGAAGGCTGGCGCCAGCCGGCGGCTGTGGCTGCCGCGCAGAAACGGGCGGTCCAGCACGGCGATCGCCTTGGCCGCTTCGCCGACCAGTTCGGGCGGGCCGGAAAGCACCACCGCATTGCGGTTGATGTCCTCGTCGATCTTCAGCTGCGGGTTGTTGTTGTAGGCCGTGCGCAGCCAGTGGGCCACGTCGACGTTGCCGACCGAGTGCAGCTGGACCAGCTGGAACACCGGGCGGTGGCTCTCCGGCACGCTGGGCAATGCGCGGCCGCTGACCAGGATCGGCGATTCGCTGCTGGAGGCATCCTTCGCCGGCTGGATGTTCAGCACGTGGCCGTCCCATACCCCGGCGATGCCGTAACGGCGCAGCACATCGTCGACCAGCCGGTAGAACACTTGCGGGGTCTGCGGCTCGGTCACCCGGAGTGTGACCAGATCGGTCTGCTTGGCCAGGCGCGGGTCCAGCACATAGTTCACGTGCAGCAGGTTGCCGTAGGCCTCGTTGATGAACGCCGCCAGCGGCAGGTTGCTGAGGGTGGCGGTGATCGGCGCACCGCCCAGCGGCGGCAGCTCCTGCTTGATGCCCAGTCCGACCGAGGTCGGACCCGGCGCCGCCAGCGAGGGCGTCGATTCCACTTCGGTGCGCGCGCGAACCGTGGCCTGCGACGGAATGGTCAGGCCGCGTTCGGCCGGTGCCTTGGCGCCGATCGGCAGCGGCGCCGGCAGCTGCACCTGCGACGGCACGGTCTGGCAGGCGGCCAGCGCCGCCGTCATCAGCGCAAGCGAAACCGACAGCGAAAGCGGACGCAACTTGATCATTCGTGTTCTCCGGTGTGAGGCGTGCCGCCACCGGTCCCGGCGGGCGTCGAGCAGTGTTCGGCCCCGGCATCGTGGGATGGGTGGAACAGCCTGATGCGGATCGAGCAGCCATGTCTGGACAGCTTGATCCCATCGCGTTCGATTTTTTCCAGGGTCGACCCGTCCGGCAGCGCCGCACCGGGGGCGAGCCGGGTGACCTTGGCGCTGGCAGTATCCAGCACCAGCGCCGCCGGTTGCGGCGTCAGCACGATGCCAACCAGCGACCATGCCGGCGCGTCGCCGCCGCCGGGTCCGCCGCCGGGCTGGCCGGCATGCCGCCGGTCGGCCCAGGCGGCGCTGGTCAGCAGCACCTGGAACGCCTTGTCGTCATAGCGGCGCAGGCTTGCCGCGCCGGGCACGACCCACGGGGCCTCGCCATGGGCCGCGGAGGCATGGCGGGGCAGCGGCGTGGCAAGCCAGCCGAGCAACAGGCCGGCCAGCGCGCACGCCAGCAGCGCCATCGGCAACGGGCGCCGCGCGATCCAGTCAGGGAGCTGCATGCGCCGGGCCTCCCCGGATCACCCGGTAGTAGCTGGCCACTTCCAGCGCCAGCGAGGGATTGTCGCCGCTGGTGAGGCGGATGCTTTGCACCGTGACCAGTTCCTTGCGGCTCTCGATCTGGCGAATCAGCTCCAGTGCCTGGGACGGAACGATCGGGCCGTTGATTTGCGCCGGGATCCGCCAGTACGGATGCTGCTCGTCGACGCGCAACGGAGTACCCATCGTCACCGTCAGTTTCGGTCCGACATTGCCGACGGTATCGCGCAGCCAACCCTGCACGGTCGCCTGGGCCAGGCCCACGCTGTCGGCATCGGGAATCTGCGCTTCCAGCGCCTTGCGCACCGCATGGATGTCGCTGGCGCGGCGGTCCCAGCCATCCTCGCGGGAAATGCCCTGCACCCGGACCAGCTGCATCAGCTTGACGGAGTAGTCCGCCTCCAGGCGCGAGCGTGTGTCGGACAGTCCGGCCAGCTGATACACCAGCAGCAACGCGCCGATCACCGCGATACCCACGCGCAACCGCGGGTTGCGCGCCAGTTCGGCGCGAAACGGGTCCAGCCCCGGTATCTTCACGAGGCGTCCCCGCCGGCCGCCGGCATCGCGGCGGCCGTACCCGGCACGGCCGGGGGAATCAGCCTGGCGCGCACGATGACCTGGTTTTTGCCGCCGCGCCCGATGTCGGCGCTGACATCGTCGAACAGGCCGGCATGCTGGAACGCCAGCACCAGCGCGCGCGGATCGGGCGCGGGCATGGCCACCAGTACCTCCAGCGTGGTCGGATTGGGCATCGACCACTGCACCACGGTGGCCTTCATCGGGTCGAGCAGGCCGGCGACCGAGGCCATCAGGCGCACCTGCGGCAGCGGCGGGCGCAGCGCCAGCAACTGCCGGGTGGCGGCCAGGTCGTCCTCGGCACGGCTGCGGGCGGCCAGGATGTCCGACACCTTCTGGCTGCTGGCGGCGATTTCCGATGCCAGGCGCATGCGTCCCCACTGCACATGCAGCAACGCACCGGCCTGCCAGGCGGCCATCAGCAGGACCAGCGCCACCGCGGCGGGGATCGCCAGCCGCTGGTATTGCGCCAGCATGTCGCGCAACGAGGCACGCTGGATCACCGTCCACGGGGCGTCGCGCCACGGCGGCGACTGGATCGCCGGCAGCGGCTGGGGCGGAACCCCGACACCCCGGCAGAACGTCATCCAGGTCGCTGCATCGGGCGCTTGCGGCCACCAGCTGCTGGCATGCAGCGCGCCTGCGCGCCAGGCCCGCGCCTCGATCCCGTCCGAACACCGGATCAGCTCCACGCCGTCTTCGCGCGATTCGCCGCGCAACAGGGATTCGGGCAGGAAACGGCGGATGTAGCTGACCGGGCCGGCATCCTGCAGCCGGCCCGATTCGGCCAGCGACGCCTCGATCGGTCCGCTCGTCAGTTCTTCCTGCGGCCAGACCCAGACCATCGCCAGATCGCCGCTCCACGCGGTGTGCCAGGCCGGGTCGGCGAACGGCGCGGCGCGGCGTACGGCGGTGGCCACATAGTCGGCACGCCGCTTGCGCGGCACCGCGGCGCAGGGCACCGGCACGAACAGGCTCAGGCCGCGCGAAATCACCCATTCGGCGTTGCGCCCGCCTTCACGCAGCGGCAGCAGGTCGTCACGGGTGCGCAGCAGGCGGGTCGGAGAGAAGTGGCGTTGTAGCTTCGCGAGCAGGCGTCCGCCCGTTTCGCGGGCGTGCTGAAAGCCGGAGTTCATAATCGATACGCCAAGGTTGCCCGCCGTCGTCGAAGGGGGTCACGGTCCAATGCAGCAGCCAGCCGGAAGTCCCGTCAGCGGGCCAGATCGCAAGCGTACCAGATCCGCCCGGATGCAAGCTGATCAGGTCATTGTCGCGGGGCAGGGCGGGCAACAGCTCGTACACCGCGTCGTACTGGTAGAACGCCTGCAACCGGCGCATGTCCACCACCCGCTCGGCCATCGCCGGGGTGACCCCGGGCAACAGCGCCAGCACGCTGGCCGGCGCGGTGTTGATGCAGATCTGCGCGGTCCGGCTGGCGGTCACGGTGTCCAGCAGCTGCCGGTCGCTCAGCGGTGCCAGCACCTTGTCCCAGCCCATCACCCGGCGCAGTTCCAGCGGCGTGGCCAGCGGCCGGTTCGGCGGCGGCGGCCGGCCGGCGGCGCGATACTGCTCGGCCTCGGCGCCGTTGAGCCGGTACAGGTCGTCCGGATCCTGGTAGTCGAGCAGCTTGTCGAACAACGGCGCCTGCTGCTCGAACGGCACCTTCAGCCGGCTCAGCCAGTTCTGCAGCACCACCGGGTTGGACCAGTTCACGCTGAGCCGGCCGCTGTCCGCCTGCAGGGCGAACCGGCTGGTGCCCAGGCCGCGATACAGCGTGCCGTCCAGGCGCAGCTCGTTGCCGACCGGCAGGTTGGAAATCACCGGTTCGCCGGCGGCTTTTTCGGTCTGCTCGAACGCGGTCAGGTTGACCTGGTCGTCCACCGTGACGCCGCCGAAGGTGAAGCGCTGGGTGCCCAGCAGATACAGCACGGTGGCACGCGTGGAGTCGGCGGCCAGCTCGCCCTGCAACCGCGTGTCGGCCAGTTGCTGGTCGTGGCGCACGCGATCGCTGATGGTGGCCACGGCGCCGGCCAGCAGCACCAGCACCACCAGCATCGCGATCACCGTCAGCAGGATGAACCCGCCTTGCGCGCGCGTCGCCGGCCGCTGCCACGGGCGAGCGCTCACTGCCCCTCCGGATTGGTATACGGCGTCAGCGGCATCGGTCGCGGCACCGCGATCGACTGGACCATCACCTGGCTGCCGCTGCCGCCATCGGTGAGCAGTTCGATGGCCTGCGGCAGCGGCACCTGCAGCCCCAGCCGCGGCGGCCAGCCCGGCAGTGCCTTGCCGTCCTGGTCCAGGTAGGCGAAGTGCAAGGTGCCGGCATCGCGCAACGACAGGGTCAGCGGCTGCTGCCCGGTTTCGCGGTAGACCAGCCGGTCGCCGCCGGCCGCCGGCTGCACCTGCCAGCTGACGGTCACCGGCACGCCGGCGGCACCCAGCAGCGGATCGAGCGTGGTGGCGGTGAAGCCCTGGGCGTCGCCCTTCAGGCCCAGCACCGGATCGTCCGCCTTGACGGTGAGGCCGGTCATGTCCAGCGCGACCAGGCCGCGGATGCTGTCGCGCAGCCAGTCCAGCACCACCGCCCCGTTGTCGCGCACGCCTTCCAGCGCCGCGGCGCGCTGGCGCGAACGGTTGAAACCGGCCAGCGCCTGGAACATCAGCGTCATCGCCAGTGCGGAGATCAGCAGCATCACCAGCGTTTCCATCAGGGTGAAAGCGCGCGCGCGCCGCGGCCCGATCATGGCGCGCTGCTCAGTGCGTGGACCTGGCGGTAGCCGACCCGGCGCAGCTGGAACGTGGTCAGCGTGCGGTCGCCGTCGCTCACCTGGACATCGAGCACGTACAGCCCGATCTCGAACAGGTCGGGCAGGCCCACGGCGGTGACGCCCGGTTTCACCGGCTGCACCGGTTTGGCCGTCCAGTGCACCGTATAGCGGCCCAGCGGCCGTTCGCCGCTCGGCGTCTTCATCGGGTTCACGTGCGCCAGCACGCCCAGCGCCGAGCGGGTCAGCCGGTTCTCGCGGGCGTGCGCCTCGGCGCGTTGCAGCGCGTGCAGGTTGGTGCTCTGCCAGCCGTACAGCACCATCGCCACCATGCTGAAAATGACCAGCGCGACGATCGCCTCGAGCAGCGAGAACCCGCGTTGCCGGCGGCGCATCACGGCGTCTCCGGCGGGCTGTCGACCAGCTGGCAGAACGGCGGTGTGACGATCCGCGGGTAATGCCGGTCGCCGTGTTCCAGCTGGATATGCGCCCCTTCGCAGAAGCCGTTGGCGCGTACCCGCAGGCGATGGTCGAAGCGCACCAGCCAGCCGTACGGCAGGGTCAGTGCCGGCGGCGGCGCGCTGCCGCCGGCCGTCGCGCCGGCGGCCGCCGTGGTGGCGGCGGCCGTGCTGGCCGGCGGCGGCAGCAGGATGTCCTGGCCGCGCTGGCGCGCCAGCACCGGCAGGTGGGCGAACTGTTGCTCGATCGATTCCAGCTCGGTGCGTTCGCGCCAGCTGCCGATCAGCGAAAACACGCGCACCGCGGCCACGCCGGTGACCAGCGCCATGATCGCCAGCACCACCACCATTTCCAGCAAGGTGTAGCCGGCGTTGCCGCGCCGCTGGTCAGTGCTGCGGCAGATAGCCGATGTCCGCATCGAGGCCTTCCCCGCCGGGTTTGCCGTCGGCGCCGTAGGAGTAGAGGGTGAACGGCTGCAGCCCGCTCGGCGCCGGCGAATACTGGAACGGATGCCCCCACGGATCGAGCGGCACCTCGCTGTCCAGGTACGGGCCGTGCCAGCGCGAGGCCACGCTCGGATCGGACGGTGGGGTCACCAGGATCGACAAGCCCTCCTGCGCGGTGGGGAACCGGCTGATGTCCAGCCGCATCGTTTCCAGCGCGCCGCGCAGCATCTTCACCTGGGTGTTGGCGGTCTGCACCTTGGCCTTGTCCGCCTGCGAGAACAGGCGCGGGCCGACCAGGCCCATGATCAGGCCGATGATCACCAGCACCACGATCATTTCCAGCAGCGTGAAGCCGCCTTGTTGTTTTCCGGACTTCATAGATTCCTCGCCAAGCGCAAAACAGTGAACTAGATCGCCAGATCGTTGGCGCTGGTGATGGCCAGCATCACGCCCATGATGATCACCCCGATCACCGCGCCGATCACCAGGATCGCCAGCGGTTCGATCAACGCCAGCAGGCGCTTCATGCGCTGCCGGCCCGACTCCTCGTACAGCCGCGCCAGCGATTGCAGCATCGCCGGCAGCTCGCCGGCGCGCTCGCCCACGCGCACCAGGTTGTAGCCGGTACCGGTCAGCGCGTCGTGGTCCTCCAGCGCCTGCGCCAGCGTGGCGCCGCCGCGCACCGCGCGCGCCACCTCGCCCATGCGCACGCGCCGCTGCTGCAGGCGCATGCCGTCGCGGGCCAGTTCCAGCGCGCGCAGCAGCGCGACCTTGCTCAGCAGCAAGGTGCCCAGCATCTTCGCCCAGCGCGCGGTTTCCGATTCCAGCAGCCAGCTGCCCAGCAGCGGCCAGCGGCTGAGCTGCTGGTACAGCCGGTCGCGCACCGGCTCGCGGCGCAGCGCGAGCACCGCCGCCGCCGCCCCGCCCAGCAGCGCCGGCACCAGCCACCAGGCATTGGCGTTGACCCAGGTGCCGCCGGCCAGCACGGCCCACGCCAGCCACGGCAGCTGGTCGGACTTTTTCAGCAGCGAGGCGAACTTCGGCACCACGAAGGTGAACATCAGGATCACCGCCGCCACGCCCGCGAAGATCAGGATGGTCGGATACACCAGCGCATTGCGCAGCTCCGCGCGCATCTGCTCCTCGTATTCCATCTGCGCCACCGCGCCGGCGATCGAGGCGCCGAGCTGGCCGGTCATCTCGCCGGCCTTGACCAGCTGCAGCACGTACGGCGGCAGCGGGATGCCGCTGGCGGCCAGCGCGTCGGAAAACGCCTGGC
>JAGWNA010000048.1 GCA_028871555.1 Lysobacteraceae bacterium
GTAGCCCATTTCAAGCTGCCGGGTTGACATCGGATTTACGTTGGGAGGTTGTCTCGCTGGTTGCGTGATGCGTCATTGCGGAACCGCTGAGAGAGGCGCATGAGACTTCAAGATCACATCGATTTCACCACGCTGCAGTGGGTCAAGCCGGAGCTTGACCAGACGCTGTCGCTCGCCCGCGAGGCATTGGAGTCCTACGTCGAGAGCCCGGGCAAGCGCGATTTCATGCGTACATGCGCCGATCACCTGCACCAGGTGTACGGTACGTTGCAGATGGTCGAGTTGTACGGTGCATCGATGGTGACGGCGGAAATGGAAGCCCTCTGCGCCGCGTTGCTGGCAGATCGGACAAGCAACCGGGAGGAAGCCTTCGCCACGCTGATGCGCGGTCTGATGCAACTGCCGGATTACCTCGAGCGGTTGTCCGGCGGACATCGCGACGTGCCGGTGGTGCTGCTGCCGCTGCTCAACGATTTGCGCGCCGCCCGCGAACAGCCGCCGCTGCCCGAATCGGCGATGTTTCATCCCAATCTCGATGCGTTCCTGCCGGAGCAGGCGCCGGCAGCGATGAGCGAGCAGTACGCCCAGGAGCATCGCGGTGAGCTGAATGACCTGCGCGTGCGTTTCCAGCAACAACTGCTGGGCTGGTTTCGCGGACAAAACGCCGCCCAGCAGCTGATCGGCATGCGCAAGACCCTGCTGGCCATCACGGCGCGCTGTTATCACGTGCATGCCCGGCGATTGTGGTGGATCGCCGCCGGTGTGCTGGAAGGGTTGGAGCAGGGCATGCTGCAGAACCATGCCGGCGAAGTGCGCCAATTGCTCGGTAGAGTCGATCGCAGCATTCGCAAGCTGATCGAATCCGGCGAGGACGGTCTGCGCGGCAATGATGCGGACGATGTGGCCTGCAGCCTGCTTTACCTCGTGGCCCAGGCCAGGCAGCGCAGCCCGCATATGGAGCTGCTGCGCCAGACCTATGCGTTGGACAGCCTGCTGCCGGATGCCGACGAACTGGAGCATGCGCGCGGTTCGATGGCCGGCCACAACCGCGCATTGCTCGATTCGGTTTCGCGCGCACTGAAGGATGACCTGCTGCGCGTGAAGGAGGCGCTGGATCTGTTCCTGCGCGAGGAAGGTGCCGATCCGGCTCAACTGGCGGTGCAGGGCGAGGTGCTTGCGCGCGTCGGCGACACGCTGGGCATGCTGGCGCTGGCAGTGCCGCGCAAGGTGATCAACGAACAACGGCAGGTGCTCGACGAGATCGCCAACCGGGTCCGCGAGGCGGACGAGGCCACCTTGCTCGACGTGGCCGGCGCCTTGCTCTACGTCGAGGCTTCGCTGGACGATCACATCGAGAGCCTTGGTTCCGATGATGAGTCCGCGGCAGGGGCCGTCTCTCCCGGACTGCCGCGCAGCGAGGCACTGGGCGTCGTCACCACCTTGATGCAGGAAGCGATCAGCAATACCGTCAAGGTGAAGGACGCGATCGTCGCTTTCGTCGAATCCGGTTGGGAGCATGGCCGCATGGCCGGCACGCCGGTGCTGATGGACGAGGTTGCCGGCGCCATGCGCATGCTGTCCCTGCCGCGCCCGGCTGAACTGGCTGAAGGCGTGGGCCGTTTCATCAGTTACGAGTTGCTGGACGACCAGCGCATACCCAGCGGCGCCCAGATGGATCATCTGGCCGACGCGATCGCCGCGTTGGAGTACTACCTCGAGGCGGCGCGCGAGCATCGCGGCGGGCTGGACCATATCCTCGATGTGGCCGAACACAGTTTGGGGCAGCTTGGCTACTGGCCGCTGGCTGTCGCCCGGGCATTCTCTTCGCGCGTGCCTGCCGCAAGCGCGCCGGTCCAGGCCGATGCCGGCATTGCCGATGAGCAGCATCCGGAGCTGGACGAACCGGTCAGCGTGGTGCCCGGTGACGATAGTGCAGAGCTTTTCTTCGGTGAAGGCAAGGATCATCCGGGCCCGATCCAGAATCTCGATGGATTGCGGTTGACGCCGACCGAAGCGACCTCGCCGCCGCTGCCGCCAAGCGGCGATTCGCAGGCTCCGGGCGACGAGTGGATCGAGGTCGAGGAGGACGTCTTCGAGCAGGTGCCGGTGCGCGATCCGCTGGCAGCCAACACCATCTTCAATGCCAATGCCGAAGGCATCGACGACGAGATTCGCGAAATATTCCTGGAAGAGATGCAGGAGGAAATCGACAATCTGCAGCAAGCCGAAAAGGTGTGGCTGGCGGACCCGACCAGGATTTCCCTGCTGACCGGCATCCGCCGTTCGTTCCACACCCTGAAGGGGTCGGGCCGGTTGGTCGGGGCCGGCGTGCTGGGCGAGTTCGCCTGGAAAGTCGAGGACATGCTCAATCGCGTGCTCGACAACTCCATCCAGCCGCACGAGGGGGTGCAGGCGCTGGTGCGGCATGCAATCGGCGCGTTGCCCGAGCTGCTTGCCGCGTTGAAGGGCAAGGGTGCGCCGAGTGCGCCGCTCAGCGCCATCATGCATACCGCCGAGTTGCTGACGGCCGGCCACCAGGCGCGGGTCGAAGATCACGTATCGACCGCCACGGAAACCGTTCGCCGTGTCGTGCGCCGACGCGTTTCGCGTCTGGAGGCGGACGCGCAGGCCATTCCGCAGGCGGGCTTCGCCGATGTACGCAGCATCGCGCCGAGCCGGATCGACGAGCCCGCGCCCGCGCAATCGCTGGCATTGCCGGCATTGCCGGCGGTCGATCCGGTGCTGCTGGAAATACTGCGCAGCGAGGTTGCCCAGTATCTGCAAACCATTCGTGCGGCAATCCTCGGTTGCCACGATGAGCTGCCGATCGGCGAGCCTCTGCTGCGTGCCGTGCATACCTTGCATGGTGCCATCGCGATGGTCGACATCCCGCTGTTGACGCAGATGCTGTCGCCGCTGGAAGGGCTGTTCAAGCGGCTGCGTGCTGCGAACGAGCCACTGTCGTCCGAGGGCGTGAAACTGCTCGGCCAGATGGTCGAGGTTGTCGATCAGGTGATGTCGCAGTTCGATGTCGAACACCCGCAGTTGCCGGAGGTGGATTCGCTCACGGCGCAGATCATCGCCATGCGCGAACATTACCCCGAGTCGCAGGTGGCGCACGTCGTGTACGAACCGGCTCCGGGCGAGGTTGCTGCGCACGCCGATGGCGATGGCGACGAAGCCGTCGTGAAGGGGCTGCCGGACATCGACATGGCAGAGGCCGAGGCTGCCGATGCGCAGGTGGCTGACGAGGACAATGTGCTGCACAGCCAGTTCGAGGCCGAGCTGGCCCAGGCGCTGGGTGCATTCGAGCCGGAAATCGCCGCCGCCGAGCAAGCATCTGCCGAGAAGGCGCTCGCCGAGAAGATCGCCGCGGAAAAAGCTGCGCAAGAGCAGGCTGCCGCCGCCGCCGAACGGATTGCGGCGGAACAGGCTGCCGCCGAGGCCGAGCAGGCAGCGCAGGAGCAGGCCGCCGCCGAGGCCGAGCAGGCGGCGCAGGAACTTGCCGCTGCCGAGCAGGCTGCCGCCGAGCAGGCCGCTGCCGAGCAGGCGATTCCAGCCAGCCAGGCAGTCGAGGAAATCGAGACCGGACCGGTGCATGAAGAGGCACCCGTCCCGGCCGGCTCAGGCCGGATCGATGCCGATCTGCTCGAGGTGTTCATCGACGAAGCGCGCGAAATCCTCGATCACGCCGATGGCGTTCTGGCGCAATGGCATGACGAACCGACCGAGTCGTCCTATGTGGCCGAACTGCAGCGCGATCTGCACACGCTCAAGGGCGGTGCCAGGATTACCGGCTTGATGCAGGTGGGCGACCTGGCCCATGCCATCGAGACGCTCCTGGAAAAGCCGGTGGCCGACAAGGCCCGGGCCGTCCAGCTGATTGCAGCGATGGAATCGAGTTTCGACCTGTTGCACGCCATGGTTCAGCATGTGTCGCAAGGCCAGACAGTCGACTATCCGCAGGATGCGATCGACCAGTTGCTGGCCCTGGCGGGAGAGACCGCCCTGGCGGACGACACGGAGCCGGCTGCTGCCGTCATGCCCAGACACAAGCCGGAGCCGGTGGCCCAGCTGCCGACCCGGCCGACCGCCGGCAGGGCGGGCGGGACAACGGGCCTGCCGGACCTGTTGCCCGAGATGGAAGAGGAGGTTCATTCATCCCAGGAGCAGATCCGGGTACGTGCCGATCTGCTCGACAGCTTGGTCAACCACGCCGGCGAAGTGGCGATCTACCGCTCGCGGCTGGAACAGCAGGTGGCGGGTTACCGCTTCAACCTGGTCGAACTGGAACAGACCGTCGCGCGTTTGCGCAGCCAGCTGCGCATGCTGGAGATCGAGACCGAGGCCCAGATCATCGCGCGTTTCCAGCGCGAACATCGCGAAGCCGGCCTGACCGCCTTCGATCCGCTGGAACTCGATCGTTATTCGCAGTTGCAGCAGTATTCGCGAGCGCTGGCCGAGTCGGTCTCCGATCTGGTGTCGATCCAGAGCATGCTGGACGAACTGACCCGGCAGGCCGAGACCTTGCTGATCCAGCAGTCGCGAGTCAGCACGGAGCTGCAGGACGGCTTGCTGCGCACGCGCATGCTGCCGTTCGACACGATGGTGCCCAACCTGCGCCGTACCCTGCGCCAGGCGGCGCAGGAGGAAGGCAAGAGCGCCCAGCTGTATGTCGACGGCGCGCACGGCGAAATGGACCGCAACCTGCTCGACCGCATCAAGGCGCCGTTCGAGCACATGCTGCGCAACGCCATCGCGCATGGCATCGAAACCCCGGCCGAACGCCGCAAGGCCGGCAAGCCGGCCGAAGGTTCGGTGCGGATCCGGGTGGCCCGCGAAGCCACCGAGGTGGTGATCCGGGTCAGCGACGACGGCCGCGGACTGGACCGCGAGGCGATCCGCAAGCGCGGCGTGGAGCGCGGTCTGTTGCGCGCGGATGCCCGGCCCACCGAGCATCAGCTGCTTTCGCTGATCGCCCAGCCGGGTTTCTCCACGGCGAGCAAGATCACCCAGCTGGCGGGCCGCGGCGTCGGCATGGACGTGGTGGCGAACGAGATCAAGCAACTCGGCGGTTCGCTGTCGATCGAGTCGGAGCAGGGCAAGGGCACCACCTTCGTCTTGCGTCTGCCATTCACCCTCGCGGTGACCCAGGCCATCCTGGTGCGCATCGGCGAGGCGACGTTCGCGATCCCGATGACATCGGTGCAGGGCGTGGCACGGGTCAATCCGGACGAACTGGCCGCGCGGCTGACCGGGGACGACCCGTCGTTCGAGTACGGCAATGAGCAGTACGGCATCCATGACCTGGCCGAGTTGCTGGGCCTGCCGCCGGGGCTGCTGGACGAGGGCGAGCAGCAACCCTTGCTGCTGACCCGTGCCGGCGATCTCCGGGCGGCCATACGGATCGACGCGGTGCTGGGCTCGCGCGAGATCGTGGTCAAGTCGGTCGGCCCGCAGATCAGCTCGGTGCCGGGCCTGCTCGGTGCAACCATCATGGGCGACGGTTCGGTGCTGATCATTCTGGACCTGGCACCACTGGTCCGCCATGGCGTCGCGCGCCGCCAGCAGCGTCTGGCCGATGGTCTGAGCGCGGTGCAGGCGCCGGTGGTCGAGGAAGTGCGGGTGCGGCCGCTGGTCATGGTGGTGGACGATTCGATCACCATGCGCAAGGTCACCACCCGCGTGCTGGAGCGTCACGAATACGAAGTCGGCACCGCCAAGGACGGTGTCGATGCGCTGGAGAAGCTGCACGAGCGCGTGCCGGACCTGATGCTGCTGGACATCGAGATGCCGCGCATGGACGGCTACGAGCTGGCGACCCAGATGAAGGCCGATCCGCGGCTGCGCGACGTGCCGATCATCATGATCACATCGCGCAGCGGCGAAAAGCACCGGCAACGGGCGTTCGACATCGGTGTGGATCGCTATCTCGGCAAGCCGTACCAGGAGGCCGACCTGCTGCTGCAGATCAGCGAGGTGCTGGAACAGCGCGCGTTGCTGGAACTCGGCCATGACTGATCCGGCGTTGGCGGTCGTGCTGCTGTTCGACGACACCGAGCTGGGTGGTCAATTGCGCGAGGCACTGAGCGACTGCGGGGCACGGATTGTCCACGAGGGTGGCATATCGGGCTTCAGTCGCGAGTTGCTGCAGGAGCTGGGCGCCGAAGTACTGGTGGTCAACCTGGACGACACCGGCGACGACGCGCTGGATCATTTGTACGAGGTGATCGACGGCGATCATCCGCGCGTGGTTTTCAACGACGCCCAGGCCAGTCGTGCGCTGGCCGGTTGGGATCGCGCCCGCTGGGCCCGTCATCTGGCGCTGAAGGTGCTTGCGGTCGGCGACGTCGACCCGCCGCGCCCGCAGGATGCCCGGGGTATCGAGGTACCGCGCGCCGTGGAAGCGGGAGAGCAGACGCCGGTCGACGCGCCGGATAACGGTGCAACGACCCAAACGCCCGATGCGGCTGCATCGACCGGGGCCGTTGCGACAACCGAAGCGGAGCCGGAGCCATATCCGTTGGAACAGGTTCTACCGGAACCTGCCGAAGGAGATGACCGACAGCGCGAGCGGACGGGCAGCGACGATTCGGAAAACCTGGAGGCCGAACTGGAAGCCCTGCTGGCCTCCGTCGGGCTGCAGGACAACGCGGAGGAAACATCCGGACCGGGCCTGCGCTACACCGACGGCAGCGAACCGCCGCCGCTGCACGATGGCAATTTCGGAGTGGCCGAGCCGGCCGTTGATGCGGGGCGTTCGGGCCAGGCTGCAGCGCGCGATGTCCAGGCGCCCTTGCCGGTTGCGCCCGCCCAGGAGTCGAACGTGTTCCAGCTCGACCATCGGCCTTCCCCACCGATGGCCGAGCTCCCGTTCGCGCCACTGTCCGACACCGACATCGATGCGATCCCGGCCGCCAGCCTGGTCCCCCCTCCGCGTGCGCCAGATGGCTGGGCGCTGCTGGGCGATGATGAAATGCCGGCGGACGAATCCGGGCACGCGACCGCCGGAAAGCCTGATCCCTCCGCTTTCGGAGTCGAGAAAATGAGTGCCGCCGATTTTCTCGCGCCGGACGTCGAACAGGTCGCGTCGGACGTCAAGCCCGTGCTGAATCTGGAACTGGTCTCGCTGGAAGAGGCCGTCGCACCCCAGCAGTACGAGCAGCAGCCTGCCAATGAGATGATGCTCGATGAACTCGACGCCGCCCTGAACCGCATCGTGTTGCTGGGTGCCGCGGTCGACAGCACGGACTCCGTTTGCGGTTTTCTGGCCGGACTGCCGGCGAGCACCCGGTTGACCTTTTTGCATGCCCAGCACCTGGGAAACCAGTCCGCTGCGGCATTGGTGGAAAAACTGTCTGCCCACTGCGCGTTGCCGGTGCGACTGGCCGAGCACGCCGGTGTGGCCCGCGCTGGCGAGGTGCTGGTGGTATCGGCCGGGCAGCACGTGCGACTGCGTCGCGACGGCAGCATCGAGATCGCGGTGCAGGGGGATGGGGGGGCACAGAGCCCGTCGATCGATGCCACCTTCAGCATGGCAGCCAATGCCTTCGGCCGTGATGCGCTGGCGATCGTCTTCGCCGGGCGTTCCACCGACGCCGTCGCCGGCGCGCAGGCGATCCATGATCGCGGCGGCCAGGTCTGGGTAGAGTCGTCGTCAGGTGAGCATTTTGCCGACATGGTCGGTGCAATTTTCGCCGAACGACTGGTCGGTTTCTCCGGTACGCCGCATGAGCTGGCGGCGCACCTGATCGAGGTATTTCAATGAGCGATCTTCCATTGCCGCGTGAAATTCGCTGCGTGCTGGTGCCGGTGGGCAATCTGCGTCTGCTGCTGCCCAATGCCAGTATTGCCGAGGTGATTACCCGCAGCACCCCCGAGCCGGTGGCCGGCGCCCCCGACTGGCTGCTGGGCCGCATCGCATGGCGCGGCTGGCGGGTGCCGCTGGTGTCGTTCACGCGACTGATCGGCGCCGAAGAAGGTGACGCCGAATTGAGCGTGCGTGTGGCCGTGTTCAAGGCACTGGGCGGCAACCCGAAACTGCCGTTCATCGCTGTCGTGACGCAGGGCTTTCCCCGGTTGACCACGTTGAACGCCGAATTGATCATCCCCACGCATGATGGCAGCGCGCTTGCGCCAGGTGTTCGCGCGCAAGTGCTGGTGCGCGACGACGTCGCGATGATCCCAGATCTGGAATGGATCGAAACCGAGCTGCTGGAATTGATGGATGATGCGGACCTGACGCGAACGCCTGCGTCCGACGATGCATCCGAGTCTTCTGGCGTGGCAGGCTGACCGCCCGCACTGGTTCCTGGTCGACCGGCATCGGCACGCAGCCCTCGGGCAGGGTGGTTGTGCGTCGTGGGTTTTCATGGCGGTCAAGGGCGTATGGCAAGCGTTGTGGCTGCAGGCCCTGTCGCTGCCTCTAACCGTCGCCGTGCAGCGCCTGCAACGCCGCCAGTGCGGCCAGTCCGGCGGTTTCCGTGCGCAGGATGCGCGGACCCAGTCGCAATCCGCCGAAGCCCGCCAGCGTCAGTGCAGCGATATCGCGCTCGCCCAGCCCGCCTTCCGGCCCCACTACCAGCAGGCCGGCGGCCGTCGCGAAGCGCAATTCGCGCGCGGACCGTGTGGCGTGCGGCAGCAATGCCAGGCGCAGCGCCCCGTCTTCGACGAGGCCGTCCAGCCAGGCCGCCAACGGCAAGGCCGGACTGATCTCGGGCAATCGCGCGCGCCCGCTCTGTTCGCAGGCGCTGGCCGCCACCGCGCGCCAGTGTGACAGCCGCTTTTGTGCACGCGCCGCATCCAGTTTCACTTCCGCACGTTCGGTCAGCAGCGGCACGATGCGCACCACGCCCAGCTCGGTCGCCTTCTGCACGATCAGGTCCATCTTCTCGCCGCGCGCGACCCCTTGCGCCAGGGTCAGCGCCAGCGGTGACTCATTGTCCGCAACCTGCCGCGCCTGAACCTGCACGACAACTTCGCGCCGGGTCAGAGCGAGGATGCTGGCCGGGTAGTCGCAACCATCGCCGTTGAACAGCGTGAGCGGATCGCCCGCCACCAGGCGCAGCACGCGGGTGGCGTGTTCGGCGGCTTGCGCCGGCAACGGCAATTCGGCGCCGACGGCCAGCGGCAAGTCGACATGGAGACGGATGGTGCGCATGCGGCGGCCGGCTGCAAAACACAAGCATAACCGAGCGTGGCAGGCCGCGGATTCATGCCGCAGCGGGGCGGTGGAAAGCTGAATGCCTGCTACACGATCGTGCACCGTGCCTTGCCTGTCGAAAGCCACAGGCGCAGGCTCCTGAAAGCCCCGCCAAGGGCGCAACCGAGGTTTCCGACATGTCCAGATTACCCATCGCCATGTTCGCCCTGCTGACCGGGCTGGTCATCGGCGCGAACGCCATCGCCCAGAACCCGCCGGCGAGCGCCGCGCATGCCAGTCGTAAAAACGACGAGCGCCAGCTGATCAAGCCCGGCGACCGCAATTGCCTGCAGCAGACCGGCAGCCTGATCCGGGCCAGGAAAGGCCGCTGCCTGCCGCTGCCGGGTCAAAGTTACAGCGGGGACGAGCTGCAGCGCACCGGCGCCACGGATACGGCCCACGCGCTGCAGATGCTCGATCCCAGGATCAGCATCGGGCACTGAATTCCATACCGCGGGTTCCGGGCCGTGCCACCTGCGGCATGGGCGACGTTCAACCCTTCACGGCAAGCTCGATGCCGGCGACAGCCGCGGCGACCAGCAGATCGATCTCCTGTTCGGTCACCACATACGGCGGCATGAAGTACACCACATTGCCGAGCGGGCGCAGCAGCACGCCGTGCCGCAGACCATGCAGGTAGACGCGCAGTCCGCGTCGCTCGGACGCCGGGAACGGACGCCGGCCGGCCTTGTCGGCGACCAGTTCGACCGCCGCGATCATGCCGGTCTGCCGCACGTCGGCCACATGCGTATGTTCGCGCAGCGGTTCCAG
Organism: Lysobacteraceae bacterium; assembly: GCA_028871555.1. Classification (GTDB taxonomy): domain Bacteria; phylum Pseudomonadota; class Gammaproteobacteria; order Xanthomonadales; family Rhodanobacteraceae; genus Rhodanobacter. Next base: position 9,974 of record JAGWNA010000048.1, read on the forward strand.
CCGCATGGCGAGACGAGCGGCCAGTGCGCGGTTGCGCTCCAGCACCGGCTCATCGCGGAAGATCGCCAGCGTCTCCAGCGCCACCCGGCAGGCCAGCGGGTTGCCGGTATAGCTGTGCGAGTGCAGGAATGCCTTGCCGGTGTTGTATTCGGCGTAGAAGGCCTGGTAGATCCGGTTCGTCGTGAGCACCGCCGACAATGGCAGGAAGCCTCCGGTGAGCCCCTTGGAGAGACACAGGAAGTCCGGTGAGACACCGGCCTGTTCGCAGGCGAACAGGGTGCCGGTACGACCGAAGCCCACCGCGATTTCGTCGGCGATGAAATGCACGTCGAACTCGTCGCACAGGGTGCGCAGGCCGGTCAGGTAATCGGGGTGATACATGCGCATGCCGCCGGCGCACTGCACCAGCGGTTCGACGATCATCGCGCAGGTCTCGTGTGCGTGGCGTTCCAGCAGCTTGCGCAACTCCTGCAGCCGGCGTGCGGCGGTCTGCGCCGGGCTTGCGCCGGGTTCGCCTTCGTAACTGTCCGGCGAGGGGGCCAGGAAGGGTGTCAGCAGCAGCGGCGCGTAGGTCTTGCGATACAGCGCCACGTCGCTCACCGACAGCGCACCCAGCGTCTCGCCGTGATAGCTGCCGCTGAGTGCGACGAAGCGGGTTTTCCCGCCATGGCCCCGGTTGAGCCAGTAGTGGAAGCTCATCTTCAGCGCCACCTCGATCGCCGCCGAGCCGTTGTCGGCATAGAACACCCGCTCCAGCCCCGGTGGCGTGACGCGCACCAGCTCCTCGGCCAGCTCGATCGCCGGTGCATGGGTGAAACCGGCAAAGATCACGTGTTCCAGCGTGCGCGCCTGCTCGGCCAGCGCGGCGGCGATGCGCGGGTTGGCGTGGCCGAACAGGTTGGTCCACCACGAGCTGATGCCGTCCAGGTAGCGATGGCCGTCGGCATCGATCAGCCACGCGCCGTCGCCGCGCACGATCGGCACCATCGGCACGCTTTCGTGATCGTGCATCTGCGTGCACGGGTGCCACACGTGCCTGAGGTCGCGCGCGGCGAGCGCGGCGTTGCGGTTTGCGGTCGTCGTCATCCGGCTATCATCGGCGCTCGGCGGTCGACGCTCAAGTCGACCTGGCAAAGTCGTCCCGGGAATCGACGCTTGAAATACCTGCGAAACAGCCTGGTCGGTATCGGTGCGCTGGCGCTGGCCGTGGCGCTGCTGCTGTGGTTCCTGCCGGCCCGCTGGGCGCTGCCGTGGATCGTGCCGCATCTGCATGGCCTGCGTCTGCGGCAGGTGCATGGTCCGCTGTGGGAGGGCCGGGCCGACCAGGTACTGGCGGCCGACGGCCGACGACTGGGGCAGTTGCGCTGGCAGTTGTCGCGGCGGCTGTTGCTCGGGAAACTGCAGTCGCGGCTGGACTTCAAGGGGCCGCAGGTTGATTTTTCCGGTGCGATGCGGCGTCTCCCGGACGGCCGCATCGCATGGCGCGATGTGAACGCGCGCATCGATCTGGCCGTACTGGGGCCACGCACGGTGTCGCCGCTGGGCCAGCCACGCGGCGAACTGCAACTGATCATCGGGCACGTCTTGCTGCAAGGCGGTTGGCCGCTGCAACTGCAGGCGCATGCGCAGTGGCGGCATGCGGTCATGCGCACGCGCGATGGCGATGTACCGTTGGGGGACCTGCACGCCGACGCACAGGCGCACAGCGGGGTGATCGAGGCGCAGCTGCAGGATGACGGTCATGGTCCGCTGCAGGTCGACGGCACGCTGCAACTGAGTCCACTGGGCTGGCGGGTGGACGCGACGCTGCACGCACGGCAGACTGACCCTTCGCTTCGCCGCTGGCTGACCGGGGTGGCATCACCGGATGCCGACGGCGCCGTGCATGTTCATCGCAGCGGTGGCCTGGCCGGCAGCGCGCCGTAACCACCGCAAACCAGGACCCGGGAAATTCCATGACGACTGACATCACCGCAACGGCCCTGGCCGCCGCACGCGAGGCTGCGGCGGCGGCCGCCGAAGTGATCCGGCATTACTGGCGACGCGGCGTGGCGGTGGAGATCAAGGCCGACGCCACGCCGGTCACCGTCGCCGACCGCGAAGCCGAGCGTGCGATCCGGCAGATCCTGCAGGCGGCGTTGCCGCAGGCATCGATCTACGGCGAGGAGTTCGGCCAGGAAGGCGAGCGCGGCGGCTTGCTGTGGCTGGTCGACCCGCTCGACGGCACCAAGAGTTTCGTGCGGCGCACGCCGTTCTTCTCCACCCAGATCGCCTTGATGGATGGCGATGCGTCGATCCTCGGTGTCTCCAGCGCTCCGATCTTCGGCGAGACGATGTGGGCGAGCAGCGGCCGCGGCGCCTGGCTCGATGGCGAGCGCGTGCAGGTGGCGGACACAGCAGTGCTTGGCGAGGCATCGATTTCCATCGGCAATGTCCGGACCTTGACCGCCGATGCCCGCTGGGACGCGCTCGGCGCGTTGATCCGCGACAGCAACCGGATTCGCGGTTACGGCGACTTCTGCCATTACCACCTGCTGGCACGCGGCAGCCTGGACCTGGTGATCGAGTCGGACGTGAACATCCTGGATATCGCCGCACTGGCGGTGATCGTGCGCGAGGCCGGCGGAGTCTTCACCGACCTGGATGGAGCGGCGCTGACGCTGGACACGCGCAGCGTGCTGGCCGGTACGCCGGCGGTGCACGAACAGGCGTTACGCCGGCTGCGCCGCTGAGGCCCGGTCGCCGATCATTGTGTGCTCGTGCCGGGCAGGCTGTTGTATTCCATCATTGCCTGTACCTGGATCCGCTCGGGGCCATGAAAACTGTCGCGCAGCAATTGCAGCAGCGCCGCCTGCCGTTGTTGCGCATCGAGCGCGTCATTCGCGCTGATGCGCTGACTCTGCTGTGCGTAGGCATCCAGCCGCGCCTGCCATAGGGCGCGCTGCTGATCCAGTTGCGCCAGCCGCCCGGCGGCCGCGCCGCCCCATGTCTGCGCGCGCTCGGCATAGCGTGTGGCCGGGTCGGCGTGGGTGTCGTCGAGCAACGCGGTCTGTTGCTGCACGAGGTCGCCGATGCGGGTCCGGGCGCGTGCCTCGCGTTCGGCGGCAGGCAGGGCGGCGTCCAGCGCCTGCAGTTGCCGTGCCTTCTCCGCGTCGGGCAGGTTGCGCTCGGATTCGATCGCGAGTCGTTGCAGCAACTGCTGCCGTGAAGCCTGCTCGTCACCGTAGAACGCCTCGGCCAGCGTTTCGCCGAGCATCTGCCGGCGCAGGGCATCGACGCGCGCGAACTGCCCGGCCAGCGGCAGGCCGGGCTGGTCGGCCAGTTCGGCGGCGGCCTGCTGGTAGCGGGCATAGCGATCGAAAGTCTGCATGACCTCCCCGACCAGCAGCGCGTCGAGATGCCGGTGCAACAGATCCTCGTGCAGCAACTGGCGGATCCCGCGCAGATCGGTTTCGCCGAGCAGGGTGAGGTAATAGTCGAACAGCCTTCGCAGTGCCCGGTCAGGTTTCAGACGGCCACCAAAACCGGTGCTGACGCCGCCATCCGCTACCGTGCCACGCAATGAGCCTTCGCGCAGTGCGCGCTCCGGATCGCGCACATGCACGGCAGCGGTGGCCGGTTCGGCGGCGAATGGTGCCGCGGCCGGTGCGGCGATCGTCGCTGCTGCGTGTTGGCGGTGGAGCGCGGTCGGCGGCGAGGAGGATCGCAGATGACCGAGCAACAGCCCTGCGCAAAGCAGCGCCGCCAGGCCGGGTATCAACCCGAAGCGGCGGCGCGGTATCACAGGCCCTGGCTCTTCAGGCGGTTCGCCTGGCTGCGATAGACCTCGACCGGATCGGCCGAAAACCATCCGCGCAGGCCGAACAGCTGGTTGATCTCGTCCAGGTGATTCCAGCCGTAGTTGTCGCGGATCACCGTGCCCCAGTGGCTGGAGCAGCGGCCGACCAGGCCGTCGTTCGCGCCGCCGTCGAAAAACAGGCTGCCGGCGGCCAGCAGTGCATCGGAGGGATCGATCAGGTTGGTCACCGGCGAGGTGCCGCCGAAGGAGTAGTAGCGGATGCCATTGACCAGGCCCGCACCGGAACCGCAGGGCGAGGCCGGCGCTCCGTTCGGGAACTGCGCATTGAACTGGGCGGCGCCGGTACTGGACAGCTGGCCCAGCGCATCGAGGGCATTCTGCGGGTCGTTGCCACCGGAGAACGTGTTGATCAGGTTGCCCAGCGCCGTCGCAAAATCGACCGCCAGCCAGCGCTGCACGGAGCCGGCCGGGGCCAGCACGATGATGCCGTCGGCCACCGCACTTCCAGTGTGCGGCGTGCCGAAGCTGGTAACCGAGGCGACCAGGTCCGGACGCACCGCGGCGACGTAACGGATCGTCAGGCCGCCCTGGCTGTGGCCGATCAGGTTGAACTTGCGATAGCCGTAGATCGCCTGCAGATTCTCCAGTTGCGCAATCAACTGGTTGCCGCGGGTCACTTCGTTGCCGAGCTGGCTGACCTGGGCGACGTACGTGGTGGCTCCGCCGCTGCGCAGCCCGTCGGCAATGCCGTACCAGTAATCGACGCTGCCGAACAGCTGATCGAAGCCGAACAGCCCATGAACCAGCACGATCGGATACCGGGTTTGCGTGTAGCCGCTGCCGGAGCCGGCCCGCGCCGTGCCCGACAGCGCGAACGAGAGCAGCAGCACGACCACGGCAGTCCGCAATGCGACTGGCAAGATGCGCATGAAATTCCCCTTTTTCACGTTGGATGTCAGTGATACGCGACGAGATCGCAAGCACCCCTTTGCCCCTTGCTGCGTCTCCCGTACGCACGAGTATGTCCATGTGGTTCCGGCAAGGTCAACAAAAAAACGCGGATTATCAGTGGATTGCGTTGTGCGCCGCAGAATTGCGAAGTGACTTCGCGCCGTTTTGTTCAGGCGAAATGGCGGGGTGGCTCGATGTGCATACGCACACGTGCCGGCAGATCGACAGTGGCATGCAGGGAAAGCGCAGCCGGCTCGGCGCGGGCGAGGCGGGGCGGGCAGAGGTTACAATGGGCGGATGCGCAAACTGCCCGTCATCCATGCCACGCGAGACGTCACCGACAGCGGTTTCCTGCATGTCGAGCAGCTCGACCTGGAATTTTCCAATGGCGTGCGCCGCACCTACGAGCGGATGAAGGGCAGCGGGCTGGGCGCGGTGATCATCGTGCCGATGCTGGACGACGACACCGTGCTGCTGGTGCGCGAATACGGCGCCGGCGTCGGCCGCTATGAGCTGGGATTGCCGAAAGGCCGGCTGGACCAGGACGAGACCGCCGAGCAGGGTGCCGAGCGCGAGCTGAAGGAAGAAGTCGGTTACGGCGCGCGCCGGCTGAAGATCCTGCACAACCTGTCGCTGTCGCCGGCCTACATGACGCACATGGCGCATGTGGTGCTGGCGCAGGATCTGTATCCGGAACGACTGACCGGTGACGAACCGGAGGAGCTCGAGGTGGTGCCCTGGAAGATGACTGAACTGCACACCCTGCTCGGCCGCGATGACGTGACCGAAGGGCGATCGATCGCCGCGCTGTTCATGGCCCGCGAATATCTCGCGGGACGCTTTCAGCGGGCATGAGCACGATGCCGGAACTGACCCGACAGATCGGGAACATCGCACGCGCCGCCGGCGAGGCGATCCTGGCGATCTACCACAGCGATTTCGCCGTGCAGACCAAGGCCGATGCATCGCCGTTGACTGCCGCCGATCTGGCCGCCCAGCACGTGATCCTGAGCGGCCTTGCCGCGCTGGATCCGGCGTTGCCGGTGCTGTCCGAGGAGGCCGGCACGCTGCCGTGGTCCGAGCGCCGGCACTGGTCGCGCTACTGGCTGGTCGATCCGCTCGACGGCACCCGCGAGTTCGTGAAACGCAACGGCGAATTCACGGTCAACATCGCCTTGATCGAGGATCACCAGCCGGTGCTTGGCGTGGTGCTGGCGCCGGTCACCGGCGAGCTGTATGCCGCCGCGCAAGGCCACGGCGCATGGTTGCAGGCGCAAGCCGGAGACGGCTGGCGGCGTCTGCATGTGCGTGGGCTGGCAAAGCCGCCGGTGCTGGCCGGCAGCCGTTCGCACGGCAGTCTGCAGGACTCCATGATGCGGGGACTGCTGGGTGCGGACTACCAGCGCGTGCCGCTGGGTTCCTCGTTGAAGTTCTGCTTGATCGCACGCGGCGATGCGGACGTCTATCTGCGTCTGGGCCCCACCAGCGAGTGGGATACCGCCGCCGCGCAATGCGTGCTGCAGGAAGCCGGCGGCACGGTGATGGATCTGCAGGGCCGGGTGTTCAGCTACAACCGCGGCGAGTCGCTGCTCAACCCCGAGTTCATCGCGGTGGGCGACACCAGCATCGACTGGGCGGGCCGGCTGCGCGCGGCCGGGCAGGGGTGATTTCCTTGGAGCATTTTGGCAGCGTGGCCCCTCATCCCTGCCTTCTCCCCGCAAGGGAGAAGGTGTCCCGGCGGCCATCGGATCCGCTGCGGCATGTCTGATCCGGACCGATACAATCTCGACGACCTGCTCGCGATCATGGCGCGCCTGCGCGATCCCGAGCGCGGTTGTCCGTGGGACGTGCAGCAGGATTTCGCCTCGATCGCGCCGTATACCATCGAGGAGGCCTACGAAGTGGCCGATGCGATCGACCGCGGCGATTTCGACGACCTGCGCGACGAACTGGGCGATCTGCTGCTGCAGGTGGTGTTTCATGCGCGGATGGCCGAGGAGGCAGGGCGATTCGACTTCGCCGATGTCGTGCATGCGATCAGCAGCAAGATGCGTCGGCGTCATCCGCACGTGTTCGACGGGGTGCGTTATGCCGATGCCGCGGTGCAGCGGCAGGCCTGGGACGACATCAAGGCTGCCGAACGGGCCGGCCGCGGCGAGCCGCACGACACCAGCGCGCTGGCCGGCATCTCGTCGGGCCTGCCGGAATGGAAGCGCGCGTTGAAACTGCAGCAATGCGCGGCCAGCCGCGGCTTCGACTGGCCCGATCCGCAGCCGGTGCTGGCCAAGCTGGCCGAGGAAATCGACGAGGTGCGCGCCGAGTTTGCCGACGGTGCGGATCCGGCGCGGCTCGAGGATGAGATCGGCGACGTGCTGTTCGTGGTGGTGAATCTGGCGCGGCACGCCGGTGTCGATTTCTCGCGCGCCCTGCGTCACGCCAACGCGAAGTTCGAGCGGCGCTTTCGGCTGATGGAACAACTGGCCGCCGCCGATGGGGGCGCATTCGGCGAGCACACGCTGGCCGGGCAGGAACGACTGTGGCAACGCGCCAAGGCGCTGGAGCCGAAGCGCTGAACCCGCGCGGTGGTCGCGGCCATCGCGCGGGTTGGCGGTTGCCGCCGGTTCGAACGTGTCGCCTTACCGGCCAGCCGCCGGTTTCGCCGATCCGGCGCGGCGCTGCAGCCAGGTCGAGGAGCCTGTCGGACTTTGGTCGGCCGGGCTGCGAATCCGTCTGTGCGGTCCACTACCTGCCGTTTCCTGGCCCATGGAACCACCATGAGCCGGCGAAGCGGCGAAAATCTGTCCTCGCACAGCCGAATTCTCGCCTCGACCACCAAAGCCCGACAGGCTCCTAGCGCATCTTTTCCCGCTCGGTGCGCATTTTCGCCTCGTTGGCGAGGCTTTCGTCCAGGGCCTTGCGCAGCGTGGCGATCGCCTGGTCCGCATTCGCCGGTCGTGCCTGCAGGCGGGCCAGGTGCCGATACACGTAATCGCGCACGTGTGGATCCTGCGACTTGGCCAGCACCTCGTTGTACAGCGCCGCCAGATCCTTGCTGCGGCCGGACAGGATGTACAGGCGTTCAAGTCCGTGCAGATCGCCGATCACGCTGCTTCGCGGACCCTCGAAACCGAATCGATGCATGTACATGGCGTGACGATAGCCGTCATGTGCGGCGGATCCGTGTGTGGCCATGCCATGCGGCACAGGTGCAGAGGGCGGCGCTGGCCGATCTTGCGCCATGGCCAGGGTGACCGATCCGGCCAGCAAAGCGGCCAGCGTGGTAGCAAGCAGGGTTTTGTGGGACATGGTGGATCTCCTCGACAGGTGGATACAAAAACGTGGAGGTGCCCGCCGGGTTGACGCGGACCGGCGACGGCGCCTCACCCGTGCAACCCTTTTGGCGTCGACGGCATCTCAGGGCTGTCGACCATCCTTGAGGAGTCCGTCATGCGCCTGATGTTCATCGCAGCCCTGCTGCTTGCTCCATTCACGGCGAACGCCGCGCGATGCCAATACGAGGCGCCGCGCCACCTGCAGCTCGACCTGGCCGGTGTCCGTGCGGTGCAGATCGACGTGCATGGCCACGACCTGCATGTCACCGGCAGCGACAGCGCCAAGGGCCTGAGCCTGCAAGGCCGTGCCTGTGCCTCCGACAAGGCTGCGCTGGATGGCTTGCTGGTCACCCAGCATCGCGAGGGCGACCAGTTGCTGATCGACCTGGGGGGCGGCAGCCACTTCAGCTTCCACCTGTTCGGCAGCTCCTACGCCGATCTCGATGTCAGCGTGCAACTGCCGGCCGGCATGCCGGTAACGGTCAACGTGGGCTCCGGCGATGCCGACGTCAGCGGCATGCAGCAGGTGCAGGGCATGGTTGGCTCGGGCGACCTGCACGCGAAGCGGATCAGCGGAAAATTCACCGCCAGCGTGGGCTCCGGCGATGTGAATGCGCAAGACATCGGCAGCCTCGCGCTGGGCTCGGTCGGCTCGGGCGACGCCACGGTGGAAGGCATCCATGGCGATGCCACGCTGGGCAGCATCGGCTCAGGGGATGTGGTGTTGCGCAAGGTCGGCGGCAGCGTGCATGCCGACACGCTGGGCTCCGGCGACTTCAGTGTGAGCGACGTGGCCGGCGATTTCAGCCTGGGCGCGAAAGGCAGTGGTGACGTCAGCCATTCCGGCGTGAAGGGCAAGGTCGACGTGCCGCACGACGACGATTGATCGTAGGAGCGCACCCTGTGCGCGAAAGCTCTTTGCGGACGTTCATCGACAGGAGCATTCGTGCACAGGGTGCGCTCCTACCGGGCCAAAGGGGCTAGGCCATCGCGCGCAAGCGCGCTCCTACCGGCCGATCCAGCGCCAGGCCAGGTAGACCAGCGGCGCGCACACCAGCAGGAACGGAATCGACACCCGCTGCAGCCGCCACAGGCCGCCTGGCTGCCGGGCCAGGCGCAGCGCGATCAGGTTCGCCAGCGAGCCGGTTGCCACGCCGAAGCCGCCCACGTTCACCGCGACCGCCAGCGCCATCGCATCGGGCGTGCGCTCGAGCAGCAACACCGTCGCCGGCACATTGCTGATCAGCTGCGAGGCGACGATGCCGCCGACATACACGGTCAGCGGCTGGCCGGGATCGAGATGGTCAAGCGCGTGCCGCACCGGCGGCAGTTCGGCGAAGTGGCCCAGACCCAGAAAGATCGCGGCAAACGTCGCCAGCAGCAGCCAGTCGATGCCGGCCAGGCTGCGCCTGGCGAACAGCGCGAATGGCAACGACAGCATCAATGCTCCGAGTTCTGCATGGCCGTGTTCCATCATCGCCACCATCGCCGACAGTGCGGTCGCCGACAGCAGCGCCATCGTCATGGACACTTCGCGGCGATCGATCTGCGCGTGGTCCAGGCCGACACGATCCTGCGGCAGCCACAGCCAGGTCAGCGCGGCCACCAGCAGCAGCATCACCAGAGCGGCCGGCAGCATCGCGGCGACGAAAGCGAAAAACGGGACGTGCGCGTGCTGCCACAGCAGCAGGTTCTGCGGGTTGCCGATCGGGCTCAGGCTGGAGCCGGCATTCACCGCCAGCGCTTCGAGCACCACCATGCGCGGCAGCGGCAGGTTCGAGATGCCGCCGATCGCCATCGTCAGCGGCACGATCAGGAACAGGCTCACGTCGTTGGTCAGCACCATCGACAACAACGCCGCAGCCGTCACCAGCAGCAGGCCGAGACTGCGCACCGAATGCATGCGCGCGGCCAGAGCGGCCGCCGCGCGCTGCACCAGTCCGCTGTCGCGAATGCCCTGGATCGCGATCAGCAGGCCAAGCAGCCCGGCCAGCGTGGGCAGATGCAGCCAGCGCCGGTAATTCGCCAGTGGCTGCGGATCGAGCAACGCCAGCGCGAGCGCCACGGCGGCGAATGTCAGCAACAGCCATTCTTCGGCGAGCCGCACATGCCAGGTGCGTCTGGCCTGCGGGTCGTGCCCGGGTGGAGAGGTCCGCTTCATGCGCGATCATTCTTCCCGCAGCAAGCGCATCGGCGGCGTGCGCGTCACCTTGCGCGTACCGGCCAGCCCCAGCAGCATCACCACCAGGGCGGCGCCGAGCGCGGCCAGTGCCAGTGGCCAGGGCGGCGGCACGAAGCCATCGATGTGGAATACCGCATGGCCCAGCCACAGGCCGGCACCGGCGGCGCCGAGCGCGGCGGTGAGACCGGCGACCAGGCCGAGCAGGGCGAATTCGCAGGCGGCGGCAGTGCGCAGTTGATTGCGGCGGGCACCCAGGGTGCGCAGCAGCGCGGCTTCGTGCCGGCGTTCGGCGGCACTGGCGGCGAGCGCCGCGGCCAGCACCAGCGCACCGGCGAGCAGGCTGAAGCCGAGGATCCAGCGCACGGCATTGCCGATGCGATCGACGATCTCGCGCACGCGGCCGAGCAGCGAATCGACGTCGATCAGGCTGAGGTTGCCGTATTCGCGCGACAGTTTCGCCAGCGGCCTGGCGTGGCCGGGCGGCAGGTAGTAGCTGGCCAGCCAGGTATGCGGCAAGCCGCCGGCATGGGCAGGATCGAGCAGCAGGAAAAAATTGACCCGGAACGAACTCCAGTCGACCTGACGGATGCTGCCGATCCTGGCGTCGAGGTCGCCTTCGCCGACGTTGAAGCTCAGCCTGTCGCCGACCTTCAACCCGAACATGTCGCGCCAGCGGGTATCGATCGACACTTCGGCCTGCGCCGGATCGGGTCCGGCCCATTGTCCGGCGATGACCTTGTTCGACGGCGGCAGCTCGCCCGACCACGACAGGCGCAACTGGCGATCCGCCCACTCCCTGGCAGCCTGGTTGCTGAAATGCAGACGGTCGATCGGCTTGCCGTTGATCGCGGTGAGCTTGCCCACGGCCAGCGGCAGCATGTTCAGTTGCCGGCCGCCGATGGCAGCCAGATCGTGTGCGAAACCGGCGCGTTGATCGCCCTCGAGGTTCAGTGCGAACCAGTTCGGCGTGTCGGCCGGCAGTTCCTGGCGCCAGCCCTGCAACAGGGCCGGCGCGACCACCGAGAGCAGGAGCAGCGCGCACAGGCCCAGGCTGAGCGCGGTGGCCTGGATCAGGCTCAGGTTGCGCCGCCGCGCCAGCGCGGCCAGTCCCAGCCGCAGCGCCGGATGCGCACCCGGCGCGATCCGGCGGGCGAGCCACAGCAGGCAGGCGGCCAGCAATGCCGCCATCAGCGCCACAGCGAACAGGCTGGCGGCGAGAATGCCGGCCAGCTTGAGCGAGCCGCTCTGGCTCCAGATCAGGCCCAGCGCGACCAGCACGGGGATCAGATACAAGGTGTCGAAGCGCCGTACGCGGCGGGTCGCGCTCTGACGGAACACGGCCATCGGCGGCACTTCGGCCAGGCGGGCCAGCGGCGGCAGCGCAAAGCCGATCAGCACGGCGATGCCCATTGCGGCGGCGGCGAGCGACGGCGCCAGCGGCAACACGGTGGGCATGCTGGCAAACAGCTGGCCGGCCAGCAGCCAGGCCAGCTGCGACAGTCCCAGCGCCAGCAGCAGGCCGAGCGTCGCGGCAGGCAGGGCCAGCGCGCCCAGCGTGCCCAGCAGCAGGCCCAGCACACGTCGGCGTGAAGTGCCGAGCGCGCGCAACAGGGCGACTTCGGAGGTCTTGCGCCGCGCATAGCGCTGCGCGGCCAGGGCGATGGCGACACCGGCCAGCAGCGCCGACAGCAGTGCGGTTAACCGCAGGAAGGCGCCGGCGCGGTCGAATGCCGTGCGCATGCGCTGCTGGGCCTGCTCCGGGGTGACCAGATCGGCTCCTTGAGGCAACGCGGCATGTTGCAGCCAGTCGCGCCAGCGTTGCACCGCCGCAGGTGTGCCGGCCAGCAGCAGGCGATGACGGGCGCGGCTGCCGGTGGCCAGCAGCCCGGCCTGTTCGGCATCGGTCAGGCTCATCAGTGCGCGCGGCGCCAGCGCCAGCAGCTCGCCGCCATCGGGCTGGCGCAGCAGTTCGGCGGCGATGGTCAGTTCGCGGCCGCCCAGTTGCAGCGGCTGGCCGACTTTCAGGTTCAGCGCGACCAGCGCACGATGGTCGAGATAGACCTGGCCTGGCGATGGGGCATGACCGTCGTATGCATGGCCTGCCGCATCGCTCAATTGCAGCGTGCCGCGCAGCGGATAATGTTCGTCGCCGGCCAGCACGTCGAGCAACTGGGTTTGCCGGTGCGCAAACGCCACGCTGGGGAAGCTGGCGGTATCGGCCGTCGCCAGGCCTTGCCGGTGGCCGGCGGCGGCGAACTTCGCCGGCAGGCTCTGTGGCGAGCTGATGCCGATGTCGCCGCCGATCAGTTCGGCGGCGCTGGCCAGCATGCCGAGCTCGATACGTGCTGCCAGCGTGGCGACCACGCCGAGCGCGATCACCGCCAGCACCAGCGACGCGGCCAGCGTGCGCAGCTCCGGCAGATGCCATTCACGGCGCAGCGTGCGCAGGGCGAGCAGCAGCAGTTTCATGCGGGGGCGCCCGCCATCGTCGCCAGCACACGGCCTTCGTCCAGTTCGATCCGGCGATCGCAGCGCGCGGCCAGGGTGGCGTCGTGGGTCACCAGCACCAGGGTGGTCCGGTAATCGCGGTTGAGCGCAAACAGCAGGTCGCAGACGTGATGGCCGGTGCGCTGGTCGAGGTTGCCGGTGGGTTCGTCGGCAAACAGCAGGCGCGGTCCGTGCACGAATGCGCGGGCGATCGCCACGCGCTGCTGCTCGCCGCCGGACAGCTGCGCCGGATAGTGCCGCCGCCGCGCACCCAGCCCGACCGATTCCAGCGCCGCGCGCGCACGGGGTCGCGCGGCGCTGCTGCCTTCCAGTTCCAGCGGCAGCATCACGTTTTCCTCGGCAGTCAGCGCCGGCAGCAGGTGAAACGACTGGAACACGAAGCCGACCAGCTGCCGGCGCAGGTCGGCGCGCGCTTCCTCGTCCAGCTGTTCCAGTGCATGGCCGTCCAGCTGGATGCTGCCGCTGTCGGGCGTGTCCAGGCCGGCCAGCAGGCCGAGCAGGGTGGTTTTGCCCGAACCGGACGCGCCCACGATGGCGAAGCTCTCGCCTGGCCGGATCCGCAGGTCGACGTGGCGCAGGATATCCAGTCGGCCCTCGGGGCCACTGACCGACTTGCTAACATCACAGGCCTTGAGAAGCGGACGGGAAGAATCTTTCATGCGTCGATGCCTTGGCTGGATGATCGGTGTCGGCTTGCTGCTGGGCGGCCTCGGCGCTGCACAGGCGGCCATGCCGAAAACCGTACTGGTGCTGGGTGACTCGTTGTCCGCCGCGCACAACATACCGGTTGAATCCGGCTGGGTGCATTTGCTGGATGCGCGTCTGCGCAACATGGTGCCGATGTGGACCGCGGTCAATGCCAGCATCAGTGGCGAGACCTCGCTGAGCGGTCGTCGGCGTCTGCCGGGGTTGCTGCGGAAATACCATCCGGCGGTGCTGGTGCTCGAACTGGGCGCCAACGACGGTCTGCAGGGGCTGCCCTTGCCGGCCCTGCGCGACAACCTGGCGGCGATGATCGCCATGGCGCAGAAGCGGCAGATCCGGGTGCTGCTGCTGGGCATCGAGCTGCCGGTGAACTACGGTCCGCAGTATCGGGACGGTTTGCGCGCGATCTATGCGGACCTGGCGCGGACCGGGCATGTCGCCCTGGTGCCGTTCCTGCTCGACGGCGTGGCACTGGATCCGGCGCTGATGCAGGACGATGGACTGCATCCGGTGGCCAGTGCGGAGCCGAAAGTACTGGAAACGGTCTGGCACGAGTTGCAACCGCTGCTGCGAGGCCATGTGATGCGGCAGTGATCGATTCACACGGCAATCACGCTGCTGGCGTTTATATCTTCACATTTGTGAAACCACAGCAGGCGAGGGCGACATGACCGTGCATGAAGAGCAGGCGGGATTGATTTTGCTGGTGGAGGATCATCGCCAGATTGCCGAGATGGTCGGCGAATTTCTCGACCGCGGTGGCTACTCGGTCGACTATGCCGCCGATGGCATCAGCGGTTTGCATCTGGCAGTGTCCAACAGCTACGACGTGATCGTGCTGGATCTGATGCTGCCCGGTCTGGACGGGTTGGAGGTCTGCCGCAAGCTGCGCCAGGAAGCGAAGAAATCCACCCCGGTATTGATGCTGACCGCACGCGACACGCTGGAGGACAAGCTGGTCGGCCTCGAGGCGGGTGCCGACGACTATCTGGTGAAACCGTTCGAGGTGCGCGAACTGGAGGCCCGCCTGCGCGCGCTGATCCGCCGCGATCGTCGTCAGGTGTCCACCGAAGTGCTCAGCGTCGGCGACATGACACTGGATACCGCCACCCTGCGCCTGACCCGCGATGGCCAGGAACTGGTGGTGTCGCCGATCGGCCTCAAGCTGCTGGCGATCCTGATGCGCGAATCGCCGCGGGTGGTCAGCCGGCGCGACATCGAGCGCGAGATCTGGGGCGACACGCTGCCGGATTCCGACACCCTGCGCTCGCATCTCTACAATCTGCGTCGCGTCATCGACAAACCCTTCGCACATCCTCTGCTACATACCATCCATTCGGCCGGTTATCGCCTCGCGGATCTTGAATCGGAGGTGGCAGCATCCGCTCATTCCGCATGAGAGAGTCATGGCGAAAGTAATGGATCGTATCGCAAGGACCGAAGTCAGATCCCGCGCGGGTGCCTACGGGCGGCGCATGGCATGGGTGTTCGGGCTGCAATTATTGGTCGTGGCGACCATCTTCGTGCTTGGCATCCACAAGGAGGCATCGGTGGTCGAGGTGATCGCACTGATCGCGCTCACCACCGTGCTCGCCTGGTTGGCCACCGGGCGCGAGTGGCGGCCGGTGCGGGCGCTGGCCAGGATGGCCAATCGCTGGGATGGCCAGCATCCGGACCAGGATGTGCTGACGCTGGAGAAGATGTTCGCCGAGACGGATGCGGATGTGGCCGCGCTGGCCCGTGGTCTGCACGGTTTCGCCATGCGCATCGCCGGTTACAACCAGCGCGAGCGCAATTTCACCCGCGACGCCAGTCACGAGCTGCGCAGCCCGCTCACCGTGATCAAGATGTCGATCGACATGCTCGGCGAGGAGCAGGCACTGAGCGATTTCGGCAAGCGGTCGGTATCCCGCATCAAGCGGGCGGCCCGTGAGATGGAGGCGCTGGTCGAGGCGTTGCTGATCCTGGCGCGCGAGAAGGACAACAGCATCGAGGAAGAGCATTTCGAAGTGAACGACGTGCTGCGGCTCGAGCTCGATTTCGCGCGCGAGCTGCTGGAAGGGTTGCCGATCCAGCTGCGGCTGGATGAGTCGGCGAGGTTCGCCCTGGAGGGTCCGCCGCGGGTATTCGCGGTGCTGGTCTGGCAGCTGATCCGCAACGCCTGTCAGCAGACCGAGCAGGGCCAGATCGTGGTGACGGTGATGCCCGGTGTGGTGAGCGTGGCCAATCGGACGGAACCGGTCGGCGCCGGCGCCGGCGGGCACGGTGTCGATCGCCACGGGTTCGAGCTGGCGATCGCCAAGCGCATCAGCGAACGCTTCGGGTGGCTGCTGGAGCTGCAGACCCTTGCCGGGCAACAGAACATCGCCTGCATCCGCTTTCCGAATACGCTGCCGATCGGTGCGCCGGCAAGTATTCGCAGCGCACCCGTGCGCGAAAAGACCTGATCCGGACGTAGGAGCGCACCCTGTGCGCGAAAAACCCTTGTCCAGGCGCCGATAAAGGCCATTCGCGCACAGGGTGCGCTCCTACGGGGTATCGGCAAGGGTCAGCCCGCGAGCGACGGATCCACTGCAAACTCGCAGCCGGTCCTGGCCTTCACCTCATCGAGGCTGACGCCCTCGTGCAGTTCGACCAGCACCAGCCCCTCGACCTTGTGCACCTTGAACACGCACAGGTCGGTGATGATCAGGTCGACCACCTGCTTGCCGGTCAGCGGCAGGTCGCACTGGTTCTTGATCTTCGGCGAGCCGTCCTTCGCGTTGTGCTCCATCAGCACCACCACGCGCTTGACGCCGCTGACCAGGTCCATCGCGCCGCCCGGACCCTTGACCATCTTGCCCGGCACCATCCAGTTGGCCAGGTCGCCGGTGGCGGAGACTTCCAGCCCGCCCAGGATCGACAGGTCGACGTGCCCGCCGCGGATCATCGCGAACGAGTCGGCGCTGGAGAAGAAGCTCGATCCGGGCAGGGTGGTGATGGTCTGCTTGCCGGCATTGATCAGGTCCGCGTCGACGTGCGCATCGTCCGGGAACGGGCCGATGCCGAGCAGGCCGTTCTCCGACTGCAGGGTCACGTCGATGCCCGCGGGGATGTAGTTCGCCACCAGGGTCGGGATGCCGATGCCGAGGTTCACGTAGTAGCCGTCGCGCAGTTCCTGGGCCGCGCGCTTGACCATCGCTGTGCGGGTCGGGCTTTCCTTGCCGGTGCTGGCGCCGGCGACGGTGCGGAACTCGATCCGCTTCTCGTAGCGCTCGCCCTGGATGATGCGGTCGACGTAGATGCCCGGTACGTGGATGGCGTCCGGTTCCAGTTCGCCGACCTCGACCAGCTGTTCCACCTCGGCCACGCAGATCTTGCCGCAGGTCGCGATCATCGGGTTGAAGTTGCGTGCGGTCGCGCGGAACACCAGGTTGCCGTGGGCATCGCCTTTCCAGGCCTTCACCAGCGACAGGTCGGCATGGATCGCCTCCTCCAGCACGTATTCCCTGCCGTTGAAGACCTTGGTCTCCTTGCCCTCGGCCAGCTTGGTGCCGAAGCCGGTGCGCGTGTAGAAACCGGGAATG
>JAGWNA010000119.1 GCA_028871555.1 Lysobacteraceae bacterium
TGCTTACCGCTTTCCTGATGTGACTGCCGTCATGACCATTACCATCATTTTCCATTGTTCATCGAGGATCGTGCCGTGAGCCAGCAGAGAAGTTCCTACGCCGTCGGCACCGGTCTGTTCATCGTGTTCGGTTTCGCCGCGCTGGCTTATCTGGCGACCCAGACCACGTCGATCGCGAACGTGCATCAAGGTGCCAGCTATACCGTGGAAACGCATTTCGCGAACATCGGCCAGCTGAAGGATCGTGCTCCGGTGAAGATCGCCGGTGTGCGCGTCGGCCAGGTGCAGTCGATCACGCTGGAACCGGGTCGGGAGGTGGCCGACGTGAAGCTGTCGATCGACAAGACTTACGACAAGATCCCGCTCGACTCGGTGGCGACCATCTTCACCAGCGGCCTGCTGGGCGATCAATATGTCGGCATCGAGTACGGCAGCTCGAAGAAGACCGTGGCCGACGGCGGCACGCTGGTGCTGACCAAGCCGGCGCAGCAACTGGAGGAGATGCTCGGCAAGTTCTTCGGCGCCGGCGGCGTGGCCGACAACCTCGGCGGCACCTACACGGTATGGGCGCGATTCACCAATGTCGGTTCGCTCTCGGTCGGTGCCCCGGTGAAGATGGCCGGCGTGGCGATCGGCAGTGTACAGTCCATTCAGGCTGACCCGGTCAAGCTGGATGCCAAGGTCACGTTGGCCATCGACAAGCGTTACAACCAGATTCCGGACGATTCATCCGCGGCCGTGTTCACCAGCGGCTTGATCGGCACCCAGTTTGTCGCGATCCAGCCTGGCGGTTCCCCCGATGCGCTGAAGAACGGCGACGAGATGATCCTGACCCAGTCCGCGATGCAGCTGGAGGATCTGATCGGCAAGTTCCTGGTCAACGGTTCGTCCAGCGACAGCAAAGCTGCCGGCAACGGCAAATCATCCGATACCACCCCCGGCAAGCATTGAGCCGGTACCGCTGAAGGAGTTATCCATGTTGCGCAGACTGGCTCTTGCCACCGCCATTGCCCTGGGCACCGTCATTGCCGCCCCGGCGTTTGCCCAGGCCGCCCCGGAGGCGGCGACACCTGCCGCCCAGCAGGCCCCGGAGCAGATCGTGCAGTCGATCGCCGATCAGCTGGCCACAGCGATCGATGGCCATCGTGATGAGCTCAAGCAACACAAGGAAAAATTGATCGGCATCATCGACGAAGTCTTTCTGCCGCATTTCGACGTCGACTATGCCTCGATCCTGGTGCTCGGTCAGCATGCCCGCGAAGCTACCCCGGCCCAGCGCGAGCGCTTCGCCAAGGCGTTCTACAACTCCATCACCCATCGTTACGCCGAGGGCCTGCTCAACTACACCCGCGGTCGCGTGAAGGTTCTGCCGTTCAACGGCGACCTCAACGACAAACGCAGCGTGGTGCGTACGCAGGTGGTGCTGGACGACGGCAAGCTGGTGGCGATCGACTACGCCTTCCGCAAGACCCGCACGGGTGACTGGAAGGCCTACGACGTGATCATCGAGGGCATTTCCTACGTCACCAACTACCGCAATCAGGTGGACGCGGAGATTCGCAAGGTGGGTATCAACCAGCTGATCACCAACCTCGAGACCCAGGGCGCAGAAGCACTGGCGACGATGGAGAAGGACAGCAAGGGCACCAAGTGATGACCGCAGCCGATCGCGGGTTTCAACTGACCGTCCACGCGCCGGACACGCTCGCCGTGGACGGCGTGCTGAGCTTCGATACCGCGGCGGCCGCGCTGCAGGCGCTCGAGCTTGCGCTGGCCGATGGCGCGCGCGGTCGGCTCGATCTGGCCGGTGTCCGGCACAGCGACAGCGCAGGCCTGTCTTGCGTGCTTGCCGTCGTGGCCGAAGCCAGCCGGCGCGGGCATCCGCTGCACGTCGTCAACATGCCGGCCAGCATGCGCACATTGGCGCAGGTCTGTGAAGTCGATGGGCTGATGCCCTGACCCTCGATTTCAGCCGGCTTTGCTCACTTCGGCTTGCCTGAATCGTCCGGGTGCTTGTTTTCCCACTGGTGCTGCTGATCCAGCAACTGTTCGGGATCGAAGTTCTTGTCGTTCAGCCCTTGCATCTGCTCGATGATCGCGGCGGGCGGATTGCCGTCGTAGATCTCGTACAGGCGCTGTTGCCGGTAGGCATCGCGGATGAAGACATACGGGTCATAGGCCGATTGCAGGAAGCTTTCCGCATCGATGGCGCGCGAGCGCAGCGTGACCAGGTACATCGCCTCCGGCAGGTATTGCAGGCCGCCGTAGGAATGGTTTCTGGCGTATATGCTCAACGGATCGAAGAAATAGCTGTCGACCGGCAGATGCCAGATGTCGCGCACCGTGCTCGGGCCGACCAGCGGCACCATGAGGAAATCACCCTCCGGCACCCCCCAGCGGGCCAGGGTGATGCCGAAGTCGTTGTCCTCCAGCGGGATGCCGAGCTGGCTGGCCGGGTCGAAGAAGCCGGCGACGCCCAGGGTCAGGTTGACCAGGAACCGCCCGCTGCTCTGCAGCGCCTGCTTCGGACGTGCCTGCAGCAGATCGTTGGCGACCGTGATCGGCATGTGGATATTGGTGAAAAAGTCACTGACCGAGCGACGTACCGGCGGGTTGGTCACCTTGCGGTAGCCGACCGCCACCGGGCGAACCACGGCCTTGTCCACGTGTTCGTTGAACTTGTAGACCCCGCGGTTGTACTTCTCCAGCGGATCGTCCGTGCGAGGCTTGGCGATGGTGCAGCCGGCCAGCATCGCGATCGCGAGCAGTGGCAGCCAACGGCTCAGGGGGAGAAAGCGGAGCGAATAGCGCATCGATGCAGTGACTCGCGGTTGGGAATGGGCATAAGTGTACTGTTTGGTTTTATATCGTGCACGACTTTCGATGTGCTTTCGCGGGTTGGGCGCTTTCATGGTCTGCGTGTCGGTTCAAGGCTTCCGGGTCGTGCCGGGTGCCGGTCGCATTGCCAGCAAAGCACCCGCTCATCTACACTGTCGGTCCATATAAGTTATTTATTATTAGAGGATTTCGAATGGCACGCATTACCGTGGAAGACTGCCTGGAGGTGGTCGACAACCGTTTCGAGCTGGTGCTGATGGCAACCAAGCGCGCACGCCAGCTGGAGAAGGGCGCCGAGCCGGCTGTCAACCCCGACCATGACAAGCCTACTGTCCTGGCCCTGCGTGAAATCGCCGGTCGCCGCATCGATCAGGTCATGATCGATCAGATCGACAAGGCCGAACGCGAGCGGGCCGAGCGCGAAGCGCTGGAGTGGGCCGCTGCCGAGGTCGACGACGACCTCTCCAAGGGTGGCGACGACTGATGGACGCGGGCTGCCGATCGTTCGTTCGTCACGCCACAACCGCTGGCGTGATCGACCGTTCCCGTGCAGCCACCGTCCGGACCGGTCAGTGCCCCGAGGTGGGTGCCTGAGCCGGCGCCAGCATCGATGACTGCGGCCGCGCCTCCCGCTTCCGTCGACATCGCTGCGCTGCCGCCTTATGTGCTGGCTCTGAGGGAGCGCATTGCCTACCTGCCCGGGGGCCAGATAGAGCGCGTGATGGGCGCATTCCTGGTGGGTGCGCAGGCGCATGCCGGGCAGGAGCGCAGCAGCGGCGAACCGTACATCACGCACCCGGTAGCGGTGGCCGGCATCCTGGCCGAACTCGGGCTGGATGCCGAGACCATCATTGCGGCCATCCTGCACGACACGCTGGAGGACACCGAACTGAGCCGCGAGACCCTGGCGGCCGGGTTCGGCGAGGTCGTGGCCGAACTGGTCGACGGCGTCACCAAGCTCGACAAGATGCGCTTCGGCAGTCGCCAGGAAGCCGATGCGGAAAGTTTCCGCAAGATGCTGCTGGCGATGGCGCGCGATCTGCGCGTGATCCTGATCAAGCTGGCCGACCGCCTGCACAACATGCGCACGCTCGGCGCCAAGGATGCCGTGTCGCGTCGGCGCATCGCCCGCGAGACGCTGGAGATCTTCGCGCCGATCGCGCAGCGTCTGGGCATGAACAAGTTCAAGGCCGAGCTGCAGGACCTGGGGTTTCGCGCGCTGTACCCGGACCGCTACCGGGTGATCAGCGAGCGCATCCGCGCCGTGCTCGGCAACCGTCGCGAGGCGATGGGCAAGATCGAGGCGGCGCTGTCGCTGCGGCTCGGCGAAGAGCATCTGCACAATCGCGTGGTGGGGCGGATCAAGTCGCCGTGGAGCATCTATTCGAAGATGCGCAACGAGCACAAGAGTTTTGCGCAGCTGATGGACGTCTACGGATTCCGCGTGGTCGTCGACAACGTGACCAGCTGCTACATGGCGCTCGGCGCGGTGCACGCGCTGTACAAGCCGGTCGACCGGCGTTTCAAGGATTTCATCGCGATCCCCAAGGCAAACGGCTACCAGTCGCTGCACACCGTGCTGCTGGGCCCGTTCGGTGCGCCGATCGAAGTGCAGATCCGCACCGCCGAGATGGACTCGGTCGCCGAACGCGGCATCGCCGCGCACTGGGCCTACAAGAGCGACAGCGGCCCGGCCAACAGCGCGCAGACGCGCGCCCGCGAGTGGCTGTCGTCGCTGGCCGACAGCTCGGTCAATACCGCGTCGTCGGCGGA
>JAGWNA010000049.1 GCA_028871555.1 Lysobacteraceae bacterium
CAAGCAAAGGCCCCGCGGTTTTCTGGCCGCGGGGCCTTTGCTTGAAAAGATCTGGCACCCGGCGGTCTCAGGAACAGGGGGAATCCAGGATGACCGTATTGCCGGGCGCCAGAAACCAGAAACCGGACTATCGGCGGCTGGGCGCCTTGTACACCGTACGCCCTGATGTTTGCCTGTCACGCGTGAACAGGCAGTGACTGAAATTGAAATTCATGCTCATCCGCGACAGTTGTTGACGCAAAGCGTGACGCAAAGCGGCGATTGTGTGACGTGGTTCACAGTTTAGCACTTGTTGGCATGCCGGTTGCTTGATCCGGATTATCAACTGAAGGAGGGGGGGTATGCCATGAGCATGAGCTTCGATTTTGAACCGGTCTATCCGCATCACGATCTGCTGATCGAGCTTGGTCAGGTTGAAATGGCGATGGACTGCCTGAGCGAGCGCGATGAGAAGCAACGCCTCGCGCTGCAGCCGCGGCTCGAGTCACGCATGAGCAGCTTGCTCGAAGCGCTGAACCATTTGGCCGTCTGAAGCGCGGCAGGCCTCCCGACACCAACAGGCAGGTGCGGGTTGAGCCGGCAAATACGCCGATCCGGTGCCGGCGATGCCTTCCCCAGATCAAGAGTATCCATTGCCCTCCACCCTCTCTCCAATGAAGAGGCTGGGTGGGAGGCGCTGGTCAGTGATTCAACACGCCATCGATGATTTCGGTCATGTTGCGGGACAGCCCGCCGTGCCGTGCCAATCCGCCAATCGCTGCATGGGCAGCTTCACGACGTAACGGCTCCAGCCGCTGCCAGCCGTTGAATGCCGTGGCCAGGCGCGCCGCCACCTGCGGATTGAGCGCATCGAGCGTGACCAGTCGCTGGGCCAGGAACCGGTAGCCGGCACCGTCGGCACGATGAAAACCGCTGGGGTTGCCGCGCACGAAGCTGCCCAGCAGCGCCTGCACGCGGTTCGGGTTCTTCAGGGTGAATGCAGTGTCCTTTTCCAGCGTCAGCACGCGATCCAGCGCGGCTTCGCACGGCAATTGCGCCTGCACGGCAAACCACTTGTTCAGCGCCAGAGCGTTGCCGGCATAGCGTTCGCGGTAATCGAGCAACGCCGGTGCGGCCTGCGGAGCACAGCCACGCACCAGGATGCCGAGTGCGGCAAGCCGATCGGTCATGCTGGGGGCGTCCCGGTATTGGGTCCAGGCCAAATGCCGGGTGCCGGCATTGTCGACCAGATCCAGCAATTCCAATACGCGGCCCTTGAGCCGGCGACGGGCCTGGCTGGTCGCATCGATCGCCGCATTGGCCTGCGCGGCCAGCGACCGATAGCGCTGGTGCAAGGCAGCGGGGCCGATGCATGCGGCCAGCCGCTGCTGCAGATCCCGGCGCAGTACATGGATGCGTTGCGGATCGACCATGGTCTCCCGCTCGGCCAGTTCGATCTCGCCCGGCGGGGTCAGCAGATCGGCCAGCAGCGCATCGTCGACGGTCTGGCGGCCGAACAGCGAAACCAGCGCATCGCACCAGGCTTGCAGGGCGTCGGGCGCGGTGTCGTCGCGCAGGCTCTCGTATGCCTGGGCAGCGAGTTGCTGGCCTGCTTCCCAGCGGTTGAAACCGTCGGCATCGTGACGCAGCAACAGCGCCAGTTCGCCCGGCGTGTAACCGTATTCCAGGATCACCGGCGCGGAGAATCCGCGCAGCAGGGAAGGCACCGGCGCAGCGGAGATGCCGCTGAACACGAAGTTCTGCTCGGCGTGCGTCAGCACCACGACCCGTTCGTACGTGGTGTCAGGCTCGTGTGCCGGCAGGAAGGTCTGGCCGTCCAGATGCAACGGCAGCATGGCGCCGCTGCACGAAAACAACGCCAGTTTGACCGGTATCGGCAGTGGCGGTTTGGGTTCGTGCTCGGCGTGGCTGGTGCTGTGCTGGCTCAGCGTGAGGGTGTATTCGCGCCGCGCCGCATCGTAACGACCGCTTGCGCGCAGTCGCGGCGTACCGGCCTGCGCATACCAGTGCAGGTACGGACGCAGATCGAGCTTGTTGGCGTCGCCCAGTGCGCCCAGGAAGTCCTCCAGCGTGGCGGCGCAGCCGTCGTGGCGCTCGAAATACAGGTCCATCCCGCGTCGGAACCCATCCTTGCCGAGACTGCCGGCCAGCATGCGCACCAGTTCGGCACCTTTTTCGTACACCGTGGCGGTATAGAAATTGTTGATCTCGCAATACAGCGCAGGGCGTACCGGGTGCGCCAGCGGGCCGGCGTCCTCGGGGAACTGCGCGCGACGCAGCAAGGCCACATCCTCGATGCGCTTCAGCGGTGCGGAATTCATGTCGGCCGAAAAGCTCTGCTCGCGGAAAACGGTGAGCCCCTCCTTCAGCGAAAGCTGGAACCAGTCGCGGCAGGTGACGCGGTTGCCGCTCCAGTTGTGGAAGTACTCGTGCGCGACCACGGCCTCGATGTGGCGGTACTCGTCGTCGGTCGTGCTGTCCGGGTCGGCCAGCAGGTACTTGGCGTTGAAGATATTGAGGCCCTTGTTTTCCATCGCACCCATGTTGAAGTCGTGGGTGGCCACGATGTGGAACGTGTCCAGGTCGTAGTTGCGACCATAGGTCTGTTCGTCCCAGCGCATCGCTCGCTGCAGCGCGTCCATCGCGTAGTGGCAGCGGTCGATCACGTCGGCTTCGGCCCAGATCTTCAGCGTGACCGCGCGGCCGTCGGCGGTCACGTAGCCGCGCTCGATCCGTTCCAGCCGGCCGGCAACCAGGGCGAACAGGTAGCTCGGCTTGGGGTACGGATCGACGAAGCGTGCCCAGTGCCGGCCATCGGCCAGTTCGCCGCAGCCGTCGGCATTGCCGCCGGCCAGCAGCACCGGAAAGCGCTCGCGATCGGCACGCAGGGTGACGCTGTAGCGGGACTGCACGTCGGGCCGGTCGAGGAAGAACGTGATGTGGCGAAAGCCTTCGGCCTCGCATTGCGTCAACAGAAAGCCGGCATCGTGCGATCCGGAAAGGTACAGGCCTTCCAGCGCGGTATTGGTCGACGGATGCAGGCGCACGCGGGTTTCCAGTACGCTGCCATCGACGGCGTCGTCGACCTCCAGCACGCGGTTGTCGTAGCGCCAAGCCGTGGCGGGCAATGGCTTGCCGTCCAGCACGATCGACAGCAGTTCGAGGCATTCACCGTCCAGTCGCAGCGGCTGCTGCTGCGCCGGGTCGCGGTGCAGCCGCAGGCGGGCAAAAACTTCGCTGCTGTCGATGCCAAGGTCGAAATCCAGCTCGACCGTTTCGACCCGCCAGGCGGGAGCACGGTAATCGCTGAGCCGGATCGGCACGGGGGCTTGCTCCTGGAGTGCATTCATGCCGAATACCGACGTGGGATCAGGAAGGGATCGATCACGATAACATGGGACCCTTTAATGGCAGGGAAATACGATGATGCGCTATGCCGCGGAGCAAGCCCGGCTGGATGGGCAGGGCATCGTGATCTTGACCGACCACCACGGTCGGCGGCGATTGCGGATCGCACGGCATGGCGCCGCCCTGCTCAGCTTCGAGGTGCGGGCAAGCGGTGTCGAGCACGATCTCGCCGATGGCTATCGTGATGCCGTCGAGGTGGACACGCGGCTGGGTTCACGCTTTGCGATCATGGCGCCGTTTGCCGGCCGCATCGACGATGCGCGCTATGCATTCGACGGCCGCGCGCAGGATCTGCAGCCCGGCGTCGCCGGTGCCGAACGGGCCAGCCGGCACGGCTTCGTGCGCGATGCGGATTTCGCCATCGCGGCGCTGACCGCGGACGCGCGGCACGCCGGCGTGACCCTGACCTCGTCGGCGATCCGCCCGCAGCCGGGCTACCCGCATGCGATCGACCTCGGCGTGACGTTCATGCTGGACGCCGGCGGCATCACGCTGGAGGCGGCGATGCGCAATGTCGGCGACAGCGTGGCGCCGTGTTTCTTCGGCTGGCATCCGTATTTCAGGCTGTCCGGCAGCACCGTCGCCGGCTGGCAACTGCAGATTCCCGCGCAGACGCTGATCCGCACCGGCGCGAACCTGATCCCGTTGCCCGGCGCGGCGGCATATGTGGCGTTGGACGACGCCCCCGCGCTGGATTTTCGCGAGCCGCGGCTGATTGGCGACAGCATTCTCGATCAAGGCTATACCGATCTGGCGGCCGATCGGGATGGACGCATCCGCACCCGCCTGCGCGACCCGGCCAGCGGTCTGGGCATCGCGGTGTGGCAGTCGTGCGGCGTGATGCATGCGTTCACCGCCGACACGGTAAGCCGGGACGTGCGCCGTGCGGTCGCGCTGGAGCCGATGGAATGCATGGCCGATGCGTTCAACCGTGCCGATTGCGCCGAAGCGATCCGCCTGTTGCCGGGCGCCGAACGCCGCTTCCGTTGCGGCGTCGAGGTCGAACTGTCATGAGCGCCACCGCGGCAACGGCGGCATTGCCCGGCATCGAGCAGATCCGCGACGCCGCGGCGCGCATCGCCCCCCATGCCCGGGTGACGCCGGTACTGCGCAGTGCCGCGCTGGACGCACTGGTCGGCGCCGAGCTGCATTTCAAATGCGAGAACCTGCAGCGTGGCGGTGCGTTCAAGTTCCGCGGTGCGTGCAATGCAGTGTGGGCGCTGACCGAGGCGCAGGCCGCCCGCGGCGTGGTCACGCATTCCTCCGGCAACCACGGCACTGCGCTGGCGCTGGCCGCAGCCACTCGCGGCATCGCCGCGCATGTCGTGGTGCCCGATGGTGCGGTGCAGGCGAAGGTCGAGGCGATCGAGCGTGCCGGGGCGATCGTGCACCGCTGCGCGCCGACCCAGGCGGCACGCGAGCAAGCAGCAGGCGAACTGCAGCGCATCACCGGCGCGTTGCTGGTGCATCCGTATGCCGACACCCGGGTGATGGCCGGCCAGGGCACGATCGCGCTGGAACTTTTGCGGCAGGCGGCCGGGCTGGATGCGCTGATCACCCCGGTCGGTGGCGGCGGCCTGGCCAGTGGCGTGGCGATTGCCGCGCATGCGATCGAGCCGGCGTTGACGCTGTTCGGCGCCGAACCGCAAGGCGCCGACGATGCCGCGCAATCGCTGGCGCGGGGCGTGCGGGTCACCACGGTGGTACCGGACACCCTTTGCGACGGCTTGCGTGCGCTGGTCGGCGAGTCCAATCTCGATGCCCTGCGTCGTCATCGGGTCGAACTGGTCACCGTCAGCGACGCCGAAGCGATCGCCGCGATGCAATGGTTGTGGTCGGAGCTGAAACTGCTGGTGGAAGTATCCAGTGCCACCGTGCTGGCGGCGCTGCTGCAGCAGCCCGAGCGGTTCGCCGGGCGCCGCATCGGCGTGGTGCTGACCGGTGGCAACGTGGACCTGCACAACCTGCCCTGGCAGGACGCCGGCTAGCCCAGTGCGCCCTCCACGGACGTGGTGCCGCCGGGCGGCTCGACGTCGGGCTCGGTACGCGGTGCATGCGCGAACGCATGCAGGTCCAGCTGGCTGACCGGGATCGGCCGGTAGTCCTCGCCGAACGCCACTTCGCCCGGCCGCCAACCCTCCGGTCGGCGCACCGCCCCCCAGAAGCGTTTCAGGGTGACCCAGTGCAGGCCGATCAGGCCATGGTCGTTGTCGGCGTCGACGACCGGATCGCCGACGCCGGTCGGCCGCGGCGCCTCGCCGTACAAGGCGGTGCCGAACAACACGTCCCACACCGAGAACACCTGGCCGTAGTTGCAGTTGTGCAGCTTGGGCCTGTCGGGATCGACCAGCATGTGATGCAGGCGGTGGAACTTCGGATCGACGAACAACCGCTCGAACACCCGGCCGAAACCGATCCGCGTGTTGGTGTGCGAAAAATTCTGCACCAGCTCGCCCAGCAGCATCAGCCAGGCGAACTCGTCGGGCTGCACGCCGATCACCAGGCCTACCACGGCAAGGATCATCGACTGGATGAAACCGTCCACCAGGCTGCCGCGGTCGTTGGTCCAGCAGCTCAGCTGGCGCTGGCTGTGGTGCATGCTGTGCAGCGCCCACCACCACGGGAGCGCATGCTGGGTGCGATGCATCCAGTAATAGACGAAATCGTAGATCGCGTAATAAAACAGGAACAGCAGCAGCGGGTGATGGTCGAACCAGGGAATCAGCTCGCTGATCGCCAGCGGCGAGCCGGTACTGGTGCTCGTGTCGCTGCCGCCGAACAGATGGCTGAACGGGGTCAGCACCAGATAAGTGAACAGCGGGAAGATGCCCAGCAGCATCAGCAAGGTGTAATTGCGATCGACCAGGGTCAACTTGCGGTCAGTCCAGCGCTCGGCAGGCAGCCAGCTTTCCAGTGGCCGGAAAATCAAGCCGATGATCGCCACCTGCAAGGCGGCGATCAGCAACGATGCGGAGATGTCGTCCGGATTGCCGGCCAGACCGTTGATGTGCAGCACGGTCAGGAATGGAATCACCGCATGGCTGCTGAGCCAGGCGATCAGGTGGGGCCACAGTTGGGAAAGGTCGGGCATGATGGTGATCGGGCGGAATATCGAAATCGGTCAGGGAGGCAGCTTGCACAGGGTGTCTTTCCCGATCATTTCAATCGGCTGGACACAGCCGGGCCGCTGCATTCCGGCATTGCCGGATAACCGGCCAGGCGGGTCAGCGCTGATCCTCCAGCCTGGCCGGCGGTATGCCCCGGCCGCGGCGCAACTGCACGCCACTGACTGCAATCAGGCCAAGCAGCACCAGCACGATACCCGCACCTTCCAGCAGTGACGGGCGCTCATGCAGGACCGCCCAGGCCAGCAGCACGCTGGCGACCGGCACGCCCAGGCTGGACAGGCTGGCTACCGTGGTCGGCAGTCGCTGCAGCACGAACAGCCACAACCCCCAGGCCAGGCTGGAGGCGAACACCGTGCTGTAGCCGAGTATGCCGGCGAACGCCCAGCTCCAGCTGATCGGTCGCTGCGGCACCAGCCGCGCGGTGAGGCCCAGCGCCAGTGCGCCGGCCAGCATCTGCCATGCCGTGAGGTTGAGCGGTGACGGCGCATGGCGCCGGAACATGT
Source organism: Lysobacteraceae bacterium (assembly GCA_028871555.1). Classification (GTDB taxonomy): domain Bacteria; phylum Pseudomonadota; class Gammaproteobacteria; order Xanthomonadales; family Rhodanobacteraceae; genus Rhodanobacter. The sequence goes on from JAGWNA010000049.1 coordinate 7,040, forward strand.
GCTTGCTCAGCACCGTCCCGGCCGCCCACGCCACGCCGCCGCCGATCGCAAGGACCGTGCTCAGGCCACTGCCCAGGCCGCGCCAGGGCGCGATGATGCACAGCAGGCCCAGCACCGCCAGCACCAGGCCCAGCCAATGGCGCCGGACAGGCCGCTCGCGCAGCAGCAGCCAGGCCAGCAGGACGGCCCAGAACGGCATGGTGTAGGCGAGCAGCGCCACGTGCCCGGCGCCGCTGCCGAGCAGCGCCAATTGCTCCAGCGCCTGGAACGCCGCGGTCTGGCACAGTCCGATCGCAATCGTGAGCAGCAGCGGTGGCGGTCGCAGCGACTGGCCGCTCAGCGCCAGCGCGGCAAACAGCAGGAACGCGCCGAACAGATAGCGCAGCGCGGCAAAATCGAAGGGCCCGGCATAGCGCAGCGCCTGTTTCATCACCACCCAGCTGTAGGCCCAGATCAGGATGGTGGCGAACAGTGCGAGCACTGCGTTGCGCCGCGAAGTGGCTGATGAGGACATGCGGGTTGTCGTGCTGGGGAAGCGCAAGTCTAGCAGCCCGCCGGACCTTGCTCGGCCGGGCTGCGAATCCGTCTGTGCGGCCCACTGTCCGCCGCCTCCTGGCCCACGGAACCACCATGGGCCGACGAAACGTCGCTGTCTGTCTTCGCACGGCCGAATTTGACCAGCTTCGCTGTCGTGAAGCTCTTCGCCCCGGTCACCAGAGCCCGGCAGGCTGCTGGTGCGGCCTGGCCGCGCGCAACCGCTTGCCGGCCAGCCCCTTGCGCTACATTGCGCAGGGCCAGCCGCCAGATCGAGGACCCGCCATGCAACGCTGCCACTGGGCCACCAGCGACGAACTCCTGCGCGATTACCACGACACCGAGTGGGGCGTACCGCTGCACGATGACCGCGCGCTGTTCGAGTTCCTGTGCCTGGAAGGCGCGCAGGCGGGTTTGTCGTGGCGTACCGTGCTGGCCAAGCGCGAGCGCTACCGCGAGGTGTTCCATCGCTTCGAGATCGCCCGCGTCGCCGCCATGCGGGATCGCGAGCTGGAAAAGCTGCTGTTCGACCCGGGCATCATCCGCAACCGGCTGAAGTTGTCGGCGACCCGCGACAATGCGGTCGCCGCTCTCCGCGTCGTCGAGGAATTCGGCAGTCTGGACGGCTATCTGTGGTCGTTCGTCGATGGCCGGCCGATCCAGAACCGCTGGCGCGACAAGGCCGAAGTGCCGGCCACCACGCCGCTGTCCGATCGCATGAGCAAGGCGCTGAAGCAGCGCGGCTTCCGTTTCGTCGGCAGCACGATCTGCTATGCGCTGCTGCAGGCGACCGGGATGGTCAATGACCATCTGGCCGGATGTTTCCGGCACGAGGCATGCGCCCGGGCGGCTACCAGATGAGGTCGTCCGGCACGGGGAACCGGCGGTAGTAATCGTCGTCGTCGCCCCGGTCGCCACCGCTTGCGGCGCGGCCATGGTCGAGCACGATCATCGCCGCATCGCGAGCGTAGACCTTGTCGGCGGCGGCGCGCGGCAGCAGCTCGTAGCCCTGGTCGTGGCGAACGATCACCAGCGTGCCGCCGGCCAGTTGCGCGCGCAGCGGCGCATCGACCAGCACGCTGGCGATCCGGTCGCCGTCGGTGAAGCGGTAGGCGATCTCGCCCTCGCGCTTCACCTTGTGGCTCTCGACGATCTGCCGGATCTGCGCGCGCTGCTCGTTGGCGCGCGCCTGTGCATTGCGCTCGGCGGATAGCTGGCGGTCGCGTTCGGCGCGACCGGCCAGCAGCCGCTGTGCCGTCATCTGCTCCGTGTCGGGCACCGCCGGTGCCTTGCCGTGGCGCTGCTTGTTCTGCTCGCGCACCACCTGCGCCACCTTGGCCTTCTTGACCAGACCGGCCTTGAGCAATTGTTCCTGCAGTGGATTGCGCATGCGAAAGACGGGGAGTGTGGCCAGGCGGGATCGCGCGGTGCGATTGTAACGCTCCCGATCGGATCAAGCCGGCGCGGCGGACGTGCCGGTCCTGGCCTGGCCAATATCCGCGGCAATGTCGAAAACCGTGATGGAGATCGCAATCACCGGCGGCCGCTGGCCCGCGGCATGCTTGATCTGTCGCGAGTCTCCCTCAAGACGGACGAGGAATCACCATGAAACAGCTCATCGAATGCATCATAGTCGGCGGCCCGCAACATGGGCTGATCAGCCGCCAGCTGGGTGATACGGAACGCGCCGCGTCGCTGGCGCTCGTCACCGACGACGGCCAGGCGTGCAGCGTCGCGGCAAGCCGGCCGGCCGGTTCAGCCGGCCATCGTTTCATCCTGCTGCATCCGCAAGCCACCGGTCAGCAGTTGACGGCGATGCTTGCCACCCTGAACAGCCACATCGCGTCAGTTTGTGTCCGTACGGCCGCCTGAGATGCCGCAGCGCGTCATTTGATGGTTCTCCTTGCCGCTCGCCGGTCGAGCGAAGCGGTCTGACCATGCGGTCACCGGCAGTCCCCATCCCGATTCCCCGGCCGCCCCGTCGCCTCAGCGGCGCGATCCGCGCAGGCTGTCGACCGAGAAGCTGGCGATTTCGCCGCCGCCGGTGACGCGGCGCGGCTGGCCGATCGGCGGTCCCCACGCATGTGCGGTGACCACTTCCCAGGTGGCCGGAATGCGGCCGTCCACGCGCATCGCTTCATAGGCCTGCAGCATGCGCCGGTAGTGGCTCTTGCCGGTGAGGCCGCGGTCGCGGCCGCGGTCGGCATTGGTGGCGCCGAGGCCGCGCAGTTCCAGCAACAGCTTGCGCGGTTCGCTGTAGGTCAGTGTATAGCGGCACACGTCCAGCACCGGGTCGCGCGCTCCGGCGGCGAGCAGCGCGTCGCCGACGTCGTGCATGTCCAGGAAGCGGCTGACGTGCGGCTGCCGGTCGGCCTGCGCCCACGCGGCGCGCAATTCCTTCAGGGTGTCCGGGCCGAAGCTGGAGAACGCCAGCAGGCCGCCGGGCCTGAGCACGCGCATGCATTCGCCGAACAGCGCGGGCAGGTCGTCGATCCACTGGAAGCACAGGTTGGAATGCAGCACGTCGACGCTGTGATCGGCCAGCGGCAGCGCGCTGGCTTCGGCGCATACGCGCACAAACGGCCGGCGCCAGCTCAGGTGCGATCTGGCAGCGTGCAGCATCGGCAGCGCCAGATCCACCGCGATGACCTGTGCCTTGCCGTAGCGCTTGCGCAACAGCGCGCTGCCGCGGCCGGTGCCGGCGCCGACGTCGACGACCCGCTGCGGCTCCTGCGCATAGACGTCCAGACGCTCCAGCAGCTGTGCCTGCACCTCGCGCTGCAGGACATCATGCTGTTCGTAGGTGGTCGCGGCGCGGCCGAAATTGCGGCGTACCTGGCGGCGGTCGAGGTGGAAATCGTTCATCGGGTCGGATACATCGCGGCGGGTTCGGCGGGAAAAGGCCCGGCACAGCCGTCCAGCAGCGGTTGCAGCGCCTGCACCACGGCATCGGCATGACCGAAGAACGGTGCATGGCCGGCGCGCCCGATCTCGCTGCAGTGGCCGCCGCACTGGCCGGCCGACCAGGCCATCGCCCGCGGCGGCACCAGCCGGTCGCGGCGGCCGGCGATCCATGCGCTGGGCATGCGCAGATCCTGCAGCGACGCGCGCCGGTCGGTGTTCTCCAGCAGCCGGATGCCTTCCTGCAGCACGCGCGGATCCGGTTCACCATGCGCGAATACCAGCTCGCGCAGGTGGCGCAGTTCGGCGCGCGGGTCGTCGCTGCCCATCGCTTCCAGCGCCAGGAAACGTGACAGCGTGGCGTGGTAATCGATTTCCAGGTCGGTCGCCAGCTGATGTACCAGCGCGGCATCGCTGCCATGCGGCCAGTCGGCGGCGCGCACGAATTTCGGGGTGGCGCACAGCATCGCCAGCGCGCGTACCTGGCGCGGGGTTTCCAGCGCGGCAGTGAGTGCGATCAGGCCACCCAGCGACCAGCCCAGCCAGATCGCCGGCGGCGTGGCGGAGGCGATCGCGGTGGCGCAGGCGTGCGGCTCCAGCGGCAGGCCGCAGCCGCGCGAATAGCCGTGACCGGGCAGGTCGACCACATGCATCGTGCAGCGGTCGTGCAGCGCCTCGACCAGCGGTCGCAGCACGCCGCCGTGCATAGCCCAGCCGTGAATCAGCACCAGCGGCAGCGGACCGCGGCCATGGGTTTCGATATGCAGACTCACGCCCCGCTCTCATCAAACAGCGTGCTTCTTGCATTCGCCCCTTCTCCCCCTTGGGGAGAAGGTCGGGATGAGGGGCGGGTGCTCGCGGCGCTTTCATCAAACAGCGCGCTTCTTGCGTTCGCCCCTTCTCCCCTTTGGGGAGAAGGTTGGGATGAGGGGCGGGTGCTCGCGGGAAAGTTTCCCGAAGCACGCCCCGGGTCAGCTGCGTCGCCAGCGTGTCCCCTCACCCCAGCCCTCTCCCCGACGGGGAGAGGGAGCGGCGTGTGCTTCGGGTCAGCTGCGTCGCCCACGCGTGAGAGGGGAGGCAAAGGCTGCAGCTTGCTGTCCAGCGCCACCCGCTCATCGAACACGAAGCAGTCGCCGCGCCAGTAGCTGCCGTCGGTCAGCTCCAGGTATTTCAGGATGCCGCCTTCGAGCTGGTAGACGTGCGACATGCCGAGGTCGCGCATGTGCAGCGCGGCCTTCTCGCAACGGATGCCGCCGGTGCAGTAGGAAACCACGGTCTTGCCGTCGTAGCGGTCGCGATCGGCGGCGACCGCGGCGGGGAAACCGGTGAAGCTGGCGAGTCGGTAGTCGACGGCATCGATGAAGGCGCCCAGCGTGGTTTCGTAGCCGTTGCGGGTATCGAGCATGACCAGTTCGCGGCCGGAGTCGTCATGGCCTCGCGCCAGCCAGCGTTGCAGCGTGACGGCATCCACTGCCGGCGCGCGGCCGCCCTCGGGGCGGATCGCGGGCTGGCGCATGGTGATGATTTCCTGTTTCAGGCGTACCCGCAGGCGGCGGAACGGCATCGTGCCGGAAAGCGACTCCTTGGGCACGATGCCGACGAAGCGCGGGTCCTCGTGCAGCCAGCCGACGAAGGCGTCGATCCGCTCGCGGCTGCTGGCGAGAAACAGGTTGATTCCCTCCGGGGCCAGCAGGATGGTGCCTTTGAGGTCCAGCGCCATGCAGCGCCCGCGGAACCGCTCGCGCAGCATGGGCAGGTCGTCCAGGCTGACGAATCGGTAGGCGGAAATGTTGACGATCGACATGGAGCCGTTACACGAAACCGGGGCGGGCATTATACGTGTCGGCCTTGTGCCGGGGTCGGCGTGCGATCCGATCGCCTTCCCTGCTGTCGATGCCGTTGCGTAGTAGTGAGGCCGGTATGGACTGTTTGCGATCCGGATCAGATGGTCGCCACGGGCAGTTCAGCGCACGTCTCCGCTTTGCGCGCGATGTAGGCTTCGCTGAGTCGGCCCGGCAAGGAAAAGCCTGCCCCTAGAGCGTAGCGGCGAACATCGTGCAACCCGGCCTGATGCATCCAGTCCACGAGTTGTTGCGATTCAACAGGACGGTAGCGCCAGCGAAGGCTGTGCAAAGAGGCGGTGCGGTTGCTTCGGGTGGTAACGGTCAACAACGGCGCACCCACGCGCAGCACCCTGGCCATTTCGCCGAGCGTGCGCAACGGCGACTGGCAATGTTCCAGCAAGTGGGCACACATCGCCATATCGAACTCCTGGTCCCGATAGGCCAGGTCATTCACATCGCCGTAGCGTAAATGCGTAGTGATGCCTGGATGTCGTCGCTGCCGCAGGTTGTCCCGGGCGCGTGCCAGCATCCGGGGGGAGATGTCGACTCCGTGAAGCTCATGCGCCTTCGGCAGGAATTTGCTCAGTGCCATGCTGAGTGCGCCCGTTCCGATGCCGGCGTCGAGTACCTTTGCGCCGTCCCGCAAGTCTACCAGCCAGTAATCGGCCTTCAACCGATTGAACAGGTTGGCGTAGGCGCGCGAGTACCCGAGAAGGCCGATAGACGAATGCCAACGCCACGCTGTGCCGTCGTACAGGCGGGTCAGATCCGTCGGAATTGGCGCAGTGCGTCCGACGCTGAAACGCCAGCTGCCAACCGACAGGCTCAACAAGCTCACGGCATGAGCCGGTTGCTGCGCGCACGTGTCCATGGAGAGCCAATCCTCAGGCCAGATGGGGGACTGCGCCATGGCGACGCAGCACTTCGAGATAGACGTCCGGCTCAGGGCGGATACGGTAGTTATCCGTTTCATGCGTCCAGATGACCTTGCCTTTGCCATCCGTGATGACCACGGTCGGCAGCACGGTTTCACTGTCGTAGCCCATCATCTGCATGCCCATGGGCAGGCCGTGGGAGATATCAATGCCAAGAGTGCGCGCAGCCGCGTTTCCTTCATCCGTGAGGAAGTCGAAATCCACGCCGAACTTCTTGGCCAGCCCCACCGTGTTGCTGTGCGGCTGCGGTGAAATCAGCGCCACGCGAATGCCCAATGCATGCAAGTCCTGGTACCGGCTTGCCAGTTCCTTGATCTGTGCCATGCACAGCGGACACCAGTTTCCCCGATAAAAAACCAGTACCGCTGGCTTGTCGGTCAGCTCCGCTGAAGAGACGCGCGCGCCGTTGATGCCGATGACCGTGAAGCCAGGCAGAGCAGCGCCAACGCGCAGTTTCGAACTGGGCGTACGGCCGAAGCTGGAGTACCAGTACGCGTAAGCCAGAAACCCAAACCAACTTGCAATGGCCAGGCCAGGCGCAAACAGTTCGGCACCCTGGCGGTCCCAGGCCCAGATGGCCAACGCGATTCCGACCAGGCCGAGCACATTCAGCACAGGGAAATGAGCGCTGGTGCGCGCTACAACCTTGAACATCATGAGATAGCTGATCACCGTCATCAAGGGGGCGGTGGTGAGCAGCACGCCGCTCCAGGCAACGATGTTGGCGTCGTGAGCAAGCATCCATCCGGAGTAACCCATGACGGCCATGAGTGCCATCATGTAGTTGCTGATGAACATCGATTTCAGGAAATTCGACATGGGTTTCTTTCTTCTCGGGTTGAAGTTCGGAGGGGTGAGAGGCGGCTTGACCCGTTCCAGTTGGATCGACCAGTTGGATTGATGTGACCGGGTGAAGCCGACGTGGTCGAGGCAGACTTTATGAGACACAATAAAGAAACGGAATACGCAATATTGTTGTTTTATGGTGCAAAAACAGGACACTCATGGACTGGAACGACATCAAGGTCTTTCTCGCACTGGTGCGCCATGGCTCAGTACGTGCCGCGGCTCCCAAACTCGGTGTGAGCCACTCAACCGTAGCTCGACGCATCGAGGTGCTGGAAAAACGCCTGGGCGTTCGTTTGTTTGATCGGATATCCACCGGCTACGCCATCACCTCGGCCGGCGAAGATGTGCTTGCGATCGCGGAAGGCGTCGAGAACGACCTGGATAAGCTTGAGCGGCGCGTCGTTGGGCGTGATCAACGTCTGGTCGGTAACATCCGACTGACGACGGCCGATTTCCTGGCGACGCATCTGTTGATGCCGCACCTCGCAGACTTCATGCGTCAATACCCGGACATCAACCTGGAAGTCGTGACGACCTACCAGGCGCTGGACATGAACAAGCGCGAGGCCGACGTCGCGTTGAGGTTCACCAAGAGGCCACCTGAAAACCTCGTTGGGCGACCATTGGGAACACTCGCCACAGCGGCGTATGCGTCCAGAAACTACCTGAAGAAGCACGATCTTGGTCCGGGCTCGGGTGCCTGCTGGATCGGCTACGACGGAGTCGCGACATTTCCGAAATGGGTCAAGGAAACCGACTACCCGCATCTGCCGGCACGAGGAAATTTCGAGAGCCTGCTGCTTCAATTGGAGGCAGCGAAAGCGGGAATGGGCATAGCCATGTTGCCCTGCCTGATAGGGGACAGCGACTCCAAGCTTTGTCGCGTGCCGTGTGCGACGCCCGGACCGCCGTACAACCTTTGGCTTTTGACGCATCGCGACGTTCGCACGACAGCGCGCCTGCGCGTCTTCACGGAATTTCTGGCCAAGGCGATCATCGGGGAGCGCGCCAGGCTGGAAGGTCATCACCCGCGATAGTCATGCAGCCTGGGTACGCTCTGGCCCTGGTCTCTTGGGCCTGACGCTCATTGCGCAACCGCCGCGCCCAGGGCCTCCAGCAGCTGATCGAGCTGATCCTCGCGGTGCGAGGCCGACAGCGTGATGCGCAATCGTGCCTGGCCCTGCGGCACCGTGGGCGGACGGATCGCGCTGACCAGAAAGCCGCGCTGTTCGAGCGCATGCGCGATCCGCAACGCGGCATCGGCCGCGCCGATCAGCAGCGGCTGGATGGCGCTGGTTGACGGCAGCAGGGGCAGGCCCAACTGGGCCGCGCCGCTGCGGAAGCGGCTGATCAGCACGCTGAGCCGGTCGCGGCGCCAATCCTCCGCCTGTGCCAGTTGCACCGCGGCGAGCGCCGCCGCCGCCAGCGCCGGCGGCATGGCGGTGGTGTAGACGTAGGGGCGGGCGAACTGGATCAGTCCGTCGATCAGCGCGGCCGGGCCGGCCACGAATGCACCGGCGCAGCCCAGCGCCTTGCCCAGCGTGGCCATCAGCACGGGCACCTCGTGCTGAGTCAGGCCGGCGGCGTTGACGCTGCCGGCGCCGCGTTCGCCCAGCACGCCCAGACCGTGCGCGTCGTCGACCATGAAGGTGGCACCCTGGTGCGCGCACAGTGCGGCCAGTTCGCGCAGCGGCGCGCTGTCGCCGTCCATGCTGAACACGCCGTCGGTGGCCAGCAGCGCGCCCGCTTCCCCGCTGCCGGCCAGCTGCCGCGCGGCAGCGGCCACATCGGCATGCGGGTAGCGTTTCAGCGCGGCACCGGCCAGCTGCGCGCCATCCAGCAGGCAGGCGTGGTTGAGCTTGTCCTGTACGCACACGTCGCCGCGCGCCAGCAGCGCCTGCAGCACGCCGAGGTTGGCCATGTAGCCGGTGGAGAACAGCAGCGCGCGCTCGCGCCCGGTCCATGCCGCCAGGGCCTCCTCCAGCGCCGCATGTGCGGCGCGGTGGCCGCAGATCAGGTGCGCCGAGGTGCTGCCCACGCCTTCGCCGTCGGCCACGCGCTTGAGCGCGGCGACCAGCTGCGGGTGCTGCGCCAGGCCGAGGTAGTCGTTGCTGCAGAACGACAGCAGCCGGCGCCCGCCGATTTCCAGCCACGGGCCGTCGGCATGCTCGATCGTGCGCAGCCGGCGCAGCAGCTGTGCGCCGTTGCGTATGGCCGTCTGGACGGCCAGGCGGTCGAGCAGGTCAGGCCGCGGCGCCGCAGCCACAGCCGTGTCCGCAGGCGCCGGTTTGCGTGAGGTCGGCATGCGCGGTACTTACGTCCTCGACCGCCAGCGGATGCAGGTCCAGGCGCGCGAACAGCGCACGGTCGTGCGCCACGTCCGGGTTGCCGGTGGTCAGCAGTTTCTCGCCGTAGAAGATCGAGTTGGCGCCGGCGAAGAAGCACAGCGCCTGTACCGCGTCGTCCATCTGCTGGCGGCCGGCCGACAGCCGCACCATCGAGGCCGGCATCAGCAGGCGCGCCACCGCAATGGTGCGCACGAACTCGAACGGGTCCAGCGCCGCGGTGCCGTTGAGCGGCGTGCCCTCCACCTGCACCAGCTGGTTGATCGGCACCGACTGCGGGTGTTCGGGCAGCGTCGCCAGCGCCTGCAGCAGGCCGGCGCGCTGGTCGCGCGATTCGCCCATGCCGACGATGCCGCCGCAGCAGGTCTTCATGCCGGCGGCACGCACGTGCGCGAGCGTATCGAGCCGCTCCTGGTATTGGCGGGTGTGGATCACTTCGCCGTAGAACTCCGGTGCGGTGTCGAGATTGTGGTTGTAGTAGTCGAGCCCGGCGGCCTTCAGCTGGTCGGCCTGCGGGCCGCTCAGCATGCCCAGCGTGGCGCAGGTTTCCAGCCCCAGCGATTTCACCGCGCGGACGATCTCCACCACCTTCGCCACGTCGCGATCTTTCGGCCCGCGCCACGCCGCCCCCATGCAGAAGCGGCTGGCGCCGGCATCCCTGGCGGCCCGGGCGCGTTCCAGCACGGCTTCCACGCTCATCAGTTTCTGCGCCTGCACGCCGGTGTCGTAGCGTGCCGCCTGCGGGCAGTAGGCGCAGTCTTCCGGGCAGCCGCCGGTCTTGATCGACAGCAAGGTGGACACCTGCACCGCGTTCGGGTCGTGGTACCGGCGATGCAGCGCGTGCGCGCGATGCAGCAGCTCGTTGAACGGCAGCGCGAACAGCGCGACCACCTCGGCGCGGGTCCAGTCGTGGCGGATGGCGGCGTCGACCATTGAACAGTTGCTCCCGGAGATGAGGCGGGAAAGTGTGGAAGTCGCCCGGAATCGTGTCAACCCGATGTGCGATTTTCTGGTTGACGGGACGTTGCAGCCACGATCTCGCTACCATGCGGGCATGGAACGAGGGCGGGACCCGGCAGGGAGGTGATTCGCATGGATGCGTTGCTTGGACGGCTGCGGCAGTTGCAGCGATTCGTGCAGCCCTGGCGCTGCCTGCTGTGTGCCGCCAGCGGTGCCGCCGGCATCGACCTGTGCGCCGATTGCATGGCCGAAATGCCGCGCAACCGCAGCTGTTGCAGCCGTTGCGCGCTGCCGCTGGCGGCCCCGGCGGCACTGTGCGGCGAATGTCAGAGGCGGGCACCGCCGTGGGATGCAGCGTGGTCACCGTTCCGCTATGGCTGGCCGCTGGACCGGCTGGAAGCGCGCTACAAATTCGGTGCCGATCTGGCCGCCGGCCGCGTGCTGTCGACACTGTGGCGGCGCGAAACCTGTCCGCTGCCCCTGCCGGACCTGCTGCTGGCGGTGCCGCTGCATCGTGGCCGGTTGCGCCAGCGGGGCTACAACCAGGCGCTGGAGCTGGCCCGGCCACTGGCGCGCCAGTTCGGTGTGCCGCTGCGGCATGACGTGCTGCAGCGCCCGCGCCGCACCGAGGCGCAGACCGAACTGGATGCGATCGCCCGGCGCCGCAACGTGCGCGGCGCATTCGTGCTGCGCGCCGGGGTCGCGCTGCCCGCCCATGTGGCGATCCTCGATGACGTGATGACCACCGGCGCCACGCTGGCCGAATGCGCGCGCACGCTCAAGCGCGCCGGCGTGCGGCAGGTGGATGTGTGGGCATTGGCACGGGCGCCGCTGCCAGGGCAGCGCAGGTAGCTGGCGGCGCCAGCGGCACGAAAGACGGTCCGCAACGGTCAAGCGCGGCGTGCCGCGGCCGATATCTCGTGCATCGCCGGCGCAAATATCGTCGCGGGCCAGTTCCGAGAGAAATATCGATGCGTACCAATCATCCGGTCACCCAGCGCGAATATCCGTTTCCCCCCGGCGCGGCGATTGTGTCCAGAACCGACCTGCGCGGACACATCACCTATTGCAACGAAACTTTTGTCGAAGTGAGCGGCTTCAGCCGCGAAGAGCTGATCGGACAGCCGCAGAACATCCTGCGGCACCCCGACATGCCGTGCGAGGCGTTCCGCGATTTATGGGAAACCATCCGCACTGGCCAGCCGTGGTCGGCAGTGGTCAAGAATCGCCGCAAGAACGGCGATCATTACTGGGTGCGCGCGAATGTCACCCCGACACTGTCCGGCGGCGAACCGGCGGGTTATCTCTCGGTGCGCACCTGTCCGACGCGGGAGGAGGTTGCCGCCGCCGAGCGGCTGTACCGGGCGATGCGCGAAGTCGAGACGGCGGGCGGGTCCCTGCGCATCGGCCTGCATCGGGGCATGCTGGTACGCCGCGACCACCTGGCGAGGTTCGGCCGGGGCCTGGTCGGCTCGGCCGCGACAAGGATCGGCGCGGTCGTCGCGTCGGTGGCACTGCTGCCGATGCTGCCGTCCTTGTTCCATGCCGACCTGCGGCATTACGTCGCGCTGACTTGCGCCAGCGGCCTGGCGGCCATGGTGCTGGGAACCCTGCTGCTGCGGCGTCAGGTGATCGGGCCGATGAATCAGTTCGCGCGACAGACCAACACGATGGCCTCGGGCGACCTCGGCCAGCCATCCACCATGGGCGGCGATGGCGCCAGCGCGGGCCTGGCGTGCGCGCTCAATCAGCTGAAGGTGAACCTGCGTGCGGTAGTGGGCGACGTGCGCAAGGAGATCGTCGCCGTCAGCGGCTCGGCCGATCAGATCGCCACGGGTGCCGCCGATCTTGCCTCCCGCACCGAGATGCAGGCCGCCAGCCTGGAGCAGGCGGCGGCCGCGATGGAAGAGTTCACCAGCGTGCTGCAGCAATCGCGGCAGCGCGGCGTCGAGGCGCAGGGGCTGGCCGCCGCCGTCGCTGCCGCGGCAGGCGAGGGCCAATCGGCGATCGATGCGGTGCGCACGACGATGCAGGCGATCGAGGCGGCCTCGCGCAACATCGGCGAGGTGACGACACTGGTCGACGAGCTGGCTTTCCAGACCAATCTGCTTGCCCTCAATGCGGCCGTCGAGGCGGCGCGTGCCGGCGAGCACGGGCGGGGTTTTGCCGTCGTCGCGGGCGAAGTGCGTGCATTGGCCCAGCGCAGCACCACGGCAGCGCGCGATATCCGCAATTTGATCGGCACTTCGCTGACCCAGGTCGAGCAGGGCGTGGCCGCGGTAGGCGGTGCCGACGAGCGGGTGCGCACGATCGTGGATACCGTGGCGCGCGTGCGCCTGCTGATCGACGAGATCGCCGCTGCGTCGGATGAACAGGCCACCGGCGTGAATCAGCTCAACAGCATGATCGGGCAACTGGACGGCGTCACCCAGCGCAATACCGCCCTGGTGGCGGAGGCGACCGGCGCCGCCCGGGCGCTGCGTGCGCAGGCCGGGCTGCTTGAACAATCGGTGGCGGTTTTCCAGCTCGGGGAACGGGCGCACGGCGCTGCTGCTTCACCGGTCCCGGCGGCGAGCCGGCGCGTAGCGCCGGTCACGACCGGGGAGGGCAGGCCGGTCTTTGCCGACTGATTCAGCGTACCGCCAGCGCCAGCGCGATGCCTGTCCACACGCACAGCCCGAGCCAGTTGTTGTGGCGGAACGCGGCAAGGCAGGCATCGCGGTCGCGGCCGCGGATCAGCCACAGCTGATAGCCGAACAGGCCGGCCGCGATCAGCAGCCCCAGCCAGTACGGCCAGCCCAGCGCGGCACGCTGGCCGACGAACAGCATCGCCAGCGCGAACGTGCCCATCAAGATGCCGAGGATCGGCAGGTCGGCATCGCCGAACAGGATCGCGGTGGATTTCGCGCCGGCCTTGCGATCGTCCTCCCGATCGACCATCGCGTACTCGGTATCGTAGATCACCGACCACAGGATGTTGCCGATGAACAGCAGCCAGCCCAGCGCCGGCACGGTACCGGCCACCGCGGCGAACGCCATCGGGATCGACCAGCCGAACGCGGCGCCGAGCACCACCTGCGGCATGTAGGTATAGCGCTTGGTGAACGGATACAGCGCGGCCAGCGCGGCGCCGGCGAACGACAGCTTGATGGTCAGCGCATCGGTGAACAGCACCAGCACGAAGGCGAACGCCAGCAGCGAGGCGAACACGATCAGCGCCTCGCGCGGCGTCACCCGCCCGCTGGCGATCGGACGTCCAGCCGTCCGCGCCACCTGCGGATCGAGCTTGCGGTCCGCGTAGTCGTTGATCGCGCAGCCGGCCGCGCGCATCGCGAACACGCCCAGCGTGAAGATCAGCAGCGGCTTCCATGGCGGGAAATCGCCGGCCGCCAGCCACAGCGCCCACCAGGTGGGCCACAGCAGCAGCAGTGCGCCGATCGGCCGGTCCATGCGGGTCAGCACCAGGTAATCCAGTGCCTTCCCGCGAACATGCGGCGGCAGTTTCCGCAGCAGCCGGTTCAGCACCCGCGTGGCGCGGGTGGAGCTGTCGGCCGGCAGCGGGGGCTTTTGGGCACCGGGCTGGGGCGCGCCGGGACGCGGGCGCGTTGCGGGCGACGGAGCGGATCGACGCGGCCGGCGTTTGCGTGAGCTGGGAGACATCGGCGGAGTCTAGCGCGCGACCGCGTGCGCTCCAACGCGGCGCGAGTGCGGCAGGTCACGGTTGGTGCTTGCGGTGTTCCAGAACTTTGAGGTTTCAGCTTATGGACATCACGTTATCGCTGTGCCGGCTGGCCGGTCAGCGCATGTGCCAAAGCAAGGCGTGACCCATGGTTTTTCGGCAGAGGTCGCACAAAAATAACGTTGGATGACTTGATCTTAAGGCCAAGCCTTGCAGTCCCTCGACATCAAACTATCTCGCCAATAGCATTACAAAACGTCCGAAAACTGGCCGACGTGCTGCGCGAAGGATCCATGAGTCCACCTATCACCCGTGCTGCTTCAAGCTTCGCAAGCCCGCCTTTGAAGTAACCATGCTTTTGCATGACACGCTCAAACGCTTCCCATGTGCCCCCTGCAATCGCATCGCAGTCACGGAATTTTCGCCAATTTGGAACATTGGCGGATACACGCGGGTACGCCGCGCATACCGCATCCCAATCCCCAAAGTACCAGGCCTCAAGCTCTTCAATGGCGATGCGATTGACAAGCTGCCATCGCGCGGCACCTGCGGACGTACGTGTGCGTATGCCGGCGCTAAGAGCAATATCTTCAAGCCGTTGTTTGAGTTCACGGCAATCGTCATCATCGCGATCCACGATAACCACAATGCGCCAATCATCAGGCAGCCAAGAAGCATAGCCGCGCAATCTCGCGTTGAGTTTGCCAAGCAGATCGCTCTTGCCCTGAAACGAATGCACTTCGAAAGTTCGATTCTCCGGGAGCAGCCTGGGCAAGATGGCGCGCAAGAACCGCTCCATTGATGGTTCTTCAACCAATAACTTCAAATGGGAAGCCGCCATCTTCAACTTCTCCCCTGTGGCTGGGCAGGTTCCCCCTGATTGACCAGCGGATCGCCCACGCCAAGCTGACCCTCCATCCACAAATGCCCGAGCAATGCACCCTGCGCGATAAATTCCGGCACGCCGGACAGGTCACTGGCACGGATGGCATGGGTATAGCCGGTGTCATCGCGCCAGAGGACGCGTACCTCCTTCGGCTTCAGCGTATTTAGAAAGAAAGGCGAGTGCGTCGTGACAAGCAATTGTGTGCGGGTGCTCGCAGAGCGACATTCTTCAGCCAGTTCAGGCAGCAGCCGTGGATGCAGGAAATTCTCGGGTTCCTCGATACCGATGAAAGGGGGAGGCGCAGGGTCGTAGAGCATGACGAGGTAGGCCAGCATCTTCAGCGTGCCGTCGGATGCAAACTTGGCAAGTACTGGATGACTGAATGGCGCATCCTTGATCTGAAGCAGCAAACGACCATCCTGCATCGGCTCGGCCAGCACGTGCTCGATGCGAGGCACGCGCTGCCTGAGAACGCCGAATATCTTTTCCAGTTGCTGTGGATGACGCTCACCAAGGTACTGGATGACATTCGCGATATTGTCACCACTGCGCGACAGGCGCTCCTGGGGGCCCGCTTCGGGCTGCCCCCGCGCACTGTCGGCCGACAGGTAAGACACATACCAGCCGGTGATGAACTCGCGCAATGCGGCAACTCGCGGATGTTCTGCGAACTGGCCCAGCGCGTTGACGGCAAGGAGATCGGGGGATTTCAGCGGCACGTGGATGCGATCGTCTTCTTCGTCCGGCTTCTCGCCACTGACTGCCGTGCCTTGCCCCTCTCGGTAGTCCAGGAAGCGGAATGGCGCCCCCCAACTTTTTCGCTTCCAGTGCAGCCATTCCTCAACGACCACCGGCCCACCGTTCCGCTCATCCACGGCCAAATGATAGGTGATAAGCGAATATCCAGGCTCGCGATATTTGATTTCGATTGTGACCGGCCCTTCACCGCCTCGCGTCTTTAGCTCACGGGCTCTCCCGCGCTTGTCCCAGGCTCGGCGCAGTCCCAGCTCGAAGCATTCAGCCAAAAACGCGAATACGTCGAATACGGTGGATTTGCCGCTGCCGTTTGGCCCTAGCATGACCGTGAGTGGCGTCAGATCCTTGAACTCCACTTCTCGCAGCGCGCGGAAGTTCTGTACCTTGAGGTACTCGATGCGCGGCAGCGCACGTGGTCTTTGACCTGAAGCAGTCATGGAATTCTCCAGAAAAACGATTGATGTCCTTCATGCGAAGTCTGCCGGAAAGAGGCAGGAAGCAGAGTGTCACGAAGAACTGCAAGAATGCGGGCACTGGCATCCTCCGCCTCGTGGCGGAGGTCGTCAACAAATCTTCCCGATTGCGGTCTACCCGTAGTTGACACGTCATTCGCTGGCGAGTGACACCAGCAGCGTGCTCCGCTACCCCCGCAGCAGCATCCGGTACGCCGGGTTCTCGCTCTCGTCGCCGTACGGATAGCCCAGCGTGTGCAGGAACTGGCGGAACATCGGGCGTTCGCCGGCGGGGACCTGGATGCCGACCAGGATGCTGCCGTAGTCGGCGCCCTGGCTGCGGTAGTGGAACAGGCTGATGTTCCAGTCCGGATGCAGGTGGCCGAGGAAGCGGACGAGGGCGCCGGGGCGTTCGGGGAAGTCGAAGCGGTACAGCAGCTCGTCGTGCGCCAGCGGCGAGCGGCCGCCGATCATGTGGCGCAAGTGCAGCTTGGCCAGCTCGTCGTCGGTGAGGTCGAGCACGCCGAAGCCCTGCGCGTGGAACGCGGCTATGAGGGTCTCGCGTTCGTCGTGGCTGGCGATCTGCACGCCGACGAAGATGTGCGCCGCCTGCGCATCGCCGATGCGGTAGTTGAACTCGGTGATGCTGCGCCGGCCCAGCGTGGCGCAGAAGCGGCGGAAGCTGCCGCGTTCCTCGGGAATGGTCACCGCGAACACCGCTTCGCGCTGCTCGCCGACTTCGGCGCGCTCGGCGACGAAGCGCAGGCGGTCGAAATTCATGTTGGCGCCGGAAACGATCGCCACCAGCGCGCCGTCGCCCGCGCAGTGCCGGACGGCGTACTGCTTGAGCCCGGCCAGCGCCAGTGCGCCGGCCGGTTCGGGCACGCTGCGGGTGCTCTCGTAGACGTCGCGGATCGCGGCGCAGACTTCGTCGGTGTCCGCCCGCAGCATCGCATCGACATGCCGCCGGCACAGCGCGAAAGTGAGCGCGCCGACCTGCTTGACCGCGGTGCCGTCGGCGAACAGGCCGACCTGGTCGAGCAGCACGCGCTGGCCGGTTTCCAGCGAGCGCGCCATCGCGTCGGAGTCCTGCGCCTGCACGCCGATCACCTTGACATCCGGGCGTTGCAGCTTGATGCATGCGGCAACCCCGGCCAGCAGCCCGCCACCGCCCACCGGCACGAACACCGCGTGCAGCGGGCCGGGGTGCTGGCGCAGGATTTCCAGCCCGACCGTGGCCTGGCCCGCGATCACGTCGCGATCGTCGAACGGATGCACGAAGGTCTTGCCGTCGAGCGCCTGCAGTCGCGCGGCCTCGGCCTGGGCGTCGCTGTAGGAGTCGCCGGCCAATGCCACCTGCACCATCGCGCCGCCGATCCGGCGCACCGCGTCGACCTTCACCCGCGGCGCGGTCACCGGCATCACGATGGTGGCGCGGATGCCGAGCTTCGCCGCCGCCAGCGCCACGCCCTGCGCATGGTTGCCGGCCGACGCGGCGATCACGCCGCGCGCGCGCTGCGCCGCGTCCAGCTGCACCATGTGGTTGTAGGCCCCGCGCAGCTTGAACGAGAACACCGGCTGCTGATCCTCGCGCTTGAGCAGCACCGGGTGACCGAGCCGGGCGCTCAGCAGCGGCGCGGATTCCAGTGCGCTTTCGCGGGCGACGTCATACACCCGTGCCGCCTGCGCGCGGCGCAGCAGATCGTGATCGTCCTGCGGTGCCGACGCATCCGCGGCCGCCGTGATGGTGGCCGGCCGGGCATTCACGGTGCGGCGGCCAGTGCCAGCCGCCCGCTTTGCTCGGCGCCGACCAGCGACAGCGAGCTGACGTCGAGCACGTCGATCAGCTTGCGCGTCTGGCGCACGATCTGCTCCAGCACCGACTCGTCGCCCTGCAGCACCAGGGTCAGCTGCGAGACGGACGGGTCGTGGGTGGCGGCCACCGTCAGCGTGTCGATGTTGACGTGGCGCGCGGCGAACATGCCGGCCACGCGGGCCAGCGCGCCGGATTCGTTCTGCAGCAGGATGGACAGGGTGTGTTTCATGC
>JAGWNA010000005.1 GCA_028871555.1 Lysobacteraceae bacterium
GGCACCATCAAGGGCCGTTGGCGCATCGAGCGGGATTACCTGGAACTCAAGCAGGAACTCGGCCTGGGCCACTACGAAGGACGCAACTGGCGCGGCTTTCATCACCACGCCAGTCTGTGCATCGCCGCCTATGGCTTTTTGACGCTGGAGCGCCTGCGCGGCCGTAAAAAAAACCGTGCTCGATTCAACGCGCCTGCCGTACCCGAAGGCTTCCGCCCGCGCGGGGCTGGGGCCGATGCAGCGCCATCAGCCGTGCCCGATCGCGACCTTGCGCTTTCGTCTCGCCCGCGTCATCGCGCGACACCTGGCACGATGCCCGTGCTGCGGCAGGGCGCACCGAAGCATCCGGCATATTTTATAACACAGTAGAATTAGGGCTCTTCACCATTTTGCGACATTCGCCTTTACCGCCTCAACAAAACTGTTTAACGCCCTGGCAAGGCTCAAACGGCCAGCAACTTCTTTGGAGTAATACTCCAACTTTCCCTCGTCAAAACAGGCGCCAACGTAGATTCCCTCGCCGGAAAATGACTGCGCCACTCCAATAGTTAGCTTTGTGATGTGACTGTATTTGTGATAAAAGTCCTGTCCATCTTTAAGCGCCTGAACGCCGCCTCTTTTAAGACCAAGTTTATCGACTAGATTGAGTACATCACGAATCGCTTTATCGGTTGAATATTTGCCATTGTTGAATCTGTCAAGAAAGTCTAATTCTTTTCCGGAGCAGAGCAACGCAAGGGCGATGGTTTCCAGAGTTTGGCGAAATAGATTGCCAGAAGCAACAGTATTACCAGAAAGCAAAAGTTTCATTGATCCGACATGCAGGTGAACTGCCATAAAAACTAGCGCGAATACTTGCAGCCGTTTCTCATCCCGCTGAGCTTCGCTGTGCTCCTTCAGCCAATTCAGCATCACTCGGGCCATTACTTCGGAGAATTCTTTCGTTTCATGTTCAAAACGCTTCAGATACTCCCCTCGCACATCCGGATCATCGGTGGTGATTTCCAGAAATATCTTGGATCGTGCTTCTTCGAGCGTTTCCATTGTGGAGGCCCTGACGTCTGAGTTGTGCCGCGCCGCGGGGCAGCGTTGACTGGAAGTTTCTACCTGGGCGAGACGTTCGTCCAATGACCGCTCTCGGCGGACTTGGTTGAGACATCGACTGTCTCCTGCTGGCCGCCTGCAGACATTCACAGCCTTGGAAGGCCACCCTCCCAGTCGGAGCGCTCGGCTCTTCTGCTTTCGCTACCGCGCAGCGGTGGCGCACCGTGCGGGCCGGGATGGTCCGCTGCTCTACCGGGGCTCCTGTGCGGCGGTGAGGTGGGGGCGACGGGCCGCGCAGCGGCGCGAAAGCTCTTCGCCGTCGATCGGAAGCGGCGAGCCGGTTTGCGACAGTGCGTCGGTTTATGCCGAAGGCACTGGATGACTCGCTTCGCCCGCTTCTGCGTGGCCACCCTGGACGTTCTGTGCGCTGCGCGCTTGTCCTGCTTGACCCGCCGCCCCTCACCCCAGCCCTCTCCCCGCAGGGGAGAGGGCGCAAGGCGCGGGCCGCCCCGCAGGGGGAGGACGCGGGCGGCCCCGCAGGGGAGAGGGCGCAGGGCCGGGTGCAGGGTGCGGGCGCACTGGCCCGATCGCCGTGCGTCCCGTAATCTGCACGAACCCTCCCGCGGAGTGACCGTCATGTTGACCAAAGCCCCTGGTTACCTCGTTCGCTGGACGCTCCTGGTGCTGTTGCTGCTGCCCGGCATGGTGCTGGCCGGCGAGCCGCTGACCCTGCACGCCGCCGATGGCGTGTCGGTGTACGGCACGCTCGAGCGGGCGCAGGCGCACAACCGCAACGTGATCCTGCTGTTCCACCAGGCGCGCGGCAACCGGCACGAATACGATCCGCTGCTGCCGGTGCTGCACCAGCTCGGCTACGACACCCTGGCGATCGACCAGCGCGCCGGCGGCGACCTGTTCGGCGGGCACAACCAGACCGTGGAGAAGCTGGGCAGGTCGACCGGCTACCTGGCCGCCATGCCGGATCTGGAGGCCGCGCTGGCCTGGGCCAGGCAGCGGCATTACGGCCGCATCGTCGCGGTCGGCAGCTCGTACACGTCGGCGCTGGTGATCCTGCTGGCGGCGCGGCATCCGCATGCGCTGGCCGCCGTCGCCAGCTTCTCGCCCGGCGAGTATTTCGACGACCCGAACCTCGTCAAGAACGCCGCCGCGAAGATCGCCATGCCGTTCTACATCACCACCGACCCGGACGAGGCCGGCAACGTCGACGAGGTGCTGCGCGATGCCCACGGCGGCAACATCGTGCATTACCGGCCGGCGGCCGGCGTGCATGGCGCATCGACCCTGGTGCAGGCGCGCGACCCGCGCGGCTACCAGGCCAACCTGGCCAGCTTCACGGCGTTTCTGCGGCAAGTCGCACACGCGCACCACTGAAGAGGCCGGCCCGTGCGGTCGAAACGGACGTCCGCGCACCCGCCGGCCGCGGCTACATCGAGATCGAACCCTCGCGGAAACCGCTGGGCTCGAGCCAGACGTTGACCAGCACCGGGCGCCCGGAACGGGCCAGCGTCTGCGCCCGCGCCAGCGCGGCGGGCATCTCGTGCCTGTGGCGCACCAGGATGCCTTCGGCGCCGAGCGCCGCGGCGACCCGGTCGTAGTCGCTGCGCGCCAGCGTGGTGCCCACCGCATCGCCCAGCAGCTTGACCTGCTCGCGCGCGATCTGGCTCCAGCCGGCATCGTTGCCGATCACCGCGATCACCGGGATGCCGTGGCGCACGAAGCTGTCGAACTCGACCAGGCCGAAGCCGCACGCGCCATCGCCCCAGATCAGCCAGAGCTCGGCGCCGGGCCGGCTGGCGCTTGCGCCGAGCGCGAAACCGGCGCCCACGCCCAGCGTGCCGAACACGCCCGGGTCGAGCCAGCGCAGCGGTCCGCGCGGACGCAGGGTATAGGCGGCGGTCGCCACGAAGTCGCCGCCGTCGGCCACGAAGATCGCCTCGTCGCCGGCGATGCGGTCGATCTCGCGGAACAGCGCCAGCGGGTTCACGTACTCGCCGGCGACCTCGGCGTCGCGCACGATCTCCGCCTCGCGCCCGGCGTCGCGTCCGTGCAGCACCGCCTGCCAGTCGTCGCGACCGGCGTTCGACGCCAGCCGTGCGGCGAGGGCTTCGAGAAACAGGCCGGCATCGCCGAGCGCGGTGACGGTCGGCGTGCGGTTGAGGCGCGCCTCGCGCCGGCTGCGGTTGGCGGAAATCAGGCTGGCGCTGCGGCGCACGTGACGCCCGTAGTCGAGACGGAAGTCGCACGGCACGCCGGCCAGCACCACGCAATCGGCCTCGCGCAGGGCCTGCCGGCGCTGGTGGAAAAGCTGCCGCGGATGCGCCCGCCCGAGCAGCCCGCGCGCCATGCCGGACAGGTAGAACGGCAGCTGCAGGGCGGAAACGGCGGCGGCGACCCGATCCACGTTCGCCGCCTCGACCACCGCCTGGCTGCCCACCAGCAGCAGGGGCCGTCTGGCCCGCGCCAGTGCCGCGGCCGCGCGTTCGATGTCGGCCCGGGCGGGTGGCTGCGGGCGCACCTCGCGCACCGGCCGTACCGTGGCGGACCGGCCCGCGAACATGCGCGCGACGTGCCGCCGCAGGTACCAGCGCTGCAGGCGTTCCGCCAGCGACTTGCCGCGCGCGCCGGCATCGGCGTACCAGCCGCGGATCACCGCCTCGTCGTACAGCAGATCCACCGGGCACTCGATGAAGACCGGGCCGGGCACGCCTTCGCGGGCCACGGCGAAAGCTTCCTCGACCGCCGGTGCCAGATCCGCCACCCGGCGCACCCGGCGCAGCCACTTGACCTGCCCGGTCACCAGTTGCGCCTGGTCGATATCCTGCAGCGCGCCGCGCTTGTGCAGCACGGTGGGCGCGGCGCCGCCGATCAGCACCAGCGGCGACTGGGCAAGCTGGGCGTTCTTCAGCGCGGTGAGCGTGTTGCTGACGCCGGGGCCGGCGGTGACCACGGCCACGCCGGGCACGCCGGTCAGGCGCGCGGCGGCATCGGCGGCGAACACCGCATTCGCCTCGTGGCGGACATCCAGCACGCGGATGCCAAGGGCCTTGGCGGCCACCAGGATCGGCGAGATGTGGCCGCCGCACAGGGTGTAGAGGCTGCGCACGCCCTGCGCCTGCAGCGCCCGGGCGATGCGTTCGCCGCCGGACATGGTGCGGGACGTGGAAGTTGACTGGCTCATTTCGATGCTTGCTCCCGGTCGAGGTATGCCTGCCGCAACGCGCGGTAATCGATCTTGCCCACCAGGGTTTTCGGCAACCCGGTGCGAAACGCGATCGCGCGCGGGCACGACCATTTGATCAGGTGTTGGCGGCAATGGTCGATGAGGGCCGCCGCGCTGGCGTCGGCCGACTCCTTCAGGACGACGAACGCGATCACCCGCTCCACCTGATCGGGATCGGGCACGCCGACCACGCAGGCCTCGGCGACCGCGGGGTGCCGTTCCAGCACCGCCTCCACCTGCGCCGGATAGACGTTGAAGCCGGACGACTTGATCATCCGCTTCAGGCGCACGCTGAAATAGAAGAAACCGTCCGCATCCCGGCGCCCGAGGTCGCCGGTGTGCAGCCACACCCGCCCGTCGGCATGGCGGCGCAATGCCTCGCCGGTGGCTGCGGGCTGGTCGAGGTAGCCGCACATCAGCGCCGGCCCGCTGATGCAGATCTCGCCTTCCTCGCCGACGGGCAGCTCCTCCTCGCCGCCGGGACGGCAGATGCGCGCATGCATGTCCGGGAACGGCACGCCGATCGAACCCTCGCGATAGCAGTCCACCGGCATCGCCATGATCGCCGTCACCGCCTCGGTCAGGCCGTAGCCTTCCAGCAGGCGCACCTCGCCGCCGCCGGCCGCCACCATCGCCTCGAAACGCTCCTTGACCTGCCGCGGCAGCGTGTCGGCGCCGCAGAACGCGGCGCGCAGAAACGACAGCTTGGCGCGGGCCAGCCGGCGATCGCCGGTCAACGCGGCGTACAGCGTGGGCACGCCGACCAGCACGCTGGGACGCTTGCGCCGCAGCAGCCGGGCCACGCCGGCGGCATCGAAGCTCGGCACCAGGATCGACTTGCCGCCGGCCATCAACATCGCGTTCACGCACACGCCGAGCCCGAAGCCATGGAAGATCGGCAGGATCGCCAGGATCGAATCGGCCGCGCCGAGCCCGCCCCAGGCGGCGGTCTGCATGCCTTGCGCAATGAAATTGCGATGCGACAGCACGATGCCCTTGGGCAGCGCGGTGGTGCCGCCGGAAAACAGGATCGCGGCCGGATCGTGCGTGCTGCACGCCGCCTCCGGTACCGACGGGTGATCCATGCCCAGCAGCTCGCGCCAGCCGCGCACGCGCGGATCGGGCGGCACCGGCGCGATGTGCCGGCCCTTGCGCCACCAGAACGCCAGCCGCTTCGGCGGCGACAGGCAGTCGCCGATGCGCGCCAGGATCACATGACGCAACGGCCTCACCGGATGCGCCGCCATCAGGCGGCCGCAACAGGCGTCCAGGGTCAGCGCGATCTCGGCCCCGCTGGCATCGAGATAGTGTTCGATCTCCGGCGTGGCGGACAGCGGATGGATCATCGCCGGCACCGCGCCCAGCTTGCCGGCGGCGTAAAAGGCGACCACGCCCTGCGGCATGGTGGGCAGGGCGATCAGCAGCCGGTCGCCCTGCCCCAGGCCCAGCGCGTGCAGCGCGTCGGCGCAACGATCGATCGACGCCAGCAACGCGCGGTAGCTCGCCGTGGCGCCGAAGAAATCCCACGCCGTCGCATCGGGAGTCCGCCGCGCCGTGGCGGCTATCATCCGGTACAGGCTGCATGCGGGGTAGTCGAGGTGGGCCGGCACCTTGCCGTAGAAGCGCAGCCAGGGCGCCGCCGCACTCACGACACGCACCGCCGCGAACGTGCCCCGCGTGGAAGCTCGATCCTCCCCTGCCTTTGCATTGCCGGTCACCCCTGGATAGCCACGCACAGCATCCCGCAGACCCGGACCGGATGGGTTGATCCGGGTCAAGACCCGAATGGCACTTGCTTGAGCGCCGTCATCCCCCCAAGAGCGCCCCACCCCAACCCTCCCCTGCTCGCAGGGGAGGGAGACCGTTGGGCGAACACAGCTCCTCACCCCAGCCCTCTCCCCGCAGGGGAGAGGGAGCAGAACAGTGCGGCTTTTGGCAGCCCGGCGCCCGCCCCGTACAATCACCCGTCCACTCCCATGACCCAGGCGTGCGCCATGCGCGCGCCAACGAGCCCAATCCCGATGGAAAAGAGTTTCGAGCCGGCCCAGATCGAGTCCACGTGGTACGCGCGCTGGGAAGCCAGCGGCGCGTTCCGGCCGTCGGGCCGGGGCGAGCCGTACTGCGTCCTGCTGCCGCCGCCGAACGTCACCGGCACGCTGCACATGGGCCATGCGTTCCAGCAGACGGTGATGGACATGCTGATCCGCTACCAGCGCATGCGTGGCATGAACACGCTGTGGCAGGTCGGCACCGACCACGCCGGCATCGCCACCCAGAAGATCGTGGAGAACCAGCTGGCGGTCGAGAACGCGACGCGGCACGACCTGGGCCGCGAGGCCTTCGTCGAGCGGGTGTGGCAGTGGAAGGAGGAATCCGGCTCCACCATCACCCACCAGATGCGCCGCCTGGGCGTGGCCGCGGACTGGTCGCGCGAGCGCTTCACCATGGACGAAGGTCTCTCGGCCGCGGTGCGCAAGGTGTTCGTCGACTGGTACCGCGCCGGCCTGATCTACCGCGGCAACCGGCTGGTGAACTGGGACCCGGTGCTGGGCACGGCCGTCTCCGACCTGGAGGTGAACAACGTCGAGCGGGATGGCCATATGTGGTCGATCCGCTACCCATTCACCGATCAGACCTTGTGCGGACCAAACGGTGAAAACGGTTTGGTCGTCGCGACCACGCGTCCGGAGACGATGCTGGGCGACGTCGCCGTGGCCGTGCATCCCGAGGATGAGCGCTACGCGCACCTGGTCGGCAAGACCCTGACCCTGCCGCTCACCGGCCGCCAGATCCCGGTGATCGCCGACGACTACGTCGATCGCGAATTCGGCACCGGCTGCGTGAAGATCACCCCGGCGCACGACTTCAACGACTATCAAATCGGCCAACGTCACAAGTTGCCGTCAATGACGGTTCTTACGCTCGATGCCAGGATCATCAGTCCGGATACCGCCATTACGCCTGCCACTGGAGGACCTACCCAAATTGGTTCTCGCGGTTTGGCGGTCACACACGAACCGACTAAATACATCCCACAAAAGTATTGGGGGATGGATCGTTATGAGGCTCGCAAAGTCATAGTCGCCGACCTCGAAGCCGCCGGCCTGCTGGTCGAGACCAGACCGCACAAGCTGCAGGTGCCGGTGAGCCAGCGCTCCGACGCGGTGATCGAGCCGATGCTGACCGACCAGTGGTTCGTCGACCTCACCTCCGAGGTGCAGAAGGATGGCCGGCCGGGCGGCCGCAAGGCGATCACCGAGCCGGCACTGGACGCGGTGCGCTCGGGCGAGATCAGGTTCGTGCCGGAGAACTGGACGACGACGTACACGCAGTGGCTGGACAACATCCAGGACTGGTGCATCAGCCGCCAGCTGTGGTGGGGGCACCGCATCCCGGCGTGGTACGACGAGGCGGGCAACATCTTCGTGGGCGAGGACGAGGCCGACGCGCGCGCGCATGCCGCCGGCACGCCGGTGGGCGCGCTGCGCCAGGACGAGGACGTGCTGGACACCTGGTTCTCCTCCGCGCTGTGGCCGTTCTCCACCCTGGGCTGGCCGGGTGACGGGCCGGTGACCAACGAGCGCGGCGAAGTCGTGGCGAACTGGCAGCAGGACAGGATCTTCCTGCCCAGCGCGGTGCTGGTCACCGGCTTCGACATCATCTTCTTCTGGGTCGCGCGGATGGTGATGGCGACCCGGTACTTCACCGGCAAGATTCCGTTTCGCGAGGTCTACATCAACGCCATCGTGCGCGATGCGGAAGGCCAGAAGATGTCCAAGTCCAAGGGCAACACGCTGGACCCGCTGGACCTGATCGACGGCATCGCGCTGGAGCCGCTGGTGGCCAAATCCACCCAGTCGCTGCTGATCCCGCAGGTGCGCGCCAAGGTCGAGAAACGCATCCGCAAGGACTACCCCGACGGCATCCCCGCGATCGGCACCGACGCGCTGCGCTTCACCTTCGCCGCGCTGGCCAGCTACAGCCGCACGATCAACTTCGACATCAAGCGCGCCGAGGGCTACAAGGCGTTCTGCAACAAGCTGTGGAACGCCGCGCGCTTCGTGCTGATGAACCTGCAGGACACCGATGAAGGCGGGAGCCGGATCATCGCGCCGGCCGGCACACCGGCCACCGAGGCCGAACGCTGGATCCTGACCCGCCTCAAGCAGACGCTGGCCGAGGTCGACCAGTACTTCATCACGTACCGCTTCGACCAGCTGGCCCAGGCGTTGTACGAATTCGTCTGGAACGAATACTGCGACTGGTTCCTCGAGCTGGCCAAGCCCGCCCTGAGCAAGGCCGAAGGATCGGCCCCGGACGGCGCCGCCGCGTCGACGCGGCGCACGCTGCTGGTGGTGCTCGAGTGCATACTGCGCGCGCTGCACCCGGTGATCCCGTTCATCACCGAGGAGATCTGGCAGGAGTTGCCCATGCGCTCCTCCCTGAGCGCAAAGAACACGCCGGCATCCCTGCCGGACTCCCCACCGGAGCTGCTCATCCTTTGCGCGTATCCGCAAGCCAGCGACTTCACGGCCGACGAGGCGGCCAGCGCCGAGATCGAATGGTTCAAGAGCGTGCTCAGCGGCATCCGCCGGATTCGCTCGGAAATGAACATCTCCCCCGCCAGGACGATCCCGCTGCTGCTCGCCGACGGCGATGCCGGCGATCGCGCCCGTGTCGCCAAGTTCGCCGCGCAGATCGTCTTCCTCGCCCGTGTCGAGGCGCCGCGGTGGATCGAGCCGGCGGCCGCCGAGCCGGCGGCCGCGGCCGCGGTGGTCGGTTCGCTGCGCGTGCTGATCCCGCTCGCCGGCCTGATCGACGTCGGCGCCGAACAGGCACGCCTGGCCAAGGAAATCGCCCGCATCGAGGTCGAGATCAAAAAGTGCGAAGGCAAGCTCGGCAACGCCAACTTCGTGGCGAACGCGCCGGCCGACGTGGTCGCCCAGGAACGCCAGCGCATCGCCGACTGGAACACCACCCTGGGCGCCCTGCGCGAGCAGGCGCAGAAGCTGGGCGCCACCGCGTAGGAGCCCACCCTGTGGGCGAATGCTCTTCGACGGCACCCTGACGAGAGCATTCGCGCACAGGGTGCGCTCCTACGGGCCTCGGGCAACCCGTCCCGTAGGAGCCCACCCTGTGGGCGAATGCTCTTCGCTGGCACCCCGACAAGAGCATCGCGCACAGGGTGCGCTCCTACCGGCCTCGCGCAACCCGTCTGTAGGAGCCCACCCTGTGGGCGAATGCTCTCCGCCGGCACCCCGACAAGAGCATCGCGCACAGGGTGCGCTCCTGCCGGCGTCGTGCAACCCGTCTGTAGGAGCCCACCCTGTGGGCGAATGCTCTTCGCCGGCACCCTGACAAGAGCATCGCGCACAGGGTGCGCTCCTACCGGCCTCGCGCAACCCGTCCGTAGGAGCCCACCCTGTGGGCGAATGCTCTCCGCCGGCACCCCGACAAGAGCATCGCGCACAGGGTGCGCTCCTACCGGTCTCGTGCAACCCGTCCGTACAAGCGGGCTCCGCGCGTGCCGCCAGCGTGCGATGGTCGAAACAGTCCGTTCCCGGCGGGGCACTTGGACTGCTGGCGCGATGAGGCCATCTTGGCGGCCAGTCACCTTGAACCGGAGTACGTCATGAGCGATCGTCACATCATCCGCCGCGTCCGCGGCATCGACACCTCCGACGGTGCCGGCGTCAAGCTCAAGCGTGTGATCGGCCAGCCCGAACTGGACATGCTCGATCCATTCCTGCTGCTGGACGAGTTCCGTTCCGACCAGGCCGGCGACTACATCGCCGGGTTCCCGGAGCACCCGCACCGCGGCTTCGAGACCGTCACCTACATGCTGGCTGGCCACATGCAACATCGGGACAACCACGGCAATCACGGCGATCTCGGTCCCGGCAGCGTGCAGTGGATGACTGCCGGTCGCGGCATCCTGCATTCGGAAATGCCGCAGCAGGAAAATGGCCTGATGTGGGGCTTCCAGCTGTGGGTGAACCTGCCGGCGAAGGACAAGATGACCGCACCGCGCTACCAGGACATCGCGCCGCAGCGGATTCCCGTGGTGCGCCCGGCCGCGGGGGTCGAGGTCAAGCTGATCGCAGGTACGCTGGCCGGGGCGACCGGGCCGGTCGAAGGCATCGCCACCGCACCGCTGTACCTGGACATCGGCCTGCAGCCGGGCGCAGCCCTGACATTGGATCTGCCCGACGGGCGTAACGGTTTTGCCTACGTGTTCGAGGGCGAGTCGGCGCTGGTCGGCGGAGAAAAGCTCGAGCGCGGCGAGCTCGGCGTGTTGTCCGAAGGGAGCCAGCTGCAGCTGGCCGGCGGCGAGCAGCCGGTGCGCCTGCTGGTGGTTGCCGGCCGACCGCTGGAGGAGCCGGTGGTCCGCTATGGTCCGTTCGTGATGAACACGTCCGCAGAGATCCACGACGCAATCGCCGACTTCCGCGCCGGCAGGTTCTGAATGGGGAAACCCGCTTCTTGCGTTTGCCTCCTCTCCCCGCCGGGGAGAGGGCGCCATGGCAAGCGTGTCTCAGCCCTTCACGCTGCCCAGCAGCAGCCCTTGCAGGTAATACCGCTGCAACGCCAGGAACAGCAGCAGCACCGGCAGCACGGTGACCACCGAGCCGGCCATCATCAGTTCGCTGTCCTGCACGTGATCGCGCGCCAGCGAGGCCAGCGCCAGCGGCAGCGTGTAGTGTTCCTGTCCGGTCAGCACGATCAGCGGCCACATGAAGTCGTTCCATGCGGCGAGAAAGGTGAAGATCGCCAGCGTCGCCATGATCGGTTTCAGCAGCGGCAGCACGATCTGCCCGAAGATGCGCAGCTCGCCGGCGCCATCGATGCGCGCCGCCTCCAGCAATTCGTCCGGCACACTGCGGGCGTACTGGCGCACCAGATAGATGCCGAAGATGGTGGCCATGCACGGCATGATCACGCCGGCATAGCTGTTCACCAGGCCAAAGGTCTTGAGCAGCAGGAACAGCGGCAGCATCGCCACCTGCGCCGGGATCACCAGCGCCCCGATCAATGCCTGGAACAGCCGCTCGCGGCCGGTGAAGCGCAGCTTGGCGAACGCATAGCCGGCCAGCAGGTTGCTGGCCAGCGCCAGCGCGGTGATCGCGCTGGCGATCAGCAGGCTGTTGAGCAGGTAGCGTCCCATGCCGGCATGCGCGAACAGCTCGCGATAGTTGTCCAGCGTGGCATGCACGGGCAGCAGCGGTGGCGGCAATGAGCTGGCCTCGCCCGGCGCCATGAACGATACCGACAGCATCCACAGCAGCGGCAGCAGCGCGGCGGCCGCAAGGCCGCACAGCGAACCATTGACCAGCACCTTGGCCAGCCGCGGATTCATGTTCGCTCGCCTGCGGGATGTTCGTCGTGCCGTGCCAGCCGCAGCAGCAGCGTGGTCACCGCAAAGATGATCGCGAACAGCATGAATGCCACGGCCGAGGCGGTACCGAGGTTCCACCATTTGAACCCGTCTTCGTACATCAGGTAGAGCACGCTGACCGTGCTTTGCAGCGGGCCGCCCTCGGTCATCACGTAGGGCTCGGCAAACAGCTGGAAATAGCCGGCCACGGTCAGGATGGCCACCAGCGCCATGGTCGGCTTCAGCATCGGCAGCGTGATGTGCCAGAACTGTCGCGGCAGCGAGGCGCCATCGATGCGCGCGGCCTCGTACAGATCGAGCGGGATCGCCTGCAGCCCGGCCAGGATGATGATCATGTTGTAGCCGAAGTTCTTCCACACCGCGAACGCGATGATGGTCGGCATTGCCCAGCGCGGATCGCCGAGCCAGTCGATCGGATGGATGCCGATCTCCGCGAGGCCGTAATTGACCAGGCCGTACTTGGTGTTGAACAGGTAGCGCCAGATCACCGCCACGGCCACCACGGTGGTCACCACCGGAGCAAACAGCACGGTACGGAAAAACGGCCTGATCCGCGCCAGCGGCGAGTTGAGCAGCAGCGCGGCGACCAGCGACGTGGCGATCGACAGCGGCACGCCCACCGCCACGAAGTAGAACGTGTTGCCCAGCGCCGACCAGAACAACGGCCGGTGCAGCAGCGCCCAGTAGTTGTGCAGGCCGACGAAGCGCAGGTTGCGGATGTCCGCCAGCGCATACAGATCGTAGTCGGTCAGGCTCAGGCCCAGCGCGGCAATCACCGGCAGGATGAAGAACACCCCCAGCACCAGCAGTGCCGGGGCGAGGAACAGCCATGCCGTCCGCTGTCGGTTCATGGCTGCGGGCCGCGGTGGTGGTCGAGCATCCAGCGGCGCTTGGCGAGGATCGCGTCGGCTTGCCGGTCGATCTCGGCCGCGGCCTGGTCCACCGTCAATTCGCCATGCGCGGCGCGGGCGGCGACCAGTTGCATCGCGGTGACGATGCGTTCCCATTCGGGTACCGCCGGGGTCGGCCTGACCCGCTCCAGTTGTTCGCGAAACGCCTGCACCTGCGGGTCGCTGCGCAGCGTGCCGTCCTGCCAGGACGAACGGCGTGGCGGCATGTCGCCGACCAGCTCGTAGAACTTGCGCTGCACGGTCGGCTGCGACAGGTATTCGATCAGCTGCCACGCCTGCGCCTGGTGCCGCGAACGGCGGAAGAGCACCAGGCTGGAACCGCTGGCAATGCCGGCGCCGGGACCGTCCGGACCGGGCAAGGGAGCGGTCGACCAGTCGCCCTGCTGCGCGGCCGGCAGACGCCGGCGAAATTCGCCGATGTTCCAGGGGCCGGACAGGTAGAACGCATACACGCCTCGGCCGACCTCGGCCCACGGATTGGGTACCTCGGTGTTGGCAAGCAACGGGGCCTCCTGTTGCCGGAATATGCCGACGTAGAAGGCCAGCGCCCGCTTGAAACCGGGGCTCTCGAAATTGCCGTAGCGTCCGCCGTCGCGCAGCAACGGCGCATCCTGCTGCAACGCGAGCGAGAGCAACTGCTCGAATTCGTTGGTCGGCAGCAGGATCGGGTAACGACCCGGCGTGTCGCGAGTCTTCAGCGCCGCCATCTGCCGTGACCACTCGGTCCAGCTGCGCGGCGGCACGTCGAAGCCGGCCGCCTTGAGCAGATCCCTGCGGTAGAACAGCAGGCGGGTATCGACGTACCACGGTACTCCGTACAGGACACCGTCGATCCTGTTGGTGGCCCAGATGCCCGCGAAGTAGTCGTCCGGCCGTACCACGCTGGAGCGCGCGACATACGGCTGCAGCGGCTGCAGCGCGTGCAGCGCGGCCAGTTCGGCGATCCAGGTATTGCCCAGCTGGGCGATGTCCGGCGTGGTGTCGCCGGCGTAGGCGGTAAGCAGTTTCTGGTGGGCTTCCTTCCACGGCAGCTGCTGCAGTGTCACGTGGATGTCCGGATGGGCGTGCTCGAACCCGGGTATCAGCTGCGCCACCGCCTCGCCTTCGTTGCCCATCGCCCAGAACGTGAGCGTGCGCGTATCCGGGGCCTGCTGGCGGCAGGCGGACAGGCCGCCGCATGTGCCGGCCAGCAGCAACACCAGCCACCAGCGGTACGGCCGCGATGGCGTACATGCTGGCGGCCGAGGGCGCTTCATGGCACCGGCACGGGCCGGGTCAGCCAGCCACCGGTGAAGCCGGCGCGCTGGAGTCCCTCGCGGATGTAGGGATTGCGTTTCATCACCTTCCAGACCAAATCGCTGCGCCAGTTTTCGATCATCAGCACGATCGGTCCCTGGTCGATGCCGAGCTGCTCGGTATCGACCCAGCCCATGCCCGGCACCAGTTTGCCGGTGCGCAGGGCGGTCTTCAGGTGGAAGCTGGGGTTGAACGCATCGACGAAGCCGTAGCGGTCGTAGATCCACTGGCCGTAACGGCGTTTCATCTGCATCAGCGCAGGCACCACGATCCGCGGTGCGAACGCGATCGAGCCGCCGGCCGCGGTGGGCGCGATGGTGCCGTCGTCGACGATATGGTCGAGGCCGGCGCCGCGCGCCGCGTAGCCGTCGAACTTGCGCTCGCCGGCGCCGCTGCCCACCACAAAGTTGCCGGGGCCGTTGCTGGCGGTCAGGCCCCAGATGTCCTTGCCGTAGCCGGTCCAGCGACCGGGATTGGCGATCGCGTAGTCGCGCTGGCTGCAGGTGGCGCGACGGCTGTTCTCGAAATAGTCGAGGCCGTGCGCACGGCTCCAGGCATCGCGGATGCCGCGGAAATCGATCCACGCCTGGCTGTACTGGTGACCGAACAGCGGCGCGAAGTTGAGAAAGGTCCGGCCCTCGAATGTGCCCCAGCTGCGGTCATTGGTGGAGGTCCACGCCTTCCACGCACCGGCACTCACGGGATGGGTCGGCGAACCGAGCGCCAGCACGTAGATCAGCATGCCCTCGTTGTAGCCCTTCCAGTCGGCCGGGATGAACTTGCCGCCGGGTGTCCAGCCCATGCTGATCAGCGGTTTGTGCGGCTGCATCCAGGGCCAGTCGACGCGCCGGTAGATCGCATCGGCGAGCTGGCGGATCTCCTTTTCCTGCGGCGTGTCGCGGTCGTAGTAGGACTCGGCGAACAGCACGCCGCCGAGCAGCAGCGTGGTGTCCACGCTGGACAGTTCGGTCCAGTGTCCCTCGCGCTTGCCGGTATGCATGTCCAGGAAATGGTAGAAGAAGCCGTGGAATCCGGCTGCATCGTCCTCGCTGCCGTTCTGCGGTGCGTCGTGGAAAAAGCGCAGGGTGGCCAGGGTGCGCCCGACTGCCTGCTGGCGGGTGATGTAGCCGCGTTCGACGCCGACGCCATAGGCGGTCAGCCCGAAGCCCACGGCGGCGATGCTGGAGAACGACGGGCCGGGATAGTGATCGGGCACCAGGCCGGTTTTCGGATCGGCGCTGTCCCAGAACCAGCGGAAGGTACGCCGCTCCAGGTCGTCGAGCATGGCCTGCTGCTGTCTGGGCAGTGCGGCGTAGCCGCTGGGCAATGGCCTCGCCGCTGCCGGCGAGGGCCAGCTCGCGCCGCCTGTCAGCAGCGCAATGCACAGACAGGCGGTCAGGGTCCGGAAATAGCGGCTGGTCATCGTCGAGGTGTTCGGTCCGTTGTGGTTGAAGGCAATGCGATCGCCGGGTTGCCGGGTGCCGGCGCATGACGGCATGCATCCGGTTCGCGACCGGGGATCACGTTCCGGCGACGGCGCAGTGGCGATCGATGAACGCCTGATGCGGCGGCATCGCATCGACACAGCTTGCCACCACCTTGCCGACACCGGCGACGAATTGGTACAGGTCGCGGTCCGGCATTTGATCGACCAGTGGATGGTACGCACGCGGCATGATGCCTTGACCGATCATTACCTGGACCCAGCTGGTGGCCGCGAACATCTCCTCGGCATGGCGGAAGAAGCGGCCGCTGTCCCGGAACAGGCGGATGTTGTCCTCAAGCTGCTCCGGGATCGGCATCGTGCGGCAATAGTTCCAGAACGGCGTGTCGTCGCGCTGGGTCGCGTGATAATGCAGGATCAGGAAATCGCGAATGCGCTCGAATTCGAAGGTCGACTGCGCGTTGTAGCGGTCGATCAATACCGGGCTGAAATCGCGTTGCGGAAACAGGTTGAGCAACTTGGCGATGCCCGACTGGATCAGATAGATGCTGGTCGATTCGAGCGGCTCCATGAAGCCGCTGGCCAGGCCCAGCGCGACCACGTTGCGGTTCCAGAATTTCCTGCGCATGCCGGTGGTGAAACGCAGCAGGCGCGGATCGCCCAGCGCGCGGCCGTCCAGATTTCCCAGCAGCGTGGCCGCCGCTTCATCGTCGCTGATATGCGCGCTGGAATACACATGGCCATTGCCGGTGCGGTGCTGCAGCGGTATGCGCCACTGCCAGCCGGCGGCGCGGGCGGTGGCGCGGGTGTACGGCGTGGGCGGTCCGACCTTTTCGCAGGGCACGGCCAGCGCGCGATCGCACGGCAGCCAGTGGGTGAAATCGGTGTAGCCGGTATGCAGTGCCTGCTCGATCAGCAGGCCGCGGAAGCCGGAGCAGTCGATGAACAGATCGCCCTCGACCCTTTCGCCGCTTTCCAGGATCACCGCCTCGACGAAACCGTCGTGTGCGCGCAGCATGGTCTGTACGATCTTGCCTTCGGTGCGGATGACGCCGCGCCTTTCCGCGTAACTGCGCAGATAACGGGCGTAGAGGCCCGCGTCGAAATGATAGGCATAGGCGATATTCGCCAGTGGCGAGGTGGCCGGGACATCGCTGGCCGATGTCATGAACTTGCCCAGCGGTGCGGCCACGGTATTCAGCGAGTAGGCGCCGATATCCGCAGCCTTGCCCGCCTGCGCCGCCTTGATCCAGTACTGGTGAAACGGCAGCAGCCCGAGGTCGTGGCCGATCGAGCCGAAGCCGTGGATGTAGGAGTCGCCGATCCGGCCCCAGTCGTTGAACTGGATGCCGAGCTTGAACGTGCTCCGGGTCTGCCGGATGAATTCGATCTCGTCGATTTCAAGCAGGTTGTTGAACAGCTTCAGATGCGGCACCGTGGCCTCGCCCACGCCGACCGTGCCGATCTCCTCCGATTCCACCAGCCGGATCGCATGGTGCGGATCGAGCACCTTGGCGAATGCGGCGGCGGCCATCCAGCCTGCGGTACCGCCGCCGACGATGACAATTTTCTTGATGCGTGAATCGGTCATGGTTGCCTTGGGTGATCGGCGGCGGGTGAGCGGTGGTCAGAGTGGTACAACATGCCATGCCCGAAAAGCCATGCCGAAGCCGGTGCGACGGAGCCCTGCTTCACCGCTTCCCGGCCGATCAGCCCGCACCGCTGCGGGGACGTGCCGGGACGGCAATGGCCGTCTTGCGGGCCGGGTTTCCGCAGGACGATCGCCCGGGACGATCGCCGGCCCGCGATCCTCGGCGCACCAGCGACGGCGAACCGGCCGGGACACCGCGGCGCGGCGCCGTTCGCTCCGCCGCGGCCCGCCGGCCCACGCTCCTAGAACTTCATGCCCACGGTGAGCCTGAGTTCGCGCGGCACGTAGGTGATATTGCCGTCGGTGTTGTAATGCACGAAGTTCGAGTTCAGCACGCCGTTCGAGCCGAAGTTGTAGTTGAGGTCCGTGTAGTTCCTGAAGTTGAACGCGTTCAGGACGTCGAACCTGGCGTACATCTTGTAGCCGTGGCCGATGTCGAAATCCTTGGTCGCCTGGAAATCGACGTCGCGATAGCCGAAGAACTTGCCGCCGACCAGGAACCTTCCATTGCCCGGCGGCGTGCCGGCGATCGGGGTGCAGCCGCTGCCGTTGGGGAAGGTGGCGCCGTAACAGGCGATGGCATTGCCCGGAATCGGCGTGGCCAGGGTCACCTTGGCCGACAGCGTAATGCCCCACGGCACATCGATCACGCCGGTAGCGACCAGGCGGTGCCTGGCGGCGGCGTTCGAGGTGATGAACGGGTAGTTGCCGATCGTGGCTTCGTCGAACGAGTAATGCTCGTTGATGTCCCGGTTCTGCCTGGCCTTGGTATAGGTATAGGCGATCGTGACGCCCCAGCCGGACTCCTTCGTGTACGGCTTTTCAGCCGACAGCAGTACCTGGGTAGTGCGCGTTTCGATGCCGTTGTTGCCGACGATCAGTGCGCCGAAGCCCGGTACGCCGTTGCCCCAGGGCTGGCTGTTGTTCTTGAAGAACGCACCGTCGGGATAACGGTTGCCCAGGGTGAACACGAAGCCGTTGTAGCTGAGGATCCTGGCGATCGTGGCATTGGTGTTCCAGTCGCCGATCTTGTTGGACATGCCGAAACTGAATTGGTCCGAATACGGCACCTTCAGGTTGTTGTTGAGGATATCCACTTCCTGGCCGGCGTTGCTCGAGGCGAGCAGCGCCTGCAGGTTGCCCAGGCCGTTGAGGAAGTTCGGATCCCAGTTGACGCAGTTGGCATTGGCGGTGTCGCAGGTACGCGAGGAATTGTTGAAGAAGATGGTCTGCTCGGGCAGCGACGACTTGGTGATCTCCAGCTGCATGAAGTCGTACAGGTTGCGGTCGTAGGCGCGGCCGGCGCCGCCGTGGAAGACGTGCCGCTCGTCGCCGTTCATGTCGTACGAGAAACCCAGCCGGGGTTGCCATTCGTCCTTGTTGGCCTTGCGGTTGTGGCCGTTGCTGATGTAGTCGTTGATGTTGATGCCGCCCTTGGCCAGCGTCTGGGCATAGGTCTGCCCGGCCGGCGCGTTCGGGTCCTGGCCGTTGAATGCCGCGATCACGTTGGCCGGCGTGACGTAATCGAGGTAGGCGGGCAATCTCTCGTAATCCCAGCGCACGCCGAGGTTCAGGGTTAGCTTGTCGTTGACCGCCCAATCGTCCTGCAGGTAGGCGCCGAACTGGTAATCCTTGGTGACCACCTTGGGACTCAAGCCCGCGACCGGATTGGGAAAGAACACCTTGTACGGAATCGCCGAGGTACCGCTGGGGTTCACGTCGTAATAGAACTGGGCGTTGGTATCGCCGGCGTCCTGCGCATTGAGGGTGATCTTCTTGTACTTGGCGCCGAGCTTCACCACGTGCTCGCCGTGCCAGTCCAGATCGTTGAAGGTCAGGTCATCCTGCAGTGCCGGGCCGGTCTGGCCCTTGCGCTGGGTGGCCAGGGGCGAGGCCGCGCCGGTAATCAGCACGGTGGCGTCGTGGTTGGGCTGGTAGGTATAGACCGCGCCGTTGCCGAACCCCAGCGAGGTCGGGTTGTTGTAGGCCGCCTCGTGGGTAAACAACAGCTCGTTGAAGTAGATCTCGCCACTATGCTGCCAGCGCAGCGAATAGCGCTCGTCGTTGTTGATCACGTCGATGCCGGCGGCGCGGGCGGTGACGCCCCCGATGTTGTCGAACTGGCCCTCCTTGCGAACCTGGCCGCTCAACTCGAAGCGGTCGCGATCGGTCGGCTCCCAGTCGATCTTGGCGAAGCCGAGTTTTTCCGTGAAGGGCAGACCCGCAGGGCCGGCCTGAGCCGCCACGCTGGGCGGCAGCAAGGCGGCGATGCCGGGAACCGGGCTGCCCAGGGTGACCGTGGTCGGGGTGTCGAACAGTTTCCGCTCGTAGGTGGCGAAGAAGTGCAGCTTGTCCTTGATGATCGGGCCGCCGATCGCGAAGCCGAATTCCTTTTCGTGCGATCCGGTCTTCCGGTGCGCATTGTCCTCGGCAGGCGTAGCCGCGCGCAGGTGGTCGTTGGTATAGGTGTCGAATACCTCGCCGTGGAATTCGTTGGTGCCCGATTTGGTTTCCGCCGTGACCGCGGCGCTGGAGATCTGGTCGAACTCGGCCTTGTAGTTCGAGGTGATCACCTTGTACTGGCCGATGGCCAGCTGCGGGAACGGGTTGCCCTGGCTGGCGAACTGGCCGCTGACCCCGCCTTCCTTGACGTAGCTCTTCTGTCCGACGCCGTCGATGTAAACGTTTACAGAACTGTTGTTCTGAGCCCCGCCCCGCAGCGAAGTGTGCCCGTTCGCATCGAGGCTGAAGACCACGCCGGGCACGGTGTCGGCGAATTCCAGGAAATTGCGCGAAACCTGGGGAATCGTCTCGATCTGGTGCTGCGAGATGGTGGTGGCGATTTCGGACGTCTTGACCTCCGTCAGCGTCGTGGCCGTGACGCTGACGCCGGCGAGCGTCGTGGTCGGGCCTGCCGGCGCCGCGCCGGCGGCGCCAAGGTTGAGGGTGGCGGTGGATGCGACCGTCAGCGTCACCACCTTCTGCGTGCCCGGACCGGCGTCGATGCGGTAGGTGCCCGGTTGCAGCCCGACCAGGCCGTAGCTGCCGTCCGCCGCCGTGGTGGTGCGGCGGACCACGCCGGTGGCGATATTGGTGGCGGTGATCGTGGTGCTCGGCGGACCCTTGCCGCGCACGATCGCGGTGGCTGTCTGCGCCCACAGGTTCGCCGGCGTGCCGGCAATGCCGATCACGGAAGTGGCGACAAGGCTCGCAAGCAAATTTTTCTTGAAATGCAAAGGCGTTCTCATGGTTACTCTCCCCGGTCAACTTTTTGGATGGTTGAATTGCATCAGCCTTGAGGCGGTCGAGCTTCGTGTTTCGCGCCGCACGATTCGCGGACGACGACTTCGCAGCCGAGCGTGTGCACGGATGCCGGTGCCGGGTCCGCTTTGTCGAGTTGCGCGACCAGTTGCTCCAGCGCGAGCCGGCCCAGATCCACGATGCGTACCCGTACCGTGCTCAGCGGCGGGGTGACGTAGCGTGCGACCGGAATGTCATCGAAACCGGCCAGCGCGATGTCCTGCGGGACATGCAGTCCCGCCTCCTTGAATGCGGTCAGGCAGCCCACCGCCATCATGTCGTTCGCGGCGAACACGGCACGCGGGCGCGTCTCCTGTGCCAGCAGTTCGCGCCCGGCGCGGTAACCCGATTCCTCGGTGAAGTCGCCCGCGACGATATGGATCGGTGCGCTCGGTGCGCGGCTCGCCATCGCCGCGCGGTAACCCTCTTCGCGCTGCTGCGCATCGAAGTTGCTTGCCGGACCTGCAATGAAGGCCACGCTGGAATGGCCGGCAGCGAGCAGGTGCTGCACCATCGCGCTGGCGCCAGCGAAGTTGTCGACGTTGAGCACGGTATAGGCCTTGCTCTTCACGGCGCTGTTGATCAGCACGACAGGCAGGGCCTTGGGCAAGTTGGCGCGAAGGAATGCCGCGTCGACCCGCGCCGACAGGATCAGCAGGCCGTCGACGCGACCCTGCATCGAGCGCACGGCCGCCGCCGCTTCCTGGGCGCCGTCGTGCGAGCTGGATACCAGCAGGTGGAAACCGCGCGCACGCGCGGCCAGATCGATGCCGCGGATCAACTCGGAAAAGAACTCGCCGTACAGATCCGGCAGCAGTGCGCCGATGGTATTGCTGCGTCGGGTGATCAGCATGCGCGCGGCTGCATGCGGGATGTATTGCAGGCGGCTGGCGGCCGCGTGGATGCGCTCACTGGTTTCGGCGGTCACCCCGCTGCCGCCATTCATGGCGCGCGATACCGAGGCTACGGAAACCTTGGCCTCGCGAGCTACATCTTTGATCGTTGCTGCCGACATAGGAGTAGGGACCGGAGATTCTGAAACCCTGATGTGGCAGCAACGTAATCGTTTTCATGAGGGTTTGTAAAGCACTGGTAAACCAGGGATATGCTGCGTCGCAAAATGGTTTTGCATGCTCGTCGTGAGATCTGTATGGAATTCGTCGCGGACACGGTGTTACGGCAATCAGGGCAGACCGGACGACGCTGTGGCAGCGCAGCAACGAACGCAAAGCCAGACCGTGGCGATGGGTGGCCAAGCTGCAGGAATTGCGAACCTTGCCGCATTCTTGCGCATTGCATGGAAGGTCATTTTATCGTTAAATCGGGGTTAATATTAGCGGACTCAAGCGGCTGTACCCTTTATCTGTCGATGCAGACGAACAAAACATAGGCAAGTCATTGTATTTACGATCATGTTGATCCTCCTGACATTACCCTTGGTCTTTTCCGCCGTTTTGATGGCCAGTGCGATCAGGCGCGTGCCGGTCGGTCAGGTGTACAGTCTTTACCGGCACGGCAAAATGGCAAGGTTGCTGCAGCCGGGCATTCACCTGGTGCTGCCGCTGCGCGACCGGGTGGTGCACAAGATCGACTTGGCTGGCCAGACGCTGCGCTTTGAGGAGCCTTGTGCCGACGCCGGCGACATGCGCGGTACGGTGTACTGGCAGGTACTGGAGCCGGAGCGTGCCGATGCGGTGTTCGAGCAGGTGGATCAGCTGATCCGGCGCGGTGCCCAGGAGGCATTGCAGGTCGAGTCCGGCGCCGACCCCGGCAATCGTCGCGATCTGGGCAGGCGCCTCAAACTATCCTTGAACAACGCGCTGCGTGAGCGCGGGATGATGGTGACCCGGGTCGAGCTCGACAACGTCTGAATCAGGGATCGAACCATCACGAATCGCGCCAGGGCGACCCAGAGCGCCCGCGCCACAGGGGATTTGAGAGTCTTGCGACCCGCTTCGGCGGGTTTTCTTTATGGTGCGCCCGGCAGGGCGCATCCACTCGGATGCCGCTGGCATCGTGATCGTCCGTCCCGGATACTGCCGCATCCCGATCACCACACCGGAAACGTCATGACCGCGCGTGCCGCCTTGCAGGCCCGACTGGAACGAGGCATCGCCGGACTGGGCCTGACCTTGCCGGCCGAAGCGGTGCCAAGGTTGCTCGACTACCAGGCATTGCTGGAGCGCTGGAACGCCGCCTACAACCTCACCGCGGTCCGCGATGCCGCGGAAATGATCACTCGGCACCTGCTCGATTCGCTGGCGATCCTGCCTCACGTGCAGGGCGCCACGCTGGCCGATCTGGGCACCGGCCCGGGCTTGCCGGGCATTCCATTGGCGATCGCGGTGCCCGGGCGGGAAATCCTGCTGGTCGATTCCAACGGCAAGAAGGTGCGTTTCCTGCGCGAGGCGATCCGTGCCCTCAAGCTCGACGGCGTGCGTGCCGTGCAGTCGCGTGTCGAGGACGTGCAGGGCCAGTTCGACTGCATCACCGCGCGCGCGTTCGCCAGCCTCGCCGACATGCTCGCTTGGGGTGGCCATCTGCTGGCACCGGGCGGCGTCTGGCTGGCGATGAAAGGCAAGCTGCCGGACGACGAATTGCCGGGCATCCCGCCCGGCTTCGAAGTGCGCGCCGTGCATGCGCTGACGGTGCCGGAGTTGCCGGCCGAGCGCCATCTGCTGGTGCTGGCGCGCGCCTGAGGCCCGTCGCTGCCATGTGTGTGCGCGTGTGTGTGCGTAGGAGCCCACCGTGTGGGCGAATGCTCTTCGCCGGCACCCCGACAAGGGCATCGCGCACAGGGTGTGCTCCTACCGGCGTCGTGCAATCCGTCCGGAACCCGCTCGCGGGCGATGCTCTTGGTTTTCGAAGCAGCTGGATTCAGAGCAGGAGCATCGCCCGCGAGCGGGCTCCACACACACCTATAGCGTGTCCAGCGCGCTGCCGTTGCTGGCGATCACCTGCGCATACAGCTTCGCGCTGGCCTTGGGCGTGCGCTGCTGGGTGGTGAAGTCGACGTGGTACAGCCCGAAACGCTTGGAGAAACCCAGCGACCATTCCAGGTTGTCCATCAGCGACCAGGCATAGTAACCCTTCAGGTTCACCCCCGCCGCGATCGCGTGGTGCAGTGCCTGCAGGTGCTTGCGCAGATAGTCCGTGCGCAACGGATCGCTGAGCACGGCCTCTTCGGACACCGGCGGATCATAGAAGGCCGAACCGTTTTCGGTGACGTACAGTGGAATGTCCCCGTAGCGCGCCCTGAACCAGAGCAGCGTTTCGGTCAGGCCCTGTTCGAAGACTTCCCAGCCGGTCTCGGTATGGGTCCGGTTGGCTTGGTGCACCGGCACGGCCTTCAGCGGATACGCGTCCGGGTCGTGCCTGACCACTGCGCGGGTGTAGTAGTTGATGCCGACGAAATCGACCTCCTGCCGGGTCAGCGCGAAGTCGTCGGCGGGGAAATCCGGCCACGCATCGCCGAAGATTTCCCTCAGTTCCGGCGGATAGCTGCCGAGCAGCGCCGGGTCGGCGAACTGCAGATTCATGTAGGCATGCGCGCGGCCGGTGGCGGCGAGATCCTCGGCGCTGTCCGAGGCCGGGTACTTGGGCTCGATGTTGAACACCACGCCGATCTCGTGCTTGCCGTGCGCGCGATAGGCCTGGATGCCGGCGCCGCTGGCACGCATCAGGTTGTGCGCGGCGATCGGCGCTTCGAACTTGTTGCGATGTCCTGGCGCCAGGACCCCGTGCAGATAGCCGCCATCGGTGACCACCCACGGCTCGTTGAGGGTGGACCAGCGCGGCACCCGGTCGTCCAGTGCCTTGAACATCACCTCGGCGTACTCGGCGAACCAGTACGCGCTGTCGCGGTTGAGCCAGCCGCCGCGGTCGTCGAGTGCGGCCGGCAGATCCCAATGGAACAGCGTCGCGTTCGGCACGATGCCGTTTTCAAGCAGCTCGTCGACCAGCCGCGAATAGAAATCCAGTCCCTTCGGGTTGACCGGCCCGATGCCCTCGGGCAGCACGCGCGCCCAGTTGATGCTGAAGCGGTATCCCTGCAAGCCCAGCGCGCGCATCAATTGCACGTCATCCTTGTAGCGCCGGTAGTGATCGCAGGCGACATCACCGGTATCGCCGTTGGCCATCATGCCCGGCGTATGCGCGAAGCGTTGCCAGATGCTCGGGCCGGCCCCGTCGGCGAGCGGGGAGCCTTCGATCTGATAGGCCGAGGTGGCGGCGCCCCAGTGGAAGCCATCGGGAAAGCGGTAACTGCTGCCGGTCATGGGGCTCCTTGGCGATTCAACGGGCTTGCTGTAAACGATTACACAGGCAGAATAACCGAACCCTCCGCCGATGTGCACACAGGCGCATGCTTGAAGGGAGTCCGGCCGCCCTGGCCAAACGTACCGGAGATGCC
The DNA here is from genome assembly GCA_028871555.1 of Lysobacteraceae bacterium. GTDB lineage: Bacteria > Pseudomonadota > Gammaproteobacteria > Xanthomonadales > Rhodanobacteraceae > Rhodanobacter. The sequence continues at coordinate 24,695 of JAGWNA010000005.1, forward strand.
GATGGCAACCGTCAGTCTGGACCAGCTGCGCAAGGTCTATCCGAATGGCAATGTGGGCGTGGCCGGAGCCAGCTTCGATATCGCCGACGGCGAGTTGCTGGTGCTGGTTGGCCCTTCCGGTTGCGGCAAGACCACCTTGCTGCGGATGATCGCAGGGCTGGAAACGATCAGCGGCGGCACGCTGAGCATCGACGGCCGCGTGGTCAACGAAGTTGCGCCGAAAGATCGCGACATCGCGATGGTGTTCCAGAACTACGCGCTGTATCCGCACATGACGGTGGCCGAGAACCTGGGCTTCGGCCTGCGCCTGCGCGGGCACAAGCCGGCGGACATCAAGCAACGCGTCGCCCGTGCGGCCAGAACGCTGGAGCTGGAACAGCGGCTGACCTCGCGTCCGGCCGCCCTGTCCGGCGGCCAGCGCCAGCGCGTGGCGCTGGGGCGTGCGCTGGTACGCGATCCGAAGGTGTTCCTGCTGGATGAGCCGCTGTCCAATCTGGACGCCAAGCTGCGGCTGTCGATGCGGGTGGAAATCGCGCGCCTGCACCGCCAACTCAAGGCCACCATGATCTATGTCACGCACGACCAGATCGAGGCGATGACGCTGGGCCAGCGCATCGTGGTGCTCGATGGCGGAGTGATCCAGCAGATCGACTCGCCGATGAACCTGTACGACCGCCCGGCCAACCTGTTCGTCGCCGGCTTCATCGGCAGTCCGGCGATGAATCTGCTGCATGGGAAGCTGCGGATCGAGCATGGCTGGAAATTCGCCACGGCGCACGGTGACATCGAATTGGGCGAGCCGCCGCAAGCCGCGACGTGGCAGGCGTGGTGCGGGCGTGACGTGGTGCTGGGTATCCGCCCGGAAGACCTGCAGCCGCAGGATGCCGGGCCGGCGGCCCTCAGCGCCCGGCTGGAAGTGCCCGAACCGGTCGGCAACGAGATCTTTCTGAACCTGCGCCTTGGAGGGCAGGCGCTGGTGGCGCGGGTTTCACCACGCGCCCTGCCGGAGCCGGGCAGTACCGTGGCATTGGGGCTGGCGCTGGGGCGGCTGCATCTGTTCGACGCGCAAAACGGCATGCGCATCGACGCCTGAGCGCAGCCGGGGCGGGCCTTGCCGGTCGGGGAGCGCAGGCCCGGGCGAGGCATTACACTAGGAGCCCGCTCCAGAACCCTCATGCGTACGGTAGTTATCCATTCATGGCCCGTATCATCGCTGTCGCCAACCAGAAGGGCGGCGTCGGCAAGACCACCACTGCCGTCAATCTTGCTGCCGCGCTGGCTGCCGCAAAGCGCAGGGTATTGCTGGTCGACCTGGATCCGCAGGGCAATGCGACGATGGCCTCGGGCGTCAACAAGCGCGAGGCCCGGCCCAGCGGCTGCGAAGTGCTGCTGGAAGAAGCGGACATCGCCAAAGCGGTCGTACCGACGGCTGGTCATTACGACCTGCTTCCGGGCAATGGCGACCTTACCGCCGCCGAGCTGAAGCTGATGGACGCGCTGGCGCGCGAACACCGCCTGAAGGAGCAACTGGCGAAGATCGCAGCCGGTTACCAGACCATCCTGATCGACTGTCCGCCATCGCTGAACCTGCTGACCCTGAATGCGTTGACGGCCGCCCACGGCGTGCTGATCCCGGTGCAGTGCGAATACTTCGCACTGGAAGGCCTGTCCAGCCTGCTCGACACGATCAATGCGGTGCGCCAGCGGCTGAATCCCGCGCTGGAAATCGAGGGCCTGCTGCGCACCATGTACGACGTGCGCAACAATCTCGGCAACGAGGTCTCCGCACAGCTCACCCAGCACTTCGGCGACAAGGTGTTGCGCTCGATCATCCAGCGCAACGTGCGTCTGGCCGAGGCCCCCAGCCACGGCCAGCCGATCCACCTGTACGACCGCAGTTCGCGCGGCGCGATTGCCTACGTCGGACTGGCCGGTGAAATGATCCGGCGCGAGCGCGGGTTGCCGCGCAGCGAACCGATCGAGACAATCGAAGACATCGAAGAACCGTCGGCACACGGCAGCGGCACGACGCTCGGGGCGTCGGCCGCCAACCATCAGGAATAGAGCATGGCCGCTGCGAAGAAACGTGGATTGGGACGCGGGCTCGATGCCCTGCTTGGCGGTGCGGGCGAGGCTTCGCCATCGGTGATCGGGCAGGAAGGAGAGCTGCGCATGCTGCCGATCCAGCAGATCCTGCCGGGCAAGTATCAGCCAAGGCGGCACTGGAACGACGAGGCGCTTGACGAGCTGGCCGCCTCGATCAGGGCGCAGGGCCTGATCCAGCCGGTCGTGGTGCGCGCACTGGGCCGGAACAGTTACGAGCTGATCGCCGGCGAACGTCGCTGGCGCGCGGCGCAACGGGCGCAGCTGGCCGAACTGCCCGTCCTGGTCAAGCAGGTGCCGGAGGCGTCGGTGCCGGCGATGGCGCTGATCGAGAACATCCAGCGCGAAGATCTCACGCCGCTGGAAGAAGCCGACGCGCTGAAGCGCCTGATCGACGATTTCGACCTCACCCATCAGCAGGCCGCCGATGCGGTGGGTCGCTCGCGCGCGAGCGTGTCCAACCTGCTGCGGCTGACCGAGCTGCCCACCTCGATCAAGAAATTGCTGGACGAAGGCAGACTGGAAATGGGGCATGCGCGTTGCCTGCTGACCCTGCCCGAGCACGACGCCGAGCGGCTGGCGCTGGAGGCGACGCGCCGCGGCCTGAGCGTGCGCGAGCTGGAGGAAGCCGTCCGCCGTGCGCAGCAGGCACCGAATGGCAAGGCTAAAAGCGCACCACCGCGTGATCCGAACATTGCCGATCTGGAGCGTGAACTGGGCGAGCGTTTCGCCACCCGGGTCGAACTGGCGCAGGGTCGCGGCGGTCGCGGCAAGCTGGTGATCCACTATCACAGCAATGACGAACTGGACGGCATTCTCGGCAAGCTCCGCTGAGTCGCTTCCGATGCCGGAGCGCATCGAAGTGCGCGATGGCTTTGTGGGAGATTCCGTACAAGGAGCCCGCTTGCGGGCGATGCCGTTGCTTTGATCTCTCCGACTGCATTCAGAGCAGAAGCATCGCCCGCGAGCGGGCTCCACAACACTGAAAATCGCTTGACAGCGAACAGAGTGCCTACAGGGCGGCGGCATCGGCGATAATTGCCCGCTCATCGCATCCCTCGGACTGGCCCCCATGCCGCAACTTTCCGTCGTCGTTCCCGTGTTCAACGAGCGCGACAACATTCCGCCGCTGCTGGCCGAAATTGCCGCCGCGCTGCGCGGCCGTCTCGAGTTCGAGATCATCTACGTCGACGACCAGTCCAGCGACGACAGCTGTGCGGTGCTGGCCGCCGAGCAAGCCGCCCGTTACCCGGAGCTGCGTGTGCTGCATCACGTTACGCGCAGCGGGCAGAGCACCGCCGTGTGGAACGGTGTGCGTGCGGCCCGGTCGCCGTGGATCGCCACGCTGGACGGCGATGGCCAGAACGATCCGGCCGACATCCTCAAGCTGCTTGCCGCACGGGAGGGGGCGGCGGCGGACATTCGCCTGTTCGCCGGCTGGCGCACCACCCGCCGCGACAGCTTCAACAAGCGCATCTCCTCGAAAGTCGCCAATGCGGTGCGTTCGCGCATGCTGCGGGACGCAACCCCGGATACCGGTTGCGGGCTGAAACTGTTCGAGCGCGAAGTGTTTCTGCGTCTGCCCTACTTCGACCACATGCACCGTTATCTGCCGGCGCTGGTCAAGCGTGCCGGCTTTGCCTGCCGGAGCGTGCCGGTCGGCCACCGCCCGCGCACCGCCGGGGTCTCCAAGTACGGCATGCTGGATCGCCTGTGGGTCGGCCTGGCCGACCTGCGCGGAGTGGCGTGGCTGATGCGCCGGGGCAAGGTCACGGAAGTCGAGGAGCTGCAAGGGTCCTGACCGGTGGCGACGGCATCGCCACCGATGCAGGCTTCTGCAGGAAATCCGCGGGTTGTCGTATGCTTGGCGTCTACCGCTGGGACAACGCGCATGGGTATTGCCATCAAGCGTGTCTATGTACCAGCCGCGAAAGCCGATGGCTATCGCGTGCTGGTCGATCGGGTGTGGCCACGCGGGCTGAGCAAGGAGACGGTCCCGCTGGATCTGTGGGCGAAGGAACTGGCGCCCTCGACGGCGTTGCGGCAATGGTTCGGCCACGAACCGGCACGCTGGGACGGCTTTCGCCATCGCTATGCCGCCGAGCTGGATGCCGGTGTCGAACATTGGCGCCCGCTGGCCGAGCGGGCGGCAAGGAGCACCGTCACCCTGCTCTACGGCGCGCGCGACGAGGAGCACAACAACGCGGTGGCGTTGAAGGCGTACCTGGAAAACTGGCTGCATACGCACGGCCCGCGCTGATGCGCGGTGTGGTTTTCAGGGTCCGGGCTCCTGGCGCTGCGCCGCGCCGGCCCGCGGCCAGCCCGCCATGGCCTCGCGCGCCTGCATGCGGCCCAGCTCGATCAGTTCACGCGCACGATAGAACTCGTAGGCGAGCGCCATGTTGTGCGGCAACTGGATCAGCAGGTCCGGTTCGTAGGCGGCCAGACGCAGCCGCGACAGGTTCGCCTGCATCAGGTCCATCGACTGCAGCAGCAGCTCGAACGTGCCCGGCTCGCGCGGGCGGCTTTCGCCATGCGGAATCAGCCGGCCGATGAATTCGCCGATACGATGCCGATAACCGTTTTCGGCTGTCTCCGGGTGGAGCGGCGGCTCCGGCTGCGCGATCGCCGCCGCCGGGCCGTCCACGCTGACCGCAACCAGGTAGTCGGCGCCGTCGCGGATCAGCGGCGTCACCGGCACCGGGTTCAGCAGCGCCCCGTCGACCAGGTGGCGACCGTCGATGATGTGCGGACGGAACACCGTGGGGATCGCGATCGAGGCACGGATTGCGTCGAACAGGCAGCCGCTGCTCAGCCATACCTCGCGGCCGCGCTCGATGTCGGTGGCCACCGCGGTGAAGGCCAGCGGCAGGTCTTCGATCCGCACGTCGCCGATCAGCGCGCGCATGGTCTCGATGATCTTCTCGCCCTTGATCAGGCCGCCGCCGGTAAACGTCCAGTCGACCAGTCTGAGCACGTCGAGTCTGGCCAGCGCACAGACCCAATTGCGGTACACGTCGAGCTTGCCGGCTGCATGGATGCCGCCGATCAGCGCGCCCATCGAGCTGCCGGCGATGGCCACGATCTCGAAACCCTGGCGCTCGATTTCCTCGATCACGCCGATATGCGCCAGACCCTTCGCGCCGCCGGCACCGAGCGCCAGCGCCACGCTGGGCTTGCGCGGCACTGGCGCGGCACTGGCGATATCGGCGTCCTGCACCGCTCAACCCGCCGGCTGCTGGTAGCCGCCGAGTGCCAGCTGCAGCAGGATCTTCATTTCCTCGCGCAGCGACAGCGGTGCGACGATTTCCGCATCAGGGCCGTACTTGAGCACGTCCATCAGCAACTCCTTCGAATTGGAGTACGGCAGTTTCAGCTCGTATCGGCCATCGGGCAGCCATTCGCCCTTCTGTTGCGAATGCCAGTGCTCGTCGGCGACCCAGCGCGCCGCGTGCGGCGAAAAGCGGATGGTGGCCCATGCCCTGGGCTTGCCGGCGAAGATGCCGTAACTGGAGGCCAGCAGTTCGTTCAGGTCGCTCTCGGCCACGTCGGTGGCAGCCGGCTCCAGTGCCTGCGCCTCGACGATGCGGTCGACCGCGAAGCTGCGCAGCGCCTGGCGATCGTGATCCCACGCGTCCAGGTACCAGTTGTCGCGGTAATGGGTCAGCCGTTGCGGCGAAACCTGGCGGCGGCTGTCGGCATTGGTGGTGCGCGCGCGGTAGCGAAAGCGCAGCTGGCGCCGTTCCAGTACCGCGCCGGCGACGATCCGGAAGGTCTGCTGGTCGAGTTTGCGTTCGCCCCAGGGGATTACCCGGATCCGCTCGACAGGCAGCGCCTTGCCGCTGCCGTGGTCGGACAGCAGACCCTCGATGCGCGCCCTGAACGGCGCCAGCGCCCCGGCCAGCACGCCCGGACCAGAGCGGCTGATCAGCTCGTTCAATGCCAGCAGCGCGGCCAGTTCGTCGGAGGTCAGCCACAGGCCCGGCAGCTCGAAGCGCTCGCCTTCGCCGGCTTCGTAGCGAAACGCGGCCTGTTCGCTGCCGGCGCTTTCGATCGGCGCGCCCAGCGCATCGCGCAGAAAGGCGACGTCGCGGTACAGCGTCGCGCGCGAGCACTCCAGTTCGCCGAGCAGACGCGACAGGGGAATCGGGTAGTGCGCCGATTTCAGCAGGCGGTGCAGGGTCAGTATGCGTTCGTAGCGATCCATGGGGCTCACGAGGACATGAAGCGGCGGATTCCTAGCATGGTCGCGGCCTGCCGCGGCCGCAAGTCATGGCGTGTCTGCCGCGGTCGTTCATTGCAAGTTCAAACCATCCCGCTAGGGTAGTCAGCCAGTTCGATCAGACAAATGGATTGCCCCTCCGATGAAAAAGATCCTGCTTGCAGGCCTCGCGCTGGCAACTTTCGCGAGTTTTGCGGCACAGTCCCAGGACGCCGCACCCGCCAATGCCGACGCCGATACGGCAGCCAGCCATGGCGGCTGGAGCGGTTCGGGCGAGTTCGGCTTCGCCTCGACCACCGGCAACTCGCGGTCGCAGAACATCAATACCAAGCTGGGGCTGAACCAGGAAAACGATCAGTGGAAGAACAATTTCTTCCTTGATGCCCTGCGCTCCAAGAGCCAGCAGAAAGTGGTCGATGCATCGGGCAATACCCTGACCCGGTTCAATACCACCGCCAACCGCTATGACGGCGGCGCGTCGGTGGGTCTCAAGCTCGATCCACGCAGCTACATCGTGGGCGCCGCCCGTTACGAGCATGACGATTTCGGCGCAAACATCTGGCAGGGCGTGGTATCGCTGGGCTACGGCTACATCGCCCTGAAGGACTCCCGCAAAGAGCTGTCTTTCGAGATCGGTCCCGGCTACAAGAAATACCGTCCGGCCGATCAGGCCGTGGCGGTCAATGGCGCCAGCGTGCAGCAGCCGCAGTCGACCCGCAGCGAAATGGTCGCCCGCGGCCAGGCCAACTACAAGTTCAGGCTGACCGAGAACACATCGTTCGAGGACACGTTCCTGATGGAAGCGGGCTCCAAGAACACTTACCTGCAGAACGATGCCGGTCTGGCAGTCAGCATGACCCGGAAGCTGGCGCTGAAGGTGGGGTTCCAGGTGCGTCGCAACAGCGACGTGCTTGCCGGCATCAAGAAAACCGACACCCTGGCCACTACCAATCTGGTGTACAGCTTCTGAGCCGCCCGTCCGTGCATGACCGACCCGCGAGCGGGCTCCGCGGGTTTTCCCGGCGGACTTCGTCAGCGGGCGAGCAGTTCGTCCGCGCCTTGCGCCAGCAACGCCGCCGCCACCTGCTGGCCCAGTGCGACGGCCTGGTCCGTGGTGCCGCCGGCTTCGGCCAGCAGCAACCTGCCGCTGGCCGCATCGCCCACCAGCCCGCACAGATGCAGGCCGTGTTCGGTGAGCATGCACCAGGCGCCGACCGGCACCGTGCAGCTGCCGCCCAGCGCCTGGTTCATCGCCCGCTCGGCAGTGACGGTCAGTCGCGTGTCGGCGTCGTCCAGTGCGGCCAGCAGCGCCAGCACGGCGGGCTGGTCGCTGCGAGCCTCGATCGCGATCGCCGCCTGGCCCGGCGCCGGCAGCCAGTCGGGAGCGGCCAGCCGGGCGCGGACGCGCGAGGCCAGGCCAAGCCGTTCCAGCCCGGCGCAGGCGAGCACGATGGCGTCGTAATCGCCGTTGTCGAGCTTGCCCAGCCGGGTGCCGACATTGCCACGCAGGTCCAGTAGCGCCAAGTCCGGCCGCAGCGCGCGCAGTTGCGCCTGCCGGCGCAACGACGAGGTGCCGACCCGGGCACCGGGCGGCAGCGCGGCGAGGTTGGCGTAGCGGTTGCTGACGAACGCGTCGGCCGCATTCGCCCGCGGCAGGATCGCCGGCAGCGTGAAGCCCGCTTCGAGCTGGGCCGGCACGTCCTTCAGCGAGTGCACGGCCAGATCGGCGCGGCCCTCCAGCATCGCCACTTCGAGTTCTTTCAGGAACAGTCCCTTGCCGCCGACCGTCGCCAGCGGCCGATCCAGGATCTCGTCGCCGCGGGTAGTCATCGGCACCAGTGTCACCGCCAGTCCGGGATGTGCCGCGCGCAGCAGCCCGGCCACATGTTCGGCCTGCCACAGCGCGAGCATGCTCTTGCGGGTGGCGATACGCAGGGTGGAAGGGTTCATCGGAACTCCGCGACATTCGGCATTGTCGTATTGTCGCGTAGTTTGTGCGTGGCGGCATGCCGGTTCGCGCCCGGCCGGGCGCGACCTATCGGCGCAGGCCGCCGAGCCGGCGGGACCATCCACGGGTACCAGACCTGCGGCAGGCCGGCTACGATGGTCGGCAGATCACAGGAGCTCATCATGCAAAGCGGCAACCCGGCACTCAACAAGAACACCTTTCTCGACGCCGCCAGCGGCGCGCTGGTGGCGCATGGCGACGACGTCATGACGATCAACGGCACGGTCAACAAGACCGGTCTGCTGCTGGTGCTGGCCCTGATCGGGGCGATGGTCAGCTGGGGCCAGTTCCATGGCCCGGCCAGCCTGCCGACGATGATGCCCTTGATGCTGGGCGGTGCGCTCGGCGGCCTGGTGCTGGCGATGGTCACCATCTTCAAGAAGACCTGGGCGGGCTATACCGCGCCGCTGTACGCACTGGCGGAAGGGCTCTTCATCGGCGGGTTGTCGGCCATCTTCGAGATGCGCTATCCCGGCATCGTGATGCAGGCGGTCGGCCTCACCTTCGGCGTGATGGCCGCGCTGCTGATGGCCTATCGCAGCGGACTGATCCGCGCCACCGAGAAATTCAAGCTCGGCGTGGTTGCCGCCACCGGCGGCGTATTCCTGCTGTACCTGGCCGACATGGTGATGGGCTTCTTCGGCCATTCGATGGGTTTCATCAACGGCCACAGCGGCCTCGGCATCGGCTTCAGCGCGGTCGTGGTGGTGATCGCCGCGCTCAACCTGATCCTCGACTTCGACATGATCGAGCAGGGCGTCAACGCCCGGGCGCCGAAGTACATGGAGTGGTACGGCGCGTTCGCGCTGATCGTCACCCTGGTCTGGCTGTACCTGGAGTTGTTGCGCCTGCTGTCGAAGCTGCAGTCGCGCAACTGAGCCGCCGTCCCGGCGCTCCCGGCACGGGCATGCACAAGGCGCAAGGCGCGGTTATCCGCGCCTTGCGCATGTCCTGCGGGCTATCGATGCCGTGTGTGCGCTGTCGCGGATGGCGGCGCAGGATCGGCCCGGGGTTTCATGGCCGGACCCTTGCGGCATCCGTGCGCGGGCGCGGTCATGACGCAGGACGCCACGTCCAGTCGCGGATTTCCGGCAGATCCCGGCCGTGTCGGTCGATGTACTCCTTGTGCTCGACCAGCTTGTCCTCGAGCAGCTGCTTCAGGTAGATGCCGCGGTCGCCGGTCTGCGGCAGGCGGTCGACGGCGTCCATCACCAGATGGAAGCGGTCCAGCTCGTTCAGCACGGTCATGTCGAACGGCGTGGTCACGGTGCCTTCCTCCTTGTAGCCGCGCACGTGGATGTTGTGGTGATTGCTGCGGCGGTAGGTCAGCCGGTGGATCAGCCACGGATAGCCGTGGAAGGCGAAGATCACCGGCTTGTCGCGGGTGAACAGCGCGTCGAAGTCGGTGTCGTCCAGGCCGTGCGGGTGCTCGCTTTGCGGCTGCAGGCGCATCAGGTCGACCACGTTGACCACGCGCACGCGCAGCGCGGGCAGATGCTCGCGCAGGATCGACACCGCAGCCAGTGTCTCCAGCGTGGGCACGTCGCCGCAGCACGCCATCACCACGTCCGGTGCCGCCGCATCCTGGTCGTTGCCGGCCCACGGCCAGATGCCGATGCCGGCACTGCAGTGCCTGACCGCGGCGTCCATGTCCAGCCACTGCGGCGCCGGGTGCTTGCCGGCGATCACCACGTTGACGTAGTGGCGGCTGCGCAGGCAGTGGTCCATCACCGACAGCAGGCAGTTCGCATCCGGCGGCAAATAGACCCGCACCACCGAGGCCTTCTTGTTCACCACGTGATCGATGAAGCCGGGATCCTGGTGGGAGAAGCCGTTGTGGTCCTGCCGCCATACGTGCGAGGCCAGCAGGTAGTTGAGCGAGGCGATCGGGCGGCGCCACGGCAGGCCGGCGCTGACCTTGAGCCACTTGGCGTGCTGGTTGAACATCGAGTCGACGATGTGGATGAATGCCTCGTAGCAGTTGAACAGGCCATGGCGCCCGGTCAGCAGGTAGCCCTCCAGCCAGCCTTCGCACTGGTGTTCGCTGAGCATTTCCATCACCCGGCCGCTGGGCGCGAGGAACTCGTCGTTCGGCGCGATGGCGGCGTCCCACTGCCGCGCGCTGGCTTCGAACAGCGACGCCAGTCCGTTGGAGAGCGTCTCGTCGGGGCCGAATACGCGGAAATTCCGCTGGGCGTCGTTGAGCCTTGCCACGTCGCGAAGAAACGGACCCAGCACATGCGTATCGCCGATGCCGCGCGTGCCGGGTGCGGGCACCGCGCAGGCGTAGTCGCGAAAGTCCGGCATGCGCAGCTCGCGCAGCACGATGCCGCCGTTGGCGTGCGGATTGGCGCCCATGCGGCGTGTGCCGGCCGGCGCCAGGGCGGCCAGTTCCGGACGCAGCCGGCCGCGTGCGTCGAACAGCTCCGCGGGCCGGTAACTGCGCAGCCAGTCCTCGAGCTGGCGCAGGTGTTCCGGTGGCGTGGCGGCCGACACCGCGATCGGCACCTGGTGTGCGCGGAAGGTGCCTTCGACCGGCAGGCCATCGACCATCTTCGGCCCGGTCCAGCCCTTGGGCGAGATCAGCACGATCATCGGCCAGCGCGCACGGGCGGGATTGCCCTGCTCGCGGGCGTCGCGCTGGATCGCCTGGATCTGCCCGATCGCCGCATCCAGGGCGGTCGCCATCGCCTCGTGCATCGGTGCGGGCTCGTGACCCTCGACGAAGATCGGCGTCCAGCCGCAGCCGCGCAGCAGCTGTTCGAGCTCTTCCCGGCTGATGCGTGCGAGCACGGTGGGGTTGGCGATCTTGTAGCCGTTCAGGTGCAGGATCGGCAGCACCGCGCCATCGGTTGCCGCATCGAGAAACTTGCTGGAATGCCACGCCGTGGCCAGTGGCCCGGTTTCCGCCTCGCCGTCGCCGACGACGCAGGCGACGATCAGCTGCGGGTTGTCGAACACCGCGCCGAACGCATGGCTGAGCGAGTAGCCCAGCTCGCCGCCCTCGTGGATCGAGCCCGGACATTCGGGCGAGGCGTGGCTGGGAATGCCGCCTGGAAAGGAGAACTGCTTGAAGAGCTTCTGCAGGCCGGCTTCGTCCCGGCTGATGTCGGGGTAGACCTCGCTGTAGGTACCCTCCAGGTACGTGTTGCCGACGACGGCCGGACCGCCGTGGCCGGGGCCGGAGATGTAGATCATGTCCAGGTCGTATTTCCGGATGACCCGGTTCAGATGCACGTAGATGAAGTTCTGCCCGGGCGTGGTGCCCCAGTGCCCCAGCAGCATGTGCTTGACGTCGCCCAGTGCCAGCGGTCGTTTCAGCAGCGGATTGTCGCGAAGGTAGATCTGTCCCACCGCCAGATAGTTGGCGGCGCGCCAGTAGGCGTCCATCCTGTGCAGCAGGTCCGGGTCGAGTGTTTTCTCGTTCATGGCGTGGGGACTCCGTGTTCCAGCTTGACGGCGCGAGAGACGGACGGCGCGATCATGGGTTCCGCGCCGGCATCGATGCCCCGCACCTTGACGCAGCCGGCGCCAGGACGTTCTGCGGCAAACCCGGGCACAGAGGTGGCGTGCGGATGGAGCGGTGACGCGGACATGGAGATGGCCGACCCGTTGAACGGGGTTCAACATCGCGTTCCAGAGTGATCGCGTGCGAGTGGTTCTGCCGTGAAGTCGTGCGATGCGCGATGGCCGTTCAGCCGGCCACGCCGAACAGCATGCCGACGCCTGCCGTGACCGTCATCGCCAGCGCGCCCCAGAACGTGATGCGCATGATGCCCGTGCCGACGCTGGAACCGCCGGTGCGTGCCGCCAGCCCGCCAAGCAGCGCCAGGAACAGCAACGAGGTGATGAAGACTGATGCCAGCAAGCCCGCCGCGGGGGCCAGCAGGACCACCAGCAGCGGCAACGCGGCGCCCACCGCGAAACTCAGCGCCGAGGCGGCGGCGGCCTGCAGCGGGCGTGCCCGCAGCGCTTCGGTGATGCCCAACTCGTCGCGGGCATGCGCATCCAGCGCGTCGTGGAGCATCAGTTGCTCGGCGACCTTTTTCGCCAGCGCGGGATCGAGTCCGCGCCCCACGTAGATCGCCGCCAGTTCCTTGTGTTCGCCCTCGACGTCGTTCTGCAGCTCGGCCCGTTCGCGTTGCAGATCGGCCTGCTCGCTGTCGGCCTGCGAATGCACCGACACGTATTCGCCGGCGGCCATCGACATCGCGCCGGCAACCAGTCCGGCGATGCCGGCGATCAGGATGTTCTGTCGATCGGCATGTGCGGCGGCCACGCCCAGCACCAGACTGGCGGTGGAGACGATGCCGTCGTTGGCGCCTAGCACGGACGCGCGCAGCCAGCCCATGCGGCTGGTGCGGTGGCGTTCGGAGTGGCGTGGGTGCATGCGGGCGATCTCCCGGGTCAGTGCGGCAAGTGAGGCGTCGGCCAACGTCCGCGCGGCAGCTCAGAGCATCCGCTTCAAGGTGTCGTCATGCCTGCGGTAGTGGTGCCAGAGCGCAGCCAGGATATGCAGTCCGATCACGTAGTAGAAGACGGTGCCGATCCAGCCGTGGATATTCTCCAGCTGGTGCGACAGCGCACGATCGGCCACTCCCTGCAGCACCGGCAGCACCGTCACGCCGAACAGCGTCACCGCCTTGCCGCCGGCCTGCAGGGTGATCACGCCGAGGATCGGCTGCACCAGCAGGAACAGATACAGCGCGGCATGGGTGAGCTTGCTCAGCAACTCTTCCCAGTGTCCGGGCGGCGGGGTGATCGCCGGTCGCGGATGCCGGCTGCGCAGCCACAGGCGAGGCAGCACCAGCAGCAGCACGGCCAGGCCGGCCACGAAGTGCGAGGCCAGGATGTTTGCGCGCGTGGCGCTGCCCTTGGGAAACAGCTCGAACAGGTTGATGAAAAGGTAAGCCAGCAGCACCAGGGCAAACATGATCCAGTGCATCCGGCGCAGCGGTGCGGCAAAACGCGGTTGCCTATCGATCGACGGCATGAACTATCTCCAGTGGGGTGGTGGTTCGCGGCTGTACGGCAGTCCGGATTATTGCCCAATTGCCATCATCGCAGTGTGGTCCCTGGCAAACGCCTGGCCTTGCCGCGGGTTCGTCCGCGCATGCGTGCCTGACCGGATGCGGATATGGGATGCACAGGGAAGCCGCCGGCTGTCATGCCTCGGCCACGGCCGTATCGACGATCGTCTGCGCCTCGCGCAGGATCGATTGCAGATGTGCCTTGTCCCGGAAGCTCTCGGCGTAGATCTTGTAGATCGCCTCGGTGCCGGAAGGGCGTGCGGCGAACCAGCCGCTGGCGGCGATCGCCTTGATGCCGCCGATCGCCGCGTGGTTGCCCGGTGCCTTGTCCAGCACCTGCGTGATCGTCTCGCCGGCCAGCCGTTTGCCGTGCAGCTGGTCGGGCGAGAGTTTGCCCAGGCGGGCCTTCTGCGCCGGTGTGGCGGCGGCTTCGACGCGATCGGCAAACGGCGTGCCGAGTTCGCGCGTGAGTTGCGCATACAGCTGGCCCGGATCCTTGCCCTGGCGCGCGGTGATCTCGGCCGACAGCAGCGCGGGCACCAGGCCGTCCTTGTCGGTGGCCCATACCGAGCCGTCGCGGCGCAGCAGCGAGGCGCCCGCGCTTTCCTCGCAGCCGAAGCCGAGCGAGCCGTCGAACAGGCCTTCGGAAAACCACTTGAAACCGACCGGCACTTCGTACAGCTTGCGCCCGAGCCGCTGCACCACACGGTCGATCAGCGCGGTGCTGACCACGGTCTTGCCCACCGCCGCACGCGCGCTCCACTGCGGCCGGTGGGTGAACAGGTAGTCGATCAGCACCGACAGGTAATGGTTCGGTTCCAGCAGGCCGCTGCTGCGGGTGACGATGCCGTGGCGGTCGTGGTCGGTGTCGCAGGCGAACGCCACGTCGTACCGGTTCTTCAGGGCGATCAGCCGCTGCATCGCATACTTCGACGACGGGTCCATGCGGATCCTGCCGTCCCAGTCCACGCTCATGAAGGCGAACTGCGGATCGACCACGGTGCTGACCACGCCGAGGTCGATCTTGTAGCGCTCGGCGATCGGCGCCCAGTAATGCACGCCGGCGCCGCCCAGCGGGTCCACGCCCATGCGCACGCCGGCGCTGCGAATGATGTCGAAGTCGATGACGCTGGCCAGGTCGGCGACGTAGTGGTTGAGGTAGTCGTGCTCATGCGTCGTGGCGGCCGCGCGCGCCTGCGCCAGCGGCAGGCGCTTGACGCCCTTCAGGCCGGCTTCGAGCAGCGCGTTGGCGCGCTGCTGCACCCAGCCGGTGATGTCGGCGTCGGCCGGGCCGCCGTTGGGCGGGTTGTACTTGAAGCCGCCGTTGTCCGGCGGATTGTGCGACGGTGTGATCACGATGCCGTCGGCCAGGCCGCTCGTGCGGCCACGGTTGTGGACCAGGATCGCGTGCGAGATCGCCGGGGTCGGGGTGAACTCGCCGCCGGCCGCGATCATCGTCTCGACGCCGTTGGCGGCCAGCACCTCCAGCGCGTTCTCGAACGCCGGCAGCGACAGCGCATGGGTATCGAAACCCATGAACAGCGGGCCGTCGATGCCCTTGACCTTGCGGTACTCGCAGATCGCCTGGCTGATCGCCAGGATGTGCGCTTCGTTGAAGCTGCGCTCGAACGCGCTGCCGCGATGGCCCGAAGTGCCGAACGCCACGCGCTGCGCCGGCACGCCGGGGTCGGGTCTCAGGTCGACGTAGGCGGCCAGCAGCTGCGGGATGTCGACGAGGATCGACTCCGGTGCCGGCTTGCCGGCGAGTGGACTGATCTGCTGGCTCATATGCTTTCGGTGGACCTTTGCTGGAAATTTGTCGGCCCCGCAGGCTCGACTGTCTTGTCCGGCAGGAGCCCGCTGACGGGCGATGCTCTTTTTCTCCGACCAAGGCCAGAAGCAGAAGCATCGCCCGCCAGCGGGCTCCTTGGCGGCAGCATCACGAAACGGCCGGCGGCTTGCCGTCGCGCAGCTGGCGGTAACGGCGGATCAGCATGTTGGTCGAGCTGTCGTGGTGCAGCGACGGTTCGGTCGCGGCGGTCAGCTCGGCGATGGTGGTCTGCGCCAGCTGCTTGCCCAGCTCCACGCCCCACTGGTCGAACGAGTCGACGCCCCAGATCACGCCCTGCACGAACACGCTGTGTTCGTACAGCGCGATCAGGGCACCGAGCACATGCGGCGTCAGGCGCGCGGCCAGGATCGTCGTGCTGGGCCGGTTGCCGGCGAATGTGCGGTGCGCCACCAGTGCCTCGGGCGTGCCTTCGTCGCGCACCTCCTGGGCCGTCTTGCCGAACGCCAGCGCCTCGCCCTGGGCGATCAGGTTGGCGATCAGCAGATCGTGCTGGTCGCCGCCCGGCCGTCGATCGGCCGGCTGTCCATGGGCATGCTGCGCGGCCAGCGGATGCAGCGGCTGGCCGAAACCGATGAAATCGCACGGCACGATGCGCGTGCCCTGGTGGATCAGCTGATAGAACGAATGCTGCCCGTTGGTGCCCGGCTCGCCCCAGTAGATCGGTCCGGTGGCGTAATCCACTTCGGCGCCGCCGAGCGTCACCTGCTTGCCGTTGCTCTCCATCGTCAGCTGCTGCAGGTACGCCGGGAAGCGTTTGAGGTACTGCTCGTACGGCAGCACGGCGACCGTGGCGGCATCGATGAAGTTGCTGTTCCAGATGCCCAGCAGGCCCATCAGCACCGGCAGGTTGCGTTCCAGCGGGGTGCGCCGGAAGTGTTCGTCCATCGCGTGGAAGCCGGCCAGCATCTCGCGGAAACGATCGGCGCCGACCGCCAGCATGGTCGACAGGCCGATCGCCGATTCCATCGAGTAGCGCCCGCCGACCCAGTCCCAGAAGCCGAACATGTGCGCGGTGTCGATGCCGAACTTCGCCACTTCGGCGGCGTTGGTGGAGACGGCGACGAAGTGTTTCGCGATGGCCTTGTCGTCGCCGAGCGCGCGCAGGCACCAGGCGCGCGCGGCGTGCGCGTTGCTCAGCGTCTCCAGCGTCGTGAACGTCTTGGAGCAGACGATGAACAGCGTTTCGGCCGCGTCCAGGCCGTACGTGGCTTCGACGAAATCGCTGCCGTCGACGTTCGACACGAAGCGGAACGTCATCTCGCGCCGGCTGTATTCGCGCAACGCCTCGTAGGCCATCACCGGCCCCAGGTCCGAGCCGCCGATGCCGATGCTGATCACGTTGCGGATCGGCTTGCCGGTATGCCCGCGCCACGCGCCGCTGCGCACCTGTCCGGCGAACGCGGCCATGCGCTCGAGCACGGCATGCACGTCGGGCACCACGTCATGGCCGTCGACCAGGATCGACTCGCCGGCCGGCGCGCGCAGCGCCACGTGCAGCACCGCGCGGTTCTCGGTGGTGTTGATCTTTTCGCCGCGGAACATCGCCTCGATGCGCCGCGGCAGGTCACAGGCTTCGGCCAGCTCGCACAGCAGGCGCAGGGTTTGGGCATTCACGCGCTGCTTGGAGTAATCCAGATACAGGCCGGCGCCTTCGGCGGTCAGCTGCTCGCCGCGGTGCGGGTCGGCCGCGAACAGCTCGCGCAGGTGCTGCGTGCCGATCTGTGCGAAATGCTGATGCAGCGCCTGCCACTGCGGGCGCAGGGTGAGGTCGGGTTGATTCATGGGGCGATCGATTCCCGTGATTTCCGGTTGAGCGTACCGGCCTTGTCGGCGATCCGCTGCAGCAGTTGCTGCCATGACTTGACGAATGCCCGGGCGCCGTCCTGCTGCAGATTGGCTGCCAGCGCATCGACATCCACGCCGTGCCGGCCGAGCTGCGCCAGCACCGCCTCGGCATCGCCGCCGTCGACCGCCATCACGCCATCGAGCTGGCCGTGGCCGGCGAATGCGAGCAGGGTCTTTTCCGGCATGGTGTTGATGGTGTCCGGTGCGGCCAGCGTGCCGACGTACAAGGTATCGGATGCGGACGGGTCCTTGGTGCCGGTACTGGCCCACAGCAGGCGTTGCGGTTGCGCGCCGGCGGCGGCGAGCTTTTGCCAGCGCGCCGAGGCCAGCAGTTCGCGATAGGCGCGATAGGTCTGCCGTGCCACCGCGATGCCGAGCCGGTTGTGCAATGGCCCGGGCAGCTTGCCGTTGCTGGCCACGTCCCAGCGGCTGATGAACAGCGAGGCGACCGAGCCCACGCGCGGATCGAGTCCGGCGTCCAGACGCCGCTCGATGCCGCGCATCCAGGCTTCGGCGGCCGCCAGATAATGCGCGCGGGAGAACAGCAGGGTCACGTTGATCGGGATGCCGAGAAAGATCGCCTCCTCGATCGCCGGGATGCCTTCGGGTGTGCCGGGAATCTTCACGAACAGGTTGTCGCGCCCGGCCTGGGCGTGGATCTGCCGGGCGGCGGCGATCGAGCCGGCGCTGTCCGCGGCCAGCAGCGGCGAGACTTCCATCGAGACCCAGCCATCGGCGTGGCCGCTGGCGTCGAACACCGGCCGGAACAGGTCGGCGGCGCGGCGCAGGTCCTCCAGCGCCAGCTCGATGAACAGCTCTTCGCCGGCCAGACCGGCCAGCGTCTTGGCATGGATCGCCGCGTCGTAGGCGTCGCCGCCGCCGATCGCGGCATCGAAGATGCTCGGGTTGGAGGTCAGCCCGGTGATCGAATCCTCGGCGATGTAACGCGCCAGCGTGCCGTCGTCGAGCATGCTGCGGGTGATGTTGTCCAGCCACAGGCTCTGGCCGAGATCGTGCAATTGTCGGGTCGCTTTCATGCTTGCTCCGTCACGGGTTCCGATACGGGTTTTGCCACGGGGTCAGATCGGCAGCGGGCCCGGTCCAATGTGCCGGCGCGTCGATGGCGTGCGACGCCGGCGGGAAATCCCCAAGCTTACGCTGGCGCAGGTCGCCGATGCACGCGATGGCGAGATCCGCCCGTCAGCATGGCCGGTTCCGACCCAGCACCGGGTTGTGCCAGCCGCCGTCCGCGGCGATCAGCGCGTCGGCCTGTTTCGGCCCCCAGCTGCCCGGCTCGTAGGGCAGCGCCCGGTGGTGGTTCTCCAGTACCGGGCCGACCACCACCCACGCCGCCTCGACCGCGGCTTCACGGGTGAACAGCGCGCCGTCGCCCGCCATCGCGTCGCCCAGCAGCCGCTCGTAGGGCGAGCTTTCGCCCAGCTGTTCTTCCATCAGGTACAGCTCGCGCTGGTCGCCGACGAACTGCTTGCCGGCGCGCTTGACCCGCGCAGCGAGCGCCACGGCGGTATCGGGGGACAGCCGGAAGCGCAGGTAGTTGGCGCGCCCGTTCCTGACCGCCGCATCGTCGAACAGCTTTTGCGGCGGCGGCTTCAGTTCGACCAGAATCTCCGCCGCGGTTTCCGGCAGGCATTTGCCCGAACGCAGGTACCACGGCACGCCGGCCCAGCGCCAGGAGTCGATGAACAGCTTGAGCGCGCAGAACGTCTCCACGTCGGAGCCCTTGGCCACACCCGGCTCCCTGCGGTAGCCGGCGTACTGGCCGCGCACCACGTCGTCCGGCTGCAGCGGGCGCATCGCCTGGAACACCTTGGCCTTTTCGCTGTGCACGGCGCCGAAGCCCTGGTAGGCCGGCGGCTCCATCGCCAGCAGGGCCACGATCTGCAGCAGGTGGTTCTGGATCACGTCGCGCAGGCAGCCGGCGGTTTCGTAAAACGCGCCACGGCCGTTCACGCCGAATTGCTCGGACAGCGTGATCTGCACGCTGGCCACGCAGTTGCGGTTCCAGATCGGCTCCAGGAACGCGTTGGCAAAGCGGAAGTAGAGGATGTTCATGATCGCCTCCTTGCCCAGGAAGTGATCGATGCGGAAAATCGCGTCCTCCTCGAACACCGAGCGCAGGATGCGGTTGAGCTGTTGCGCCGAGGCCAGGTCGCGGCCGAACGGCTTCTCCACCACCACCCGCGCGCCGTCGGCGCAACCGGCCTGCTGCAGGCCCTTGACCACGGTGCCGAACAGGCTGGGCGGAATCGCCAGGTAATGCAGCGGCCGTTTCGCCTTGCCCAGCGCCTGCTTCAGCGCGGCGAACGTGGCCGGATCGTTGTAGTCGCCCTCGACATACTGCAGCCGCGCCGCCAGCTTCGCGAACGCGGCCTTGTCGAACTTGCCGCCCTGCTCCTTCGCCGCCTGCAGCAGGCTGTCCCGCGCCCGCCGGCGCAGCTGCTTCAGCGTCCAGCCGGAGTGCGCCACGCCGATGACCGGCAGATCCAGCCCCTCGCGCAGCACCATCGCCTGCAGCGCGGGAAAGATCTTCTTGAAAGCCAGGTCGCCGGTGGCGCCGAAAAAGACCAGTGCGTCCGAGCGGGGTATCGCCATGGGGTCGTTCTCTGATGGGAAGGGCGCAATGTCGACGATGCAGCGGCCGCGCCGCAACGCTGCCGCGCAGCGAAGCCCAGGTCAGCGGGGCGCCATCGCCTTTGCGTGCCTTCCAGCTTGCATGCCACGAGGTTAAGCCGATGCATAAGACAAGCTCGACCGGCACGATTCCCGGCGCTTCGGCGCGCATCCTGTGCGCGAATCTCTTTGCCGGGAATTGCGTCGTGTACAAAGCGTATCGCCGGATCGTTCCGATGTTCTTCGCGTTTCTATACCGGCCGGACCACGGCATCGGTTGAAAACAGATAGGGGAAACCCGTCTTTTCCATCAACGCATCGCGGACCCGTGCCAGCCATGCCCTTGCCTGCGGGTCCTGCTCGAACAGGATGTGCATCGCCGGGTTTTCCAGCCCGACCACGTAGGGCGTCATGATGGTGGGATACAGGGCAAGGTCTGCCAGGTTGACCCTGGCTTGGCCGCCCAGGAACGGGCCATCCCCCAGCTGCTGCAGAAACTCGCCAAGCAGTCGATGCCGCATCGCCGGCAGGCTTTCATCCCAACGGGTGCCTCGGGCATGGGCGCGGATGAAACCCACATGTTTCAGTATCCATGGGTAGAACAGGCGCAGATACCAGGGGATGGGTTTGCAGGCATGCAGCACTTCGCCGTAACGCCATCGATCCTTCAGCCAGGTCAGGTAGCTGCCGTGATGGTGCAGCAATTCGCGAAAGAAGGCCGGCATGAAGTTGTCGCTGACCCATCGGTCCGCTTTCAGGATGGCCGCCCTCGAGTGCGCATCGGCGCCCAGAATGGAAGGCTGGGGATAGCGCTGATCCAGCCAGATGCAGATGTCGGTCGAGTTCTGCCGTGTTTCGCCGTCGACCGTGATGGTCGGCACGATTTTTCTCAGGTTGAGCTTGTCGACGAACGCAAGTTCCGCCTTGGTCACCGGATCGAGATGGACCGTCTCGAACGGGACGCTTTTGAAATGCAGTACGGCGGCAACCTTGGCGGCGTACGGACTGGTGCAGTAGACATAGAGCGTCGGTGCGGTCATGGCCGGTCCTGATCACGGAACAAGGGTGGCAAGGGCCGGGTTGATTAAACCTGTTCTGATGGCGAATTCAAGCCTGCCATGATGCGCTGGCCAGAGTGGAGTCACTCGGTCCGCGGATGATCGATTTCCACGCGGTGCTCCACGTTGTCGTCGACCAGCGCGATGCGGCCATCTGCCTGCGCAACGCCATCGAGCCGCGTGGCGCCGGTGGTGCCGGCGGCACGTTGGCGCAGGATGATCCGGTACCACGTGTCGCGATGGCGATAGCTCATCGTGAAGCCTTCCCATTCGGCCGGCAGCACCGGGGCGAAGCGCAGGTGTCCGGCTTCCAGTCGCAGGCCGAGCAGGGATTCGACGACCAGGCGGTACATCCAGCCGGCCGAGCCGGTGTACCAGCTCCAGCCGCCGCGACCGACGTGCGGCTCGACCGCGTAGACGTCGGCGCTGACCACGTAGGGCTCGACCTTGTAGGTCTCGATCTTCGTCGCATCGCTGCCGCGGTTGACCGGGTTGATCATGTCCAGCAGCTCCCATGCGCGTGCGCTGTCGCCCAGTTCGGCAAAGGCCATCGCGGCCCAGATCGCGGCGTGGGTGTACTGGCCGCCGTTCTCGCGCACGCCGGGCACGTAGCCCTTGATGTAGCCGGGCTCCAGCGCGCCCAGGTCGAACGGCGGTGCGAGCAGTTGCACCAGGCCGGCGTCGCGGCGTACCAGGTGCCGGTCGAGCGAGGCCATCGCCTGGCGCTGGCGCTCGGGCGATCCCATGCCGGACAGCACCGACCAGCTCTGCGCGATCGAGTCGATGCGGCATTCGTCGTTGCCGGCCGAACCCAGCGGCGTGCCGTCGTCGAAGTACGCGCGGCGGTACCATGCGCCATCCCAGCCGTGCTGTTCCAGCGCCGCGCGCAGCTTGCCGACCTCGTCCATGCAGCGCTGCGCGAAGCCATTGTCGTCGTGCAGGCGGGCCACTTCGGCGAAGCGCGTCAGCACCTCGCAGGAGAAGAAGCCCAGCCACACGCTTTCGCCGCGGCCGGCTTCGCCGACCTTGTTCATGCCGTCGTTCCAGTCGCCGCTGCCGATCAGCGGCAGTCCGTGCGCGCCGCGCGGCAGGCTGTGCTCGATCGCCCGCACGCAATGCCGATACAGCGTTTCACCCAGGCGCGAGTGCTGCGGCAGGTCGTAATAGGATTCCTCGCCTTCGCGCAGCCGACGGCCATCCAGGTAGCCCACCGGTTCATCCAGCACGCCGGTGTCGGCGGTGGCGAGCACATAGCGGCTGGCGGCCAGCGGCAACCACAGGTAATCGTCGGAACATTGCGTGCGCACGCCGCGATCCAGCGGAGGGTGCCACCAGTGCTGCACGTCGCCCTCGGGGAACTGGTGCGCCGCGCACAGCAGCAGTTGCCGGCGGGCGAGCTCCGGTGCGGCGTGCAGCAGCGCCATCGAATCCTGCAACTGGTCGCGAAAGCCGAAGGCGCCGCCGGACTGGTAGTAGCCGCTGCGCGCCCAGAAGCGGCAGGCGATGGTCTGGTACAGCAGCCAGCCGTTGGTCAGCACGTTGAGCGCCGGCTCCGGCGTGCCGATCTGGATCGTGCCCAGGGTGCGCGTCCAGTATGCGCGCACCCTGGCCAGCGCCTCGGTCGCCGCACCGCTGCCGCGGAACCGGCGCACCAGCGCGCTGGCGTCGGTGTCGTCGCGGCCCAGGCCCAGCCGGAAGATCACCTCGCGTTCGCCGCCGTCGGCCAACTCCATGTTCAACTGCAGGGCCGCGCAGGGGTCCAGCGCCGCGCCGACCCGGCCGGACAGGTGCGTCCGTTCCAGCGCCGCCGGCGCGCGGGTGCTGCCGTTGCGGCCAAGGAATTCGCTGCGGTCGCCGTCGATGCCGTGGCCGCGGTCGGCCACGTCGAAAAATGCCACCCGGTCCGGGAACTCGGTGTTGTACGCATTGCGGGCGAACAGCGCGCCGCTGGCCGGGTCGGACTCGGTCACCACGTGCATCGCGGTTTTTTCGCGCAGGTCGCCGAGCAGCCACTCGACGTAGCCGGTGACCGACAGCCGGCGCGTCTGGCCCGACGTGTTGCGCAACTTCAGCACCGAGAATTTCACCGGGGCGTCCAGCGCCACGTACACCCACAGCTCGGAATGAATGCCGTCCTCGTAATGCTCGAACACGCTGTAGCCGAAGCCGTGGCGGGTCACGTAGCTGCCGCTGCCGCGACTGGGCAGCGGCGTCGGCGACCAGACCTGGCCGGTCTCCTCGTCGCGCAGATACAGCGCCTCGCCGCTGGCATCGCCGACCGGGTCGTTGTACCACGGCGTCAGGCGGAACTCGTGCGCATTCT
The DNA here is from genome assembly GCA_028871555.1 of Lysobacteraceae bacterium. Classification (GTDB taxonomy): domain Bacteria; phylum Pseudomonadota; class Gammaproteobacteria; order Xanthomonadales; family Rhodanobacteraceae; genus Rhodanobacter. The sequence continues at coordinate 47,767 of JAGWNA010000005.1, forward strand.
CGCCCCAGGTGTAGGCGCTGCCGCTTTCGGAAATTACGGTGCCGAAATATGGATTGGCCAGCACGTTCACCCACGGTGCCGGCGTGGTTTGCCCGGCGGCCAGGGTGATCACGTATTCGCGGCCATCCGCGCTGAAGCCGCCGTGCGGATTGCCCAGCTGCAGCGGGTCCGGCGCCGCGGTCGGCGCCGCCGGCGACGGCATGGGCCGCCGTGCGCGGCTCGGCTCGAAGCGCGGCGCATGCGTTTCCGGTCGGCGCTGGCCGATCTGCTCGGCCAGGCTGCCGCGGCTGCCGGACACGATGATCCGCGCGCTTGCCTGCACCACGATCCGATCCTCGCTGGACAGCTGCTGCGCCGGGCGCACGAAGATGCCGCCGGGGCGATCGAGCAGGCCCGCTTCGCTGCCGGAGGCGATCAGCCCCATGATCTGATCCTGCAGCTCCTGCCGGTAGCCGAAGCGGTCCTCGTTCCAGATCAGCAGATCCACCGCCAGCCCCTTCTGGCGCCAGTACGCGTGGGCCTGCACCAGCTGGCGCACCAGTTCGATCCGCGACGGCTCGGCGATCTGCAGCAGCACGATCGGCAGGTCGCCGGAGATCGACTGCCCCCACAGCCCGGACTGGCCGCGCCGGTTGCCCAGCAGGATGCCGGGCCTGGCGCGCAGGCTCGCGTTGGGGTAGATGATCGAGGTGGCCATGTGCTCGTACAGCTGGGCGTCGGCCAGCGTGGCGTTGAGCTGGCGCAGCAGCACCTGGCTGTGCGTCCAGGCCATGTCGAACACGCGGTCGGCGAGCAGGCGGTCGCGGTATTTGTTGATCAGCTGCAGGCATTCGGCGCGGCTTTCGCCCAAGCCGGTGACCAGGTCGACCGTGGCCGACTGCTCCGGTTCCAGCGTGATCCGGCAACGGATCGCCACGATCGGGTCGAGCACCGGGCCGGCGCTGTCGGAGAGCCGCGTCTGCTCCAGATCCAGCACCTGCGGCTGCGCCAGTTCTCGGCCGCGGCCGATGAAGCGGGCGCGATCGGTCTCGTAGGAAATTTCGTCGATGTCGGCGTTGTGCACGGCCAGCAGATGGCACATCCACGGCACCGCTTCGCCATGCGCGCGCGGCCGCCGGCTGCACACGATCGCCTGCAGTGCCGGCACCAGTTCGGTCTGTACGAACAGTTTGCTGAAGGCCGGGTGCAGCGCATCGGCCAGCGCCGGCGCCAGCACCACTTCGGCATAGCTGGTCAACTCGATCGTGCGCCGCGTGCGGTCGCGGTTGGTGATGCGGGTACGGCGCAGTTCGATGTTGTCTTCCGGCGACACCACGATCTCGGTGTGCGCGTCGAAATCGCGCTCGCGCACGCGGAACTCGGCGCGAGCTTCGGAGAAGATCGCCTCGAACAGTTCGGTTTTCTTCAACGTCGGCTGATAGGTGGTGGACCAGTACTCGCCGCTGGCGACGTCGCGCAGGTAGCAGAACATGCCCCAGTGGTCGCGCGTGATGTCCTCGCGCCAGCGCGTCACCGCCAGTTCGCGGCAACGGCTGTAGCCGCCGCCGGCGCTGCTCACCATGACGTGGTAGCGGCCGTTCGACAGCAGCTGCACGGCCGGCCGCGGCCGATCCGGGTCGGTGAATACGCGCAGCCGGGCCTCGGTCACCGGCGGATGGTCGCCCGGCTCGGGGAAACCGGCGGCATGCAGGTACTCGGCCGCGGTCCGCGGGATGCGCTCCTGCAGCAGCAGGCTGGTGGCACGGAACTGCGGATCGGATTCGAAACGCCGCTGCATCGGACGACCCTGCAGTGCGTAATCCAGCGCCAGCAGGCTCATGCCCTGGTGATGCGCCATGAACGAATGCACCACGGCGCGGTGCTGCCCCAGCGGCAACCGCACTGGCGTGTAGTCGACCGCCTCGTACAGGCCGAAGCGGCCTTGCATGCCGGTCTCGGCCAGCCGTTGCAGATTCCTGCAGGCGGCCGCCGGTGCGACCATCAGTGCCAGGGCGCTGGCATACGGGGCGACCACCACATCGTCGCCGAGGCCGCGCATGAGGCCGAGCCCGGGCACCCCGAACGCCCGGTATTGGTAGGTGAAATGGGCGTCGCGCATGTTGTAGGCGGACTCGGACACGCCCCAGGGCAGGTCGAGCTGGTTGCCGTATTCGATCTGCCGCGCCACCGCGGCGTGGCAGCTCTGGTCGAGCAGGGTGTGCCGGTAGGTGGGCATCACCAGCAGCGGCATCAGGTATTCGAACATCGAGCCGGTCCACGACAGCAGCACCGGTTCGCCGCCGCTGGTGGTCAGCAGGCGGCCCAGCGCGAACCAGTTGTCCTGCGGCAGCTGGCCCTGGGCGATGGCCACGAAACTGGTCAGCCGCGCTTCCGACGCGAGCAGGTCGTAACAGCTCGTGTCGAGCCGGCGCTCGCCGACGTTGTAGCCGATCGCCAGCAGGTCGCGCGTGCGGTCGTAGAGGAAGCGGTAATCCATCAGCGCCATGCTGCCCGCCTGCTGCGCCAGTAGCGTGAGCAGCGCTTCGCGTTCGCGTGCGCGCTCGCGCAACGCGTCGGCTCCGGCTTCGGCCGGCCAGCACAGTGGCTCGATCCGCGCCAGCTGGCGCAGCGTGGGGATGCCGCGGAAGCCGCCATCGTCGTCGCTCGGCGGGTCGAGGTTGAAGCGGGTCACATCGTCCAGCAGCTCGCTGCACTGGTCGCGCAGCGCGGCGAGCCAGAATGCGGCTTCGCTGCCGGGTTCGACGGCCAGTTGCTGCGGCAAGGCGCGGATGCTTTCCAGTTGTCGTTGCAGCACGGCAACGGCGGCGCCGGTGGTGGCCGGCGGCGCGGCCAGGGCGCCGGCCAGTTCCTGCTGCAGCGGTTTCAGCGCGCCGGCATCGGTGCCGGCGAGCGCATCGTGCAGGACGCACACGGTGTCGAGCAGGCCCTGCAGCATGCGCGGCCGGAACACCGCCTCGTCGAGCAGACCCAGCAGGCCCGGCCGCAGGGTCAGCAGGTGGCCGGCAAGATTGCCGCTGTCCACCGACGACACGTAGTACGGCGTCAGTGGCTGCAGGGTCAGCGTGTCGTACCAGTTGTAGAAATGGCCGCGATGGCGTGCCAGCTTCTGCAGCGTGGCGAGCGTCTGGCCGGCGCGCTCGAGCAGGCGGCCGGCACTCAGGAAGCCGAAGTCGTAGCCGGCCAGATGGGCCAGCAGCGCCAGCCCGATGTTGGTGGGGGAGGTCCGGTGGGCGATCACCGGCTCCGGCTGCTCTTGCAGGTTGTCCGGCGGCAGCCAGTGGTCGTCGGGTCCGACGTGGGTGTCGAAGAAGGCCCAGATCCTGCGCGCCAGCACGCGCAGGAACCGCTGCTGCGCCGGCGTCGGCGCAAATACGGCCAGCCGATGCGGCTTGTTGACCCACCATGCGATCCACGGCGATAGCAGCCACAGCAGCAGGAGCGGTGCCGCCACCGGCAGCGCCGACGGACGCTGCACCGCCAATGTCGCGGCCAGCAGCACGGCCAGCAGCGGACCGATCCACAGCAGGCGCCATAGTGCGCCGGGGGTGTTGCTGCCGGAGCGCTCGACCTCGCTGGAGCTTCGCCACTGCAACAGATGCTGCCCGCTGATCGCCATGCGCCACAGCGTGCGCACGATCGCATCGAGGCTGTACAACACCTCATGCGGCAGCCACGTCAGCATCAGCAGCATGCGGGCCAGGTGCTGGCCGGTGTCGTGCAGGTTGGCGCGCAGATGCTGGTCCAGCTGCACATCGTGCGGTTTGCGCATCAGATCCAGCAGTGCCGACAGCAGCGGCGGGATCAGCGCCATCGCCAGCACCGCCAGCGTCCATGACGGCACCGGCGACAGCAGCAGCCAGCCGCACACCAGCAGCGTCAGCAGCGATGCCGGCACCAGGCTGCGGCGCAGGTTGTCCAGGATCTTCCAGCGCGACAGTGCGGTCAGTGCGTTCCTGCGCCAGCCGTCGTGTGCGGTCGGCGCCCACGGCAGCAGCCACGGCAGCAGCTGCCAGTCGCCGCGTATCCAGCGATGGCGCCGCTTCACGTCGGCGCCGTAGTGCGTCGGATATTCCTCGTACAACTCCACGTCGCTGAGCAGGCCGGCGCGAGCGTGGCAGCCTTCGACCAGATCGTGGCTGAGGATGCGGTTTTCCGGAAAGCGGCCGTCCAGGGTGCGCTCGAACGCATCGACGTCGTAGATGCCCTTGCCGATGAACGAGCCTTCGCGGAACACGTCCTGATAGACGTCCGACACCATCTGCGTATACGGGTCGATGCCTGCATCGCTGCCGTACAGTTGCGCGTAGCGCGAGCGGGCGGTGCTGGGCAGGCTGATGCCCACGCGCGGCTGCACGATCGCATAGCCCGCCACCACGCGCCGCCTTTCGGGGTCGTACACCGCACGATTGAGCGGGTGGTCGATGGTGGCGATGATCTGCCGCGCCGAGTCGCGGGGCAACTGGGTGTCGGTGTCGAGCGTGATGACGTATTGCACCGCAGACAGGTCGGCGATGTCGCCGACGATCAGCATGAAACGCTCGTGGCCGTTGCCGCGCAGCAGCGCGTTGAGGTCGGCCAGCTTGCCGCGCTTGCGCTCGTGCCCCATCCAGCATCGCTCGGTGACGTTCCAGCGTCGTGGCCGGTGGAACATGAAAAAGCGGTCCACATCGGCCTTGGCGTAGCGCACGTTGAGCGCATCGATGCGCCGGCGCGCCAGTTGCAGCAGAGCCGCATCGCCGGGCAGGACTTCACTGGCGGCATCGGCGAAATCGGTAAGCAGCGCAAAATGCAGGTTGGGGTCGCGATTGCCGAGGAAGCGCACTTCGAGGGCTTCCATCAGCGCATCGATGTCCTGCGCGCTGGCGAACAGGCTGGGTATCGCCACCAGCGTGCGTGCGCGGGGCGGGATGCCGCCCGAATAATCCATGCGCGGCAACCGCTGCGGCACGACCGACAGTGTCGCCAGCCGGTTGAGCAGGCTCAGCGCCAGCTGGCTGGCGAGAATCGTGGCGGGAACGGCGAGCGCCAGCAGCGCCCAGGGTGGCAGCTGATCATGCGCGGCCTCGAGCACCAGCGGCCGTGCGAACGCCAGCGTGAGCAGCGCCAACAGGCCCAGGTAAAGCGGCAGCGGCCTTTTCTCGACCAGGCGCCACAGGGCCGGGCCCGATCCCGGACGTACGCCCAGACGTCGTTCCAGCGCGGGGCGGCCGTGGTCGATCAGATAGAAGCCGACGTGCTGCTGCAGCGAAAATGCGGCATTCGGCCCGGCATGCTCGCGGCACAGCCCGATCGCGGATTCGGCGACCTGCTGCTCGGTCAGCCGATGCCGGCGCGCCATCGCCTCCACCACATGCCGATAGCGGTCGCGGGTCGCGAAGTCCATCGCCGCATAGATCGCCGCCGGATCCTCGCGCAGGTGCTGTTCGACGACGCTGGTGCGCTCGACGAAATCGCGCCAGTCGATCGCCGACAGGGCGCGCAGGCTGCCGATGCTGTTGCTGACGGTCACCTGATTGGCCGCCTGTTGCTGTGCCTCCAGTTGCACCAGATGCTCGATGCTCTGGCCGGACTCCGACAGGCGCTGCTCGATCCAGCTCAGCGGCATCGCCAGTCCCGGCCCCTGCCCTTGCAGCCGACGCGCCATTTCGGCCACGAACGGGCTGGTCATCGGCGCGTCCGAGCGGGCCATGTCGGCGACCACCAGCACCACGCTCTTCGGATCGCGCTCGGCGGTGGCGGTCATGTTGTCGGCCCAGCGCGCCGCCTCGCAGCAGCAGCGCCAGTCCGCCATCACCCGGGCGGCCACCCGGCGCAGGTTCTCGATCAGCGCCAGTCGCAGCATGATCGGGATCGCCCACAACTCGCCCAGTCGCAATGGGCTGACGCTCTGGTAGGCGTTGATGAAACGGCCGAGGCTGACCGTGTCGACCCGCCCGTCGCCGTGCGCAATGATTTCCAGTGCGATGTCGTACACGCGCGGCAGGCTGGTCGAGGGCGTCGATGCCAGCTGCGGCAGTTCGCGGCTGTAGCCTTGCGGCAGATGCCGGCGGGCGATGCGGATCTGTTCCTCGATCAGGTAGAGGTTGTCCAGCAGCCACTCGCCGGCCGGGCTGATCTGCCGGTGCTGCCGGGTAGATGTGGTGAGCTGCTCGCAGGTATGGATCAACACCGATTCGTTGTCGGCCAGCCGGGCCAGCAGCAGATTCCTGCCGTGGCGCGTTCTGAGGCGGTGCTGGCGGGCCAATATCCCGCCGTGGCGCTCCATCTGGTCGGCACTGAACAGTTCATCGCGCAGCGCCGGCTCCTGCTCCGGCCGGGTGCGCGCCGCCGCGCGGCGGCGGCGAAATGCGCGCAGGCGCCGCAGCTTGAGCTGATCCAGAATGCCGCCGATGTTCAAATCCAGCCTTCCTTTACGGGTCGATCGCGATCCGGCCGCATGCGGGTCCATGCACGGCCATCGGCCCGGAGTGGCGGCCGTGGCGATTGGCAAAGCCCGCTGGCACTGCTTTGACGTTACGCGATACCGTGTGAAGACAACGCAGGGTACGATGCTTGCCCATCGACTTTCCTGCCGGAGTTGCCCTGTGCCATCGCCGCTGATTCGCCCCGCCACCCTGCGCGACCTGCCTGAGCTGTGTGCCTGGAATGCGGCCATGGCGTGGGAAACCGAACGCAAGCAACTGGACCCGGCGCTGCTGGAGCGCGGCATTTCCAGTGTGTTCGAGCAGCCGCGCCGGGGGTTTTACCTGGTCGCCGAGCGCGCCGGCGTGGCCGTCGGCAGCCTGCTGCTGACCTACGAATGGAGCGACTGGCGCTGCGGCGATTTCTGGTGGATTCAGAGCGTGTACGTGACCCCCGAGGCGCGTCGCAGCGGCGTGTTCCGCGCCCTGCATGCCGATGTCCGGCAGCGTGCCGTGGCCGCCGGCGCGGTCGGGCTCCGGCTCTACGTGGAAACCGGAAACCAGCGGGCGCAGGCGACCTATGCCGAGCTCGGCATGCAGCGTTGCCACTACTTGATGTACGAGATGGCGCTCTAGGGATGCTCTGATTTTGCTCGTCATCCCTGCTTTCGCAGGAATGACGAGCAAGAAGCCGATTGATCAGACCTTCCCTAGGGCGGTGGAAGCCAGGCGGGCGCGTCAACCGGCCGTGAGCAGTCGCTGTTCGAATTCGTCGGCGGTCATCGGCATGCCGTACAGGAAACCCTGCAGCTGCGAACAGCCGGCGAGACGCAGGAATTCGCCCTGTTCGCGGGTTTCCACGCCTTCGGCAACCACCTCCTTGTTGAGGCTTCGGGCCATGGCGATGATCGCGCTGGTGATCGTGGCGGTATCCGGGTCGGTCGTCAGGTCGCTCACGAACGCGCGGTCGATTTTCAGCGTGTCGATCGGGAAATGCTTCAGATAGGACAGGCTGCAGTAGCCGGTGCCGAAATCGTCCAGCGACAGGCGCACGCCGCGCCGCTTGATCTGTTGCAGCAGGGCGGTGGTGGCGCTGCCGCCGGCCATCACCATGCGTTCGGTCAATTCCAGCTCGAGCAGGCCGGGATCGAGGCCGCAGGTATCCAGCACGCCGTCGAGCCAGGCGTAGAAATCGACGTGCTGGAACTGCAGCGGCGAGACATTCACCGAGATCGGCACGACATGTCCGCCTTGCTGCCATCGCCGCGCCTGCCGGCAAGCCTGCTGCAGCACCCAGGCGCCGATCGGCAGGATCAGCCCGCTGTCCTCGGCGATCGGAATGAACTGGTTCGGTGCATGCAGCTCACGCCCGTGCGCATGCCAGCGCAACAGCGCCTCGGCACCGGTGATGCGGCCGCTGCGCGCATCCACCTTGGGCTGGTAATACAGGCTCAGTTCGTTGCGCGACAAGGCCAGCCTCAGTGTCGTCTCGATCTGGTGCCGCGCGAACGTGCGCTCGTTCATCGATGCGGTGAAGAAACGGTAGCTGTGCTGGCCCTGGACCTTGGCCGCGCACATCGCGGTTTCCGCCTGCTGCAGCAAGGCATCCGGCTCGCTGGCGTTGTCCGGAAACACACTGATGCCGATGGTCACGCGCAGCCCCAGGTCGGGGAGGTCGGCGACGCTGGTCTGTTCGCACGAGGCGATCAGTCGCTGGCACAGGCTGGCGGCTTCGCCGACGCTTTCGAGATGCGGCAGCACCACCACGAACTCATCGCCACCGTAGCGGCTGAGCAGCTCGTCGCCTGGCAGGCAGGACAGGATCTGCGCGGCGAACGCACGCAGCACGCGGTCGCCGCTGGCGTGGCCGTGGATCTCGTTGACCTGCTTGAAATGGTCGATGTCGATATACAGCAGCGCGCCACGCTGCTGGCGCCGCGCGGCGGCGGCCAGCGCCTGCTCGATCTGTCCATGCAGCTGGCCGCGGTTGGGCAGCCCGGTCAGGGTGTCGTGCTGGGTCAGATGGATCATCCGCAGCGCCAGCGTGCGGGTTTCGCTGACATCGTGAAACACCAGCACGCCGCCGATCACATTGCCGGCGTGGTCGTGGATCGGCGCGGAGGAGTCCTCCACCGGCGTGTCGAAGCCGTGGCGGTGTCGCAGCAGGGTCTTGCTGGCAAGGTCGACGATGGTGTCGTGCTCGATCGACGTGCGCAACGGGTTGGCCACGGGTTGCCCGCTCAGTGCGTCGTACAACTGGAAGATTTCGCCGATCGGGCGGTCGCGCGCCTCGCTGCCGACCCAGCCGGTCATCGCCTCGGCGATCGGGTTGAGCGAGGTGATGCGCAGCTGCAGGTCGGTGGTGATGACGCCGTCGCCGATCGAACGCAGGGTCACCTCGGCCAGCTCGCGTTCGTGATGCAGGGCTTCCTCGAAGGCCTTGCGCTCACTGATGTCCTGCGTCTGCGAGACGAAGTAGCGGGGCAGGCCCTGCTCGTCGCGAACCAGCGACACGCTGAGCTGGACATGCACGATGCGGCCGTCCCGGTGAAAGTTGCGTTGCTCCCGCTGATAGGACTCCAGCTCGCCGCTGAGCAGTTGTGCCCGCAGTTCCAGATCCTCGGCCAGGTCGTCCGGGTGGGTGATGTCGGCAAGTCGCAGAGCCGGCAACTCGTTCTCGGAATAACCCAGCATCTGGCAGGCGGCGGTGTTGACGCGCAGGAAGCGACCGTCCGGGTGGACCAGCGCCATACCGATCGCGGCATGCTGGAATGCCCCGAAGAAGCGCTGCTCGCTTTCGTGCAGCTGCAGCTCCATGGTGCGTCGCTCGGTGATGTCGACCAGGGTGGTGAAGACGCCTCGCACGTGACCGTCGGCGTCGAAATCCGGCTGGAAATTGCCGTGCGCGTAGCGCCGCTCCCTATGGTTGAACAGCTCGCCTTCGTAACTGGCCATCTGCCCGGCGTAGGCCTGTTCCAGAGCGGGGCTGGCACGCCGGTAGTTCTTGCTGCCGATGACGTCGATCAGGCATCGGCCGATCAGCTTCAGCGGATCGACGCCGAGCCAGGTGCGGTGGGTTTCGTTGGCATAGAGAAAACGCTGCTCGCTGTCGAGATACGCGAGCAAGACAGGTGCGCCATTCAATATCCTGAAGGGCCAGTCAGGCCCATCGAGCATCGAAGACGATATCTCGGCAGACTCGTGCGTCCGCATGATCATTCCGTCAGCGGGATCCCCTGTGCTGGGGATTCATCATGCGCCAAGAATCTGCTGCTGCAAAGCGGCGTGTGAAATGACTCAGTGCGAGACGGCCGCCGGCGCTCCCAGTCGGCCGCGGTCGTCCAGCATGATCCGGCCCAGCGCGTGAAGTTCGGCGGCGATGCCGTAGCGCGCCGCCAGCAAACGCATCAACGGCTCCAGCGCCGACGGCTGCAGCGGGTAGCCGTGCGCCAGCACACGGGCACGGCCGGCTTCGCCGCGCTGGGCCGCGGTGACCGCGACCACGCCCAGGCCGGCCGCCTCGTGCGCGAACAGAACCGGCGCCGCCGCGGCCGCCGCGGCCGTGGCGAGGGTCTCCAGCAGATAGCCCGCGCCCGCTTCGGCGGCATCGCCGGACGCCGACCGCAGCCGCAGCGGCAGCTGGTGGGCGTCGAGCAGCGCGGCGTACTGGCGCAATTCGAACACGATGCCGGCGAACCCGTGCGCACGTTCCACGGCGTCGCCGGTTTGCGCGGCCAGCCATTGCGCCGGCGATTGCGTCAGCACCCTGCCCTGTGCGTAATGCAGCGCCAGTCCGCGCGCGCTCACCGACACCTGTTCACGCTCCGGCGTCAGCAGCGCGGTTTCCAGCAGGCTCCACAGCGCGGACAGATTGACGTGTTCGTACTGCACGCAGGTCAACGCAAGCAGATCGTTGCGGCTGAGGTATCGCACATGCTCGAGGCGGATGCCGAGCGTGCGCATCAGCCAGTCGGCGGTCAGCGGACCGGCTTCGCCGCGTCCGACCAGCTGGGTCTCCAGTTGCGCGGAGAGTTCTTCGCCCAGTGCCGCGGGGGCCAGCAGGCTCAACGGCAGCAGGCGCATCGGACCGTCGGCGAAGAGCGGCGACGGCTCCAGCGGCTGCGCCGGCATGCGACCGTCGTGGCTGCCGAACGCGACCACGCTGTCCAGCTGGACGCGTGGCACGCGCCGGGCCAGTTCCTCCAGCGTGGCCCACACCGGGAACCCCGGTCGCAGCAGCTCGGTCTGGTCGAACAGGGCGCCTGCCAGCGCCAGGCGGGTTTCGCCCACCTGCGGGATCAGTGCCTGCAGATCGCTGGCGATCAAGGGCGCCAGCGCGGCCGCTTCATCGCGGCTCAGGCACAGGCGCGGCGCCTGGCCGGCGGCGGGTTCCAGTGCCAGCACGACAGGCAGGGCGAGCAGCGTTTGTGCTTCCACGATCGGCAAATCCGCGTGATCAAAGACATACGATTCTACCAGCCGGCCGGCCACGATCCCCGCTCACGGGGGGCACGTCCGGTGCCGTCGGCGGCGGCATGCGGCGGGTGCTGAATGGATCGGTACATTTTCCGCATCGTGGTCTTTCGCCGCGCGGCATGGCGGGTTAGCCTTGCGGAACTCGAGTGCCGGACAGTTCTGACCATGGAAAACACGCACAGGCGCGTTGGGGTGATCGGCGGGGTGCGCATCCCGTTCTGCCGCAACAACACCGCGTATGCCGACGTCGGCAACTTCGGCATGTCGGTGAAGGTGCTCGGTGCGTTGGTCGAGCGCTGCGGGCTGCACGGCGTGGAGCTGGGCGAAGTGGCGATGGGCGCGGTGATCAAGCACGCTGCGGACTGGAACCTGGCGCGCGAGGCGCTGCTCAGTTCGGGACTGGCGCCGACCACGCCGGGCATCACCACCGCGCGTGCCTGCGGCACGTCGCTGGACAACGCGATCATCATCGCCAACAAGATCGCCGCAGGGCAGATCGAGGCCGGCATCGCCGGCGGCTCGGACACCACCAGCGACGTGCCGATCGTCTACGGCAGGCGCCTGCGCAAGCGCTTGCTGGCGATCAACCGCGCCAAGGCACCGCTCGACAAATTGAAAACCGCACTGCGCGGATTCTCGCTGGGCGAACTGAAACCCTCGTTCCCCGGCGTGGCCGAACCGCGCACCGGCATGTCGATGGGCGACCACTGCGAGAAGATGGCGAAGGAATGGCAGATCCCCCGCGAGGCGCAGGATCAGCTCGCGCTGGACAGCCATCGCAAGCTGGCCGCCGCGTATGACGCGGGATTCTTCGACGATCTGCTGGTGCCGTTTCGTGGACTCAAGCGCGATGGGTTCCTGCGCCCGGATACCAGCATCGAGAAACTGGCCGCATTGAAGCCTGCGTTCGACAGGACGTCCGGCCATGGCACGCTGACGGCCGGCAATTCCACCGGTCTGTCCGATGGTGCCGCCGCCGTGCTGCTGGCCAGCGACGAGTGGGCGGCCGGACGCGACCTGAAAATCCAGGCATACCTGCGCGATGCCGAGGTCGCCGCGGTGGATTTCGTCCACGGCGAAGGCCTGCTGATGGCGCCGACCATCGCCGTGCCGCGCATGCTCGCGCGGCAGGGGCTCACCCTGCAGGATTTCGACTATTACGAAATCCACGAGGCGTTCGCCGCGCAGGTGCTGTGCACCCTGCGCGCCTGGGAGAGTGCCGACTACTGCAAACGGCGGCTTGGCCTCGATGCGCCGCTGGGCGCGATCGATCCGGCCCGGCTCAACGTGCATGGTTCCAGCCTGGCGGTCGGTCATCCCTTTGCGGCCACCGGCGCGCGGGTCATTGCCACGCTGGCCAAGCTGCTCGAACAGAAGGGCTCCGGCCGCGGGCTGATCTCGATCTGCACGGCCGGCGGCATGGGCGTGACCGCGATCCTGGAGCGGCCATGAGATCTTCCGCCACGGCCATTGCCAGCCCGCCATGTTGCGCCTGCGCACCACCACAGGCCTGAGCGCGCTCGCGCTGGCCATCGGTATCGCCGGCACCGCCTGGCTCAGCAGCTTGACCGACCAGTGGCGCGGGCCGGGTTCGGCGGTGGTGGCGCAGCGCACAGCGCAGCCGCGACGCGTCCGGTTCGCGGCGCGGCAGCGGCCCGGCCCGGCCGGCACGGAGCGCCGGTTGCGTCCGGTGGTCACCGCGGATCCTGCCGGTGCGGCCCGGGCTGCCGCCGTCACGCCGCCACCGGAGCTGGTGCCCCTGGCGACGCCCAGCGACGACTCGCTGTCCTGGGATCAGCTGCGCGGCCATCTGGATGGCCGCGTGGTGCTGCACATCGAGACCGACGGCGAGGGCCGCGTAAGTGCCGCCAGCGTGGTCGAATCCAGCGGCGATGCGGTTCTCGACGACCATGCCTTGCGCACTGTGCGCGGTTGGCGCTTCCGTGTGCCGGCCGACCATGCCGACGGGATCGCAGGCGAGCTGCCGATGCTGTTTTCTTCCCGGGGCGACGGGATTGCGCGCGTACCTTGAGGCCGTTTCGCTCCCGTCCGCAACCATCGAAACAGGCCCGCATCGGGACTGACGCCGCGCGCGTCGGCTCGCGCGATGAAGCCAAGCCGCCGCAGTCGCGCATCGATCAGAGGATGCCCTTCGCGCCGACCCCGAAGGCGGTGATCAGGCGGGTGATGATCAGCTTCGATGACAGCGCCACGTCGGGAAAATCGCCGACCGGTTCGTAGCAGGAAGTGAACGCCGGGTCGTCGATGCGCAATGGCTGGCAGCCAGGCTTGAGTTGATAGCTGGTGGCATAGCGGAACGGCCAGATGTCGAACAGCGGCAGGTGTTCGGAGATGTCGCCGATCACGTCGTTGATCTCGGTGAGGACCGGCACGGCCGGTTGCCGCGGGGCGATCACCCAGGCGTTTTCCGGCTCGGTGTCGCGGATGATGCTCTGGCGTACCTCGTTGGCGAAGCGCGGGTCGTAGACGATCACGCCGGCTTCGGTGTTGTAATGATCCGAGCGCGGGTCGAAGTTGTGCGAACCGACCATCGCGAAACTGTCGTCGATCACGATCGACTTGGCGTGCAGGCCGAAGCGCAGGCCCTTGCTCAGCAGCGGTGCCGGCCGGTTGTTGCCGCGGCTGCCAAGCAGGTGATAGCGGATGTGGCGGGTGCCGGAGACGCCGGCCGTCGCGGGCGGCGCCGACGAAGCGGCGTTGGCGGAGTTGGCCAGCGCGTAGTCGGCGGCCGCACCCGGGGCATGCGGCTTGATTTCGTGGATCTCGAAACCGAATTTCTTCAGGTAGCGCTTGCGGTGCTTGTACGACATCGCATACACCGCGAAGGCATCGGTCGAGGCCAGCGAATTGGTGGAGACGACGATGCGGGGCGGTCGGGCGCGCCGGTGCAGATGCTTGAAGATGTGCTGGGCGCGCCGGCTCATCACCAGATAGGGCGTCTGCAGTACGACCTCGTGCCTGGCCGAACTCACCATTTCCATCACTTGATGGGTGAACTGGAGCGCATGTTGCTTGTCCGGCTTGTCGGTCTTCGCCGGCAGGTCGCTGAAGTAATCCACCTTGCCGGTATGCAGGGTGGCTGCGACCAGCCACTTCTGCAGCCATTGCGGATCTTCCGCGTCACGCTCGACCTGGGCGACACGCAACGGGCGGCGGTAGTGTGGCGGCGTCCAGGCCGGCGGCGAGGCATCGTCCATGATGCGCTGGTTGACGTCGCGCAGGTGGGTCAGCGGCACGGAGCGCTTGTGGTGCCAGAACAGCTTGAAGCTGGCCGCCATCTGGCGGGCCGCCGGGCCGCCGACCATCACATCGCGATCGATGTAGTCGAAGTCGTCGTCCCAGTTGAAGTAGCGGTCCTGGTAATTGCGCCCGCCGGTGATGCCGATGCTGCCGTCCACCAGCAGCAGCTTGTTGTGCATGCGCTGGTTGAACTGCATGAAGCAGCACAGCAGGCCCGCGGCGAAATCCAGCGGTGGCGTGTGCGCCTTGTGGAAGGTCGGGTTGTACAGCCGTACCTGCAGGTTGCTGCTTGCCAGTGCAAGCCGGTCCAGCAGGTTGGGATCGTCGAACGAGAACAACTGGTCGGCGAGGATGCGCACCTTTACCCCGCGCCGGGCCGCCTGCACCAGCTCGTTCAACACCAGCTGGCCGACGTCGTCCTGGTCCCAGATGTAGGTCTGCACGTCGATCGTGTGTCGTGCCGCGCGAATCAGGTTGATCCGTGCGGCCAGCGCCGGTTCGCTGTCGTTGAGCAGGGTCACCACGTGCACCGGATGCTGCGGCGTGGATTCGGCGAGGGCCCGGATTGCGGCCTCCAGCAACGGCGACGGTGTGGCACAGTGATCGGGACGAGCACAGGTGGTGACGCGATCGGCGGTCGCCGCGACCACCGCGTCGGCTCGGCGGATCTGCGCCCGCGACAGCGTGCAACCCTGCAACAGCAGGGCGGCGGCGAGCAGGCTGAACAGGACGAACGGGCGCATGGACATGCGCGACATGATACGGGCAGCACTCAGTCGAGGGTTGGGTCGAGCGCGATCAGCAGCCCCAGCTGGACCCGGTCGGACAACGTGGCGCGATGGCTGCGCATGCCGAACGCACTGCGTGAAATGTGGCCGCGCGCTTCAATCAGGCAGCTGGCCGCGGCCAGTGTCGGGCACCTTGCGGGAAGCAGCTCGAAGCGCACCGGGCGGACGATGCCGCGCAGACGGAGCCGGCCGTTCAGCGTGCCTCCTGCGGTCAACGTGGCAAGCGTCACCGGCGCGGAGCGGAAATGGAGTGCCGGGTAACGCGCGGCATCGAAGAACTCCGGTGCCAGGATCCAGCGGCGAACCCATCGGGAGTCCGTCACGATGCTGTCTGTCGCGATGCTCGCATCGACGGTTGCCAGCCCGTGCGGGTCCAGTTTCACGTCGCCGGTGATCTGCGTGAAGCGCCCCTTGATCGTGTGCAGCCACAGCAGCCGGATCGCGAACTCGGCGTGCGAGCGGCGGGTATCGATGCGGTAATCGCTGGACCGTGCCGTTGGCGCGGCCAGCGCCAGCCCGGCGAGGAGCAGGCTGGCGAGGGGCCGCCTCACGGCGACCAGAAGGCATCCAGCCGGGCATGCCCCGGTTCCAGCGCACCGTCCAGATGCAGTACCGCCAACGCGCCGGGCGGCATGCCGCGGCATTCATCGGAGCGCCCTTCGACCAGCAGTGCGACCAGCCGTTCGATGCCCGGATTGTGGCCGACCAGCATCACGCTGCCGGCGTCGTCGTGTTGGTCGAGCAGGGCCAGCAGTTCGCCGGGAGAGGCGGCGTAGATTTCGTCCGCCAGCTGCGGGACCAGCGCACTGTCGAACGCCGACAGCGCCAGCCGGGCGGTGTCGTCGGTGCGCCGGGTGGGCGAACACAGCACGCGATCGAGCCGGGCGCCGTGTGCGGCCAGCCACAGTCCTGCCGCTTGCGCCTCCTGTTCGCCGCGCGCGCTCAGCGGCCGCTGCTGGTCGTTGCCGGTGTCGTCTGTCGGCACGGCTTCGGCATGTCGCAAGAGGATCAGTTCGTGCATGGGAAAACTCCGCTGGGGTGGTGCCGCACTGCCGGTGCGGTTGCTGCAATGGGGCGCATTCAATGCTGACGCTTGATCCAGCGCAGCAGTGCCTTCCAGTCCTGCTGGTGGCTGCGCACCTGCTCGGACTGGTAATCGAAGATGCCCTTGCCCAGTGCGCTGAGCAGGACATAGGCCTGGCTGTCGCGCAGTTGCGCGGCGATCGGAAACGGCGATTGTTCGGCGAGTTGCGCGACCGCATCCTGGCTGGCATGGGTCCACGGCTTGAGCCGGTTGGCGACCAGCGCCACCGGCAACTTGCCGCGGTGGATACGGTTGATCCGTTGCAGCTCCTCGATGAAAGCGAGCGTGGCATGCAGGTCGAACGACGACGGCAGCACCGGCACCAGCAACACGCTGGCCTGTTCCAGGAACGGTTCCAGCTCGTGTTCGCCGGATCCGGCGGGCGTGTCGATCAGCAGCTGCTGGATATCCGGTGGCAGCTGCTGCAGCGCCTTGCGGCGACCTTCCAGCGCCAGCACCCCCGGGACATTGTCCGGTCGCAGGCTGGCCCAGCGGAAACTGGAGCCCTGGCGGTCGGTGTCGATGATGGCCGTGCGCTGACCCGCCTGCGCCCAATGCGACGCCAGCTGCGTCACCAGCGTGCTCTTGCCGCATCCGCCCTTGCTGCTTGCCACCAGCGTCGTAATCATCGGCAGACCCCTGCTGCTGAAGGTGAGTCAAGCCTAACCGGGGAGCGGGGAATAAGGAACGGGGCGTGCAGCGCGGAATTCCCTCTGGTCGCGCGGGTGAGTTCCCTTGGCTCTGCGAGCTTGCCGTTTCCCGCTCACCCCGCCTGATGCGGCTTCCAGTCGATCGGTGCGTCCGTGGGGATGTTGGCGTCGCGCAACGCGGCCAGCAGCACGCTCATTTCGGTGCCGCCATGGCGCGCCAACACCAGCAAATGCTGCGCCAGCGATGCGTCGCCCTGCGCGTGAGCGGACAGCAGTGCGAAGTTCTGCACTTGCCAGATCAGGTTGATCCGGGCACGCCGGGCGTCTTCGCGCTGCGCCGGGTCGTCCGCCAGGACTTCGCGCAGGTGCAGCCCGAGCGAGCGCGACAGTGGGCTGGAGCCCCACTCGAGGATCTTGCCCAGCTTCAGGCAGTCGGCCTTGATCGATGCGTCGCCGCCGGCGTTTTCACACAGCTGGGCGATGACCTGCAGCCCCGGTTGCGGCTGGACGCTGGCCAGTCCGTAGACCAGCATCACCTGCACGCCCGCCGCACGGGCGGCATGGCTCGGATCCAGCGTGTCGGCCGGCGGAGGCAGCACGCCGACCGCGCCGGCCAGCGCCTGCAGGCTGATGCCTGCGTAGTCGTCGTACACCTTCGCGGCCGCGGCCCGGGACAGGTCCTCGCGGGCTGCCCCATGCTTGAGGTTGTGTGCATCCGTACCGAGCTTGAGCATCCAGACGGCGGCATTGTCCGGCGCCTGCAACACCAGCTGGTCGAGCGCCGCGGCATTCGGACAGGCATCCGCCTTGGGGTCGCAATCGGCCAGGCGCGTCCAGTTGACGGCGGCACCCATGGCGGCATCGGCCCCCGCCGCCTGCACGGCGCGGTCGATCAGCGAGTGGAAACTGCTGGTCTTCGGCGGGTCGGTCAGGGGCCGGGCGAGCAGTGCGGCGGCGAGCAGGGGCAGCGCATCGGCGCGCGGCGCGAGCACGCTGACCAGGTCGCGCTGGAAGGCCAGCAAGGCCTTGCCGCGGGCTTTGGCACGCACGTCGGCATGGCTGGCGGTTTTGCCTGCGGTGGCGACCTGGCTGGCACCGGCGTTTGCGGCGAAGGCCGGCGTCGCAGCGAGTGACAAGGCGCAAAGCAGGGCGATTGGGCGCAATCCACGCATCATGTGCTTCCGTCCGGAATCCAGGCGCACAGCATACCGCGAGGGAGACAGGCGCGGCTGACATGCGGCAGCGCGACAGAACCGCCGGTGCAATGCTTGGTACGATGCCGGCTCGGCGCGCGAAACCGCGCCACCAAATGCTGCAAATGCCGGTCGGGAGACGGGTAGTGGATTATTTTTCGACATTCGCCGCGGGCGCCCCCTGGTTTGCCGGGTGGGGCACGCTGACCTTGATCAACGCGGCGTTGGCACAGGGGAAAAATCGCAGCGGGCTGCTGTGGTTCCTGCTGTCGCTGCTGCTTGGCCCGTTTGCCACGTTGCTGCTGGTACTGCTGCCCAAGGTGCGTTCGAAGATGTTTTGATCGAGCGTGGAACGGGGAACGCCTGCGCAAGCCGGGATGCTCTGGCCGTGCCCCGTTCCCGCGTATTCTTCCGCTCGGAGCATCACCCGCAGGCGGGCTCCTTACTCGCCCAGCGCCTCGCGCATGAATTCCGGCTGTGCCAGGGCGGCCTTGTGGATGTCGGCGTTGTAGTAGCGGGTGGGGAAATTCTTGCTGAGCGCGCCGCGTTCGCGAAAACCGGACAGGTCGCCACCCTTGCGCGCCATCGTGCAGCTCCACCAGCCGGTCGGATAGCACGGCTGCGGAAACGGCAGCGTGCGCACCGCGTTGAAGCCCGACGTGCGCATCGCCGAGCGCATCGACTTGATCAGCTCCAGATGGGCCAGCGGCGATTCGCTCTGCTGCACCAGGATGCCGCCGTGGCGCAGCGCCTTGTGGCAGCTGGCGTAGAACGTGGCGTTGAACAGGCCCTCGGCGGGGCCGACCGGATCGGTCGAATCGACAATGACCAGGTCCAGCGATTCGGGTTCGGCCTCGGCCATGTACTTGATGCCGTCGATGAACAGCAGCTGCGCGCGGGGATCGCCGTTGGCCTCGCACAGTTCCGGGAAATACTGTTCGGCCAGCCGCGTGACGCGTTCGTCGATCTCCACCTGGACGGCCGACTCGACCTCCTCGTGCTTGAGCACTTCGCGCAGGGTGCCGCAGTCGCCGCCGCCGATGATCACCACGCGCTTGGCCCGTGCGTGGGTGAACAGCGCCGGGTGGGTCATCATCTCGTGGTAGAGGAAGTTGTCGCGCGTGGTCAGCATCACGCAGCCATCGATCACCATCAGGTTGCCCCAGTCGGTGGTCTGGTGGATCTCGATGGTCTGGAACGGCGTCTTCTCCGCGTGCAGCAGTTGCTCGGTGCGGAAACCGATGGAGGAGCCGGAAGCCAGGTGGGCTTCGGTGAACCAGCTGGACTGCTGCGACATGGCGGGAGTTCCTGACGAACCGGATGGGAAGATGAGGACCGCCCATTGTAGCCGCAACGGTGGTGGACGTCCCGCGGGCGACGCATCGTGCACGCATCGGCATGGCGGGCCATTACAATGGCGGCTCGGCCATGCCGGCGCCCCGCGCCGTGCGGCCGGCAGGTCCGATCGGCCCCGCGGCGTGCGAGGCTTCCGGTCGCTCGGACTTCGTGCTCTTGTCGAGCAAACCGTCAAGGCTCGCCGCTGCGACGAATCCGTTGGCACACAGACTGGTGCAGGGCGGGCGGTTGCCGCCCGGGCCGGACTGCTCAAGGAGATTCCACACCATGGCGAAGCACTGGAACATCGACGCCGCCCGTCGCGCCTACGCCATCGCGCACTGGAGCGACGGCTACGTCGATGTCGGTCCGGCCGGCGATATCGTGATCCGCCCGCACCGCGACGCCGGCCCGGCCCTGTCGCTGCCCGGCATCGTCGAGCGCGCGTGCGCCGAAGGCCTGCGGCTGCCGTTGCTGGTGCGCTTTCCCGACATCCTCGCCGACCGCCTCGTCCGCCTGCAGGGTGCGTTCGCCAGGGCGATCGCGGAGTTCGATTACGCCGGCGGCTATACCGCGATCTATCCGATCAAGGTCAACCAGCAGCGCGGTGTCGCCGGCGAACTGGTTGCTGCCGGCAGCCACGGTTTCGGGCTGGAGGCGGGCTCCAAGCCGGAGCTGATGGCGGTGCTGGCGATGGCGCGGCCCGGTTCCATCGTGATCTGCAACGGCTACAAGGACCGCCAATACGTGCGGCTTGCGCTGATCGGTCTGAAGCTGGGCCTGCGCGTGCACATCGTGATCGAGAAGCTGTCCGAGCTCGACCACGTGTTTGCCGAAGCGAAAGCGCTGGGTATCGAGCCGCTGCTCGGGGTGCGCGTGCGGTTGGCCTCGATCGGCGCCGGCAAGTGGCAGAACACCGGCGGCGACAAGGGCAAGTTCGGGCTGTCGCCGAACCAGGTGCTGACCCTGGTCGAACGGCTGGACGCGGCCGGGCTCAAGCACACGCTGAAGCTGCAGCATTTCCACATGGGTTCGCAGATCTCCAACGTGCGCGACATCGCCGACGGCATGCGCGAGGCC
Source organism: Lysobacteraceae bacterium (assembly GCA_028871555.1). Classification (GTDB taxonomy): domain Bacteria; phylum Pseudomonadota; class Gammaproteobacteria; order Xanthomonadales; family Rhodanobacteraceae; genus Rhodanobacter. The sequence goes on from JAGWNA010000005.1 coordinate 68,035, forward strand.
ACGCGCTACTTCGTGGAGCTCACCCGCATGGGCGTATCGCTGGCGATCGTCGACGTCGGCGGCGGGCTCGGCGTGGACTACGAGGGGACACGTTCGCGCAGCCACAATTCGATCAACTATTCGATCGAGCAGTACGCCGCGACCATCGTGCAGTCGCTGGCCGAGGCGGCGGCCGCCGAAGGCCTGGCCGCGCCGCACATCCTCACCGAAGCCGGCCGCGCCATGACCGCGCATCACGCCGTGCTGGTAGCCAATGTGAGCGAGGTGGAACAGGTGCCGGCCGGCGCGATCGCGGCGCCGCGCGCGGGCGAGCCGGCGGTGTTGCGGCACCTGCGCGAAGTGCACGCGGAGCTCGACGTGCGTCCGCCGCTGGAGTTGTTCCATGAGGCGCAGCATCATCTGCAGGAAGGCCAGACGCTGTATGCGCTGGGCCAGCTGGCACTCACCGACCGCGCGCGGCTGGATGAAATGTACTTCGCCATCGCCAATGCCGTGCGCATGCGGCTGCAGCCGACCGAGCGTGCGCACCGGCAGGCGCTGGACGAGCTGGACGAGAAACTGGTCGACAAGTACTTCGTCAATTTCTCGGTGTTCGAGTCGGTGCCGGACATCTGGGCGATCGCGCAGATCTTCCCGGTCACGCCGATCGCGCGGCTCGACGAGCAGCCGACCCGGCGCGGCGTGATCGTCGACCTCACCTGCGATTCGGACGGCCGCATCGATCATTACGTCGGTGCCGAGGGCGTCGATGTCAGCCTGCCGCTGCACGATCTGCGCGATGGGCAGAGCTACCGGCTCGGCATCTTCATGGTCGGCGCCTACCAGGAGACGCTGGGCGACATCCACAACCTGTTCGGCGACACCGATGCGGTGAACGTGCGCGTGGACGGCGGCGGCTGCACTTTTGCCCACGTCCGCCGCGGCGACACCACCGACCTGATGCTCGACTACGTCGGCTACGACCTGGCCGCCCTGCGCCGCAGCTACCGGGAACGGATCGCCGCCGCAGGAGTGGCGGGCGAGCCGGCCGAGAGGCTGTATGCCGCGCTGGATGGCGGCTTGACCGCCTATACGTACCTGGCCGAGTCGCCATGACCGCAAGGCTACGTCCGCTGCGGGCCTGTCTTCCATGTTCGCTGCGGCGGATCGCTGCCGGGCATTTATCCATCCCATGTTGAAAAAGCGACACTGATGAGCCTTCTCCTGCTGATTCTCCTCAGTGTCTTGCAGGGCGTGACCGAACTGTTCCCAGTCAGCAGTCTCGGACATACCCTGCTGATGCCGGCCCTGCTCGGCGTTCGGCTGGACCGCCATGCGCCCGCTTTGCTGCCTTTTCTGGTCGCGCTGCACCTGGGTACGGCGCTGGCATTGCTGTGGTACTTCCGCCACCGCTGGATCGCCTTGGCCAAGGGCTTCCTGGGCAGCCTGCGCGGCCGTTCCAGCGCCGACGGGCACCTGGCCTGGGGGTTGATCGTCGGCACGATCCCCGCAGGCATGGTCGGCCTGTGTCTGGAAAAGCCGCTGGGGCGACTGTTCCACGATCTGCGCGTGGTGGCGCTGGCATTGATGGTCAACGGCATCGTGCTGTGGCTCGGCGGCCGGCGCAACGGCGCGGACCTGCCGGAGCGCGAACCGCAGCGACTGACCCTGCGCCAGGCGGCGCTGGTCGGGCTCGCCCAGATCGGCGCGCTGGTCCCCGGGTTTTCGCGCAGCGGCCTGACCATGGTCGCCGGCCTTCGGGCAGGACTGAGTCGCGCAGCGGCGGCGGAATTCTCCTTCCTGCTCGGCACGCCGATCATCCTCGCCGCCGGCGTGCTGGAGCTGCCCAAGCTGCGACATCATCATGCCCAGCTGGCCAGCGCGGCGATGGGAGGGCTGCTGACGGGCCTGGCCGCTTACCTCAGCGTGCGCTTCCTGATGCGTTATTTCGAGGGACACGGTCGGCTGGCCGCGTTCGGTACCTATTGCTTCATGGCCGGCGCGCTGTGTCTGGCCTGGTTGGCATGGTATCCGCCGGTTTGACGGCCGGTTCGGCGAGCCGCCCCGCCGTCAGGCGCGGATGCTGCATGGCAACGTAAACGTCCTATCATGGCGACTCCAATCCGTTTAGGAGTCCAACATGGCAAGTCTTGATGGCAAGGTCGCTCTGATCACCGGCGCGGCCAGCGGCCTCGGCAAGGCAATCGCCGAGCTGTACGCGAAGAACGGCGCGAGCGTGGCGATCGCCGACATCAACCAGCAGGCGGCCGATGCGGCGGCGGCGGAAATCAACGCGGCCGGCGGCAAGGCCATCGGCATCGTGATGGACGTGACCGACGAGGCGGCGGTCAACGCCGGCACCGACAAGGCGGTCGCGGCGTTCGGTGCGCTGGACATCCTGATCTCCAACGCCGGCGTGCAGATCATCAACCCGATCGAGCAGTTCGCCTACGCCGACTGGAAAAAGATGCTGGCGATCCACCTCGACGGCGGCTTCCTCACCACCAAGGCCGCGCTCAAGCACATGTACAAGGACGACGGTACCGGCAAGAGCCGCGGCGGCATCGTGATCTACATGGGCTCGGTGCATTCGCACGAGGCGTCGAAGCTCAAGTCGGCCTATGTCGCCGCCAAGCACGGCCTGCTCGGCCTGGCCCGCACGCTGGCGAAGGAGGGCGCGCCGCACAACGTGCGCTCGCACGTGATCTGCCCCGGCTTCGTGCGCACGCCGCTGGTGGAAAAGCAGATTCCCGAGCAGGCCAGGGAGCTGGGCATCAGCGAGGCCGAGGTGATCAGGAATGTGATGCTCAAGGACACCGTCGACGGTGTGTTCACCACGGTCGAGGACATCGCGCAGACCGCGCTGTATCTGGCCAGCTTCCCGTCGGCGGCGCTCACCGGGCAGTCGATCGTGGTCAGCCACGGCTGGTTCATGCAGTAAGCGCGGCTGGGAGCCTGTCGGGCCTTGGTGGTCGAGACGGGGACATGGACCGCAAGACGGATTCGCAGCCCGGCCGACCAAAGTCCGACAGGCTCCCAGCGGGTCCGGCGGCGGACTCAGCCGCGGTGCACCTGCAAGCCGGCCGCCGACTGGTTGACCGGCATCATCTCGACGCGGTTGACGTTCAGGTGCGGCGGCAGGTTGGCGATCCACCAGACCGTGTCGGCGATGTCGTCGGCGGTGATCGGCTGTACCCCGGCGTAGAGCTGGTCCGAGGCGGCCTGGTCGCCGCCGGTACGCACCAGGGTGAACTCGGTCTCGGCCATGCCCGGCTCCACCGAGGTCACGCGCACGCCGGTGCCGTGCAGGTCGGTGCGCAGGTTCTGGGTGAACTGGCTGACGAAGGCCTTGGTGCCGCCGTAGACGTTGCCGCCCATGTACGGGTAGCTGCCGGCGATCGAGCTGATGTTGACGATCGCGCCGCGGCGCTCGATCAGTTGCGGCAGCAGCAGATGGGTCAGCGTCACCAGGGCGGTGACGTTGGTGTCGATCATCTGCTTCCACTGCGCCAGGTCCGCCCGCTGCGCCGGCGCGGTGCCCAGCGCCAGGCCGGCGTTGTTGACCAGCAGGTCGATGCCGGCGAACGCGTGCGGCAGATCCGCGTGCGTCGCACGCATCGCCGCTTCGTCGCGGACGTCGAACGCCGCCGCATGCACGCGCTCAGCGCCATGCCGTGCCACCAACTGCTGCAGCCGCTCGATGCGGCGACCGCTGGCGATCACCCGCCAGCCCCCTGCCACGAAGCGTTCCACGGTGGCGGCACCAAACCCGGAGGTGGCGCCGGTAATCCATGCGGTCTTGAGAGTCATGCGGGAAAGTGTAGCGGGTGACGCGATGGCACAGTGTTCTCGTTCGCCGCTTCGGTGTCGGCAGCTTGCGGAAGCGATCGGTTCCGCGGCATGTCGGACATCGACGCACCTTCCATCAACACGATTGATTCATTGCCCGCGCTGCGATGGTGCGCGGCGCCGCCACTGGGGCAGCGTACCAGGCGCTTACCGACCTTCCTTCAGCGCAATGGCATTGATCCCGGCAATGGCCAACCGCTGCTTGGTCGACTCCAGCTCGGTGGCGGATCGGAACGGACCGAGGCGGACGCGATGGTAGGTCTGCCCGCCGATGCTGACCGAGCGAACGTTGGCGACGAAGCCCTGCAGGGCAAGTTTGGCCTTCAGGGTTTCCGCGTCCGCGGCGTTCGGAAAGGCGCCGACCTGCAGCAGGTAACCGCTGCCGGCAGCTGGCGCGGGAACCGCGCTGGCGGGTGCGGCAGTGATATTCTCGCTGACTGCAGCGGGTGTATTGGCAGCAGCGGATACCTGTCGTGCGGCAGCGGATTGCTGTTGCGCGGCGAGCTGCTTCTGTTGCTGTTCGGCACGGGCCTGGGCGCTGATCTCGGCATCCGGGATGCGCACTTCCTTCTCCGACAGCACCGAATAGAAATCGTATTGCGGTTTTTTCGGCGTGCTGTCGTTGCCGGCGGGCTCAAGCACGCCGGGCTCGCTGCCGCGTTGGGCGGTCGCTTGCGGATTTGCCTGTGGCACGTCCTGCTTGCGCAGGCTGGTGAGCAGGCTGCCGCGCATCATGATGATCATCAGGATGCCGCCGATCAGGACGCCGATGGCGACGTATCCCCATGTCGGAAAACCGCCGCGACCATTGCGTACGGCCTGCCGGCCCTTGTTCTTGCGTGCTGCCATTACATGCTCTCCGGGGCGCTCAGGCCCAGCAAACCCAGACCATTTTTCAGTACTTGCCGAGTGGCCACCACCAGCGTCAGCCGGGCGTTGCGCAGCGCAGTGTCTTCGACCAGGAACTGGTGTGCGTTGTAGTAAGTGTGGAATGCGTTTGCCAGATCGCGCAGCCAGCTTGCCAGCAGGTGCGGCTCGAGGTTGGCGGCGGCGGTCTCGATCAGTTCCGGATATTTCGACAGTTCGGTCAGCAGGACCTGTTCGTGTTCGTTGTCCAGCCGGGCCAGCTGGTGCAGGCCGTCCTGCAGGTCGAACACGAGACCCTTTTCTTCAGCCTGGCGCAGCACGCTGCACACACGGGCATGCGCATACTGGATGTAGTACACCGGGTTGTCGTTGCTTTGCGAACGGGCCAGGTCGATGTCGAACACCAGTTGCGAATCGGTCTTGCGGGCGATCAGGAAGTAGCGTGTCGCGTCGCGCCCGGCTTCGTCGATCAGATCGCGCAGGGTGAGGTAGCTGCCGGCGCGTTTGGAGATCTTCACCTCCTCGCCGCCGCGCAACACCGTCACCATTTGATGCAGCACGTATTCGGGCCAGCCCGGCGGGATGCCGGCGTCCAGGGCCTGCAGCCCCGCACGTACCCGGGTCAGGGTGCCGTGATGGTCCGAACCGAGCTCGGTGATGGCGCGCCGGTAGCCGCGCTGCCACTTGCTCAGGTGATAGGCCACATCGGGGATGAAATAGGTGTAGGTGCCGTCGGACTTGCGCATCACACGGTCCTTGTCGTCACCGAAATCCGTGGAACGCAGCCACAGCGCCCCATCTTTCTCGTAGGTGTGGCCGTGGGCGACCAGTTCGCGCACGGTCTCCTCCACCTTGCCGTCGCGGTACAGCGAGGACTCGAGAAAATACACGTCGAAGCCGACGCCGAAAGCCTTCAGGTCGAGGTCCTGTTCGCGGCGCAGGCTGGCCACGGCGAAGCGGCGAATGGCATCGAGATCGTCGACATCGCCGGCGCCGGTGACCGTTTCGCCATCGGCCACCACCGCTTCACGGTCGAGGTAGGCACGCGCCACCTCGGCGATGTAGTCGCCGCGGTAGCCGGCTTCCGGCCAATTGCCGTCGTCGGGGGTGATGCCGCGCGCGCGTGCCTGTACCGAAATCGCCAGGTTCGCGATCTGCATGCCGGCATCGTTGTAGTAGAACTCGCGTATGACGTTCCAGCCGGTGGCCTGAAGCAATCGGCTCAAGCAATCGCCGATCGCTGCCGCGCGGCCGTGTCCGACATGCAGCGGCCCGGTCGGGTTGGCCGAGACGAACTCCACGCCGACGGTCCTGCCGCCGCCGCTGTTGCCGCGACCGTAGGCATCGCCCTGGTCCAGGATGTGCCGCAGTTCGGTGTGATACGCGCCGGCGGCCAAATGGAAGTTGATGAAGCCCGGGCCGGCAATGTCGACCTTGTCCACCAGTGTGTTGGCCGGCAGTGCGGCAACCAGTTTCCCGGCCAGTTCACGGGGCTTGGCGCGAGCCGGTTTGGCCAGCAGCATCGCGATATTGCTGGCCAGGTCGCCATGTTCGCGGCTGCGCGTCCGCTCGATCACAAACCCGGGCACCACCAGGTCGGCAGGCAGGATGGCATCGCTTTGCAAGGCCTGGATGGACTGCAGGATCAGTTCGCGCAGTTGTACTTTCACGGAGGGGATCAGTTCGTGATGGAACCGCTGATCGTAACAGACACACCGTGCTGCTGAATGCGCCAACACATGGGCCGGGCGTTCGGTGCGGGTCTCATCGGCGCAGATGGACCTCATGATGCGCCGCGACGACTTTTCTTGTGGATAAGTCTGTGGGAAAAGCGGGAAGTCCTAGAAATGGATTCTTTGGCCGACCCCAAAGAACAGCTTTTCGCAAAATATAACAGTTATATATCAAATACTTATGCAAGATTTCCGTGATCAGACACGAGATACAGCCGGCAAGTGCCGATATCGCCGATTTGTGTATAAAGTTCACCAACATGGCGCTGCCGGGTCCATCGCAAAGACGTCATGGTTTTGTCATGCGGCAGCGCGACAATGATCGCGTGCCAGACATGACTCCCCTCCATGACATGGCATACGGAGACGCCGATCTCTCCCTCCCCAATCGGCTCCTCGGCGCGGTGTATTCCGCGCCGTTTTTTTTGGGTGCGCCCGGCAGGCGTGCACCTGCCTGGAGGTGAAAGTCATCTACCCACCCGGCAAGCGGCCTCGCGCAAGCGCTTGGCCCGCTTTTTTTTCGCACGAGCGCAGGAAATCACGCCTCGTCCGCCCCACTACGCAGGCCTGGTGTCGATCCATCACCGTGCGGGGCACGCTCGGGCTACCTCGCCAACACGCATCCCTCCTTGTTCATCGACTGAAACGGCCACGACTCGGTGTGAACAGCGCCTTTTCCGGTGCGCCAGTCGATGCGGCCGGATCCGGCACGGCACATGGCCGGCGGCACGCCGAGGTCAGAGCAGACCGCGGGCCGCCATCGACACCGGCTCGCCGCTGCCGATCACCAGGTGATCGAGGACGCGCACCCCGACCAGCTGCAATGCGTCGCGCAATTCATGGGTTATCGTCCGATCGGCGGCACTGGGTTCGGCGACCCCCGATGGGTGGTTATGCGCAAAGATGACGGCGCAGGCATTGTGCTGCAGGCATGCCCGTACCACCTCGCGCGGATGCACGCTGGCGCCGTCGACGGTGCCGCGGAAGAGCTCCTCGAATGCCAGTACGCGGTGGCGATTGTCCAGGTACAGGCAGCCGAAGACCTCGTAGGGGAGGTGGCGCAGGCGTGCGCGCAGGTAATCGCCGCTGTCGCGCGGATTGCCCAGGCTCTGCCGCTGCTGCAGCTCCTCGGCCAGACTGCGTCGGGCCAGCTCCAGCGCGGCGGCGATCCGCGCCCGCTTGGCGGGACCCAGGCCGCCAGCGCGAATCAGCTGTTCGGGACGGGCCAGCAGTGCGCCGAGGCTGCCGGCAGCGTGCAGCAGCTCACGCCCCAGCGCGAGCGCGTCCTTGCCGCGGCTGCCGCTGCCCAGCAGCACCGCCAGCAGCTCGGCGTCGGACAGCGTGGCGCTGCCGCGGGTCAGCAGTTTTTCGCGGGGACGTTCGCCTTCGGGCCAGTCACGGATACTCATGTCCACAGGCTGCCTGCACGGATGTTATGCAGGCAGCAGCCGAAGCGAATGAATCCGGTAAGCTAGGCTTCTGCCCGATTGTCAGGCCTGCCTTACATGAGTCTTGCGCAACGCCGTATCTTGCTGGGAGTGTCGGGTGGCATCGCCGCCTACAAGTCCTGTGAACTGGTTCGCCGCCTGCGCGAACTGGATGCCCAGGTGCGCGTGGTGATGACGGAAGGGGCCACCCATTTCGTCAGCCCGGTCACCTTCCAGGCGCTGTCCGGTCAGGACGTGCGGATCAGCCTGTGGGACGCGCAGGCCGAGGCGGCGATGGGTCATATCGAACTGGCACGCTGGGCCGAACGCATACTCATCGCGCCCGCCAGCGCCGATCTGCTGGCGCGTCTGGCTCACGGACTGGCGGACGATCTGCTCACCACGCTGTGTCTGGCCAGCGCCGCGCCGCTGTATCTGGCGCCGGCGATGAATCAGCAAATGTGGGCACATCCGTCCGTGCAGGCGAACCTTGCAATGCTGCGTCAGCGCGGTGCGCAGGTGCTCGGGCCGGTATCCGGCGAACAGGCGTGTGGCGATGTCGGTGCCGGTCGCATGCTGGAGGCGCTGGAGCTGCGCGATGCCTTGTCGGCATCGTTCGACAATCGCGTGCTGGAGGGCCTGAGCGTCGTGGTCAGTGCCGGGCCTACCTTCGAAGACATCGACCCGGTGCGCTTCATCGGCAATCGCAGTTCAGGCCGGATGGGTTTTGCGGTCGCCGAGGCAGCCGCGCAAGCCGGTGCCGCAGTGACCATGATCGCCGGGCCGGTGAGCCTGCCTACCCCGGGCGGTATCGTGCGCCGCGTCGATGTGCGCAGTGCGGCACAGATGCATGAGGCGGTACTTGCCGCTGCCGCACAAGCGGATATCTATATCGGTGCAGCGGCGGTCGGTGATTATCGCCCGCGCGAGGTATCCGCGAAAAAACTCAAGAAGTGCGATGGCGCCGAATTGGTTCTGCAGCTCAGCGAGAACCCCGACATCCTGGCCAGCCTGTCGGCCCGGGCGGTGCATCCCTTCCTGGTCGGTTTTGCGGCCGAGACGCACGACGTGGCCGAGTACGCGCAGGGCAAGCTGCAACGCAAGGGACTGGACATGATTGCGGCCAATCAGGTGGGCGACGGTCTCGGTTTCGAGGCTGCCGACAATGCGCTCAGCCTGTACTGGGAGGGTGGCGCCATCGAATTGCCACGGGTGGCCAAGCCGGAACTGGCGCGGCAGCTGATTGTCCATGTGGCCGAGCGCTACCGGGCCAGTCGCCGATGATCGATGTCGAGCTGAAGATTCTCGATGCCCGTCTCGGCGACAGCATTGCATTGCCGCGGGCAGCCACGCCCGGCAGTGCCGGGATGGATCTGCGGGCGGCACTGGAAGCGCCGTTGACCCTGCAGCCCGGCGAGAGCGCCCTGATCCCCAGCGGCATCGCAATCCATATCGGCAACCCGGGCTGGTGCGCCTTGATCGTGCCGCGCTCGGGGCTGGGCCACAAACACGGTCTGGTCATGGGCAATCTGGTCGGAGTGATCGATGCCGATTATCAGGGGCCGTTGATGATTTCATGCTGGAATCGCGGCCGGCAGGCTTACACCATTGCCGTGGGCGATCGCATTGCGCAGCTGCTGCTGGTACCGGTGGCGCAGGCGCGACTGAAAATCGTGACGGAATTCGCACCGAGTGAACGCGGCAGTGGGGGCTTTGGTTCAACCGGTTTCAACTAGCATGGGCCGACCGATCAGGCGCAGTCTGTGGGGGCAGGGTATGGCGACAAGCACGGCGAGGGGGCAACTGCATGACCTGCTGGCCGACTGGCGACGCTTGTTGCCCGTCGGCGGTGCCACGATGCTGTTGCTGCTGGGGTTGTTCTTCGCCTGGCAAACCTGGCTGATTGCCAGTGAACACGGTGAAATCGAGCGTGTGCATGCCGCGCAGGACCAGGTCGTGCGTTCGCTCGCCGCGGAAATCGCCGGCGAGCGCGGCAAGGTCGAAAAAGCGCTGGCAGCCAGAGATCCGGCTGCGCTGATGAGTGATCCGGCGCAGGCGGCTGCGGCACTGCGTCTGCAGCTGCCGCAAATCGCCAGATTGGAGTTTTACAGCGCCGATTTGAGCGAGGTACTGCATGCCAATTATCGCGAGTTCGGCTATGCCAAGGCGGCTCAGCTGCTTTCCGCGCAGGGTGCCGGGGAAGCGTCGCCGATGCAAAGCATATCGTATGGCCACGTCGGTCGCCGTCTGAGTCTGGTGATTCCGCTGGGGTCGCCACAGCATGTGCAGGGATGGGCGTGGGTCGAGCTGTCCTTTGCGCCTTTGCAGCGTGTTTTCGAATCGATCGCGCCGGCCGGTGGCCGGTTGGTTCTGCAGCAGGGCGAAGATCAGGGCGACATGCAGTTGCTTTCGCATGGGACTGCTTCATCGGAGGAGGGCGTTGCCGGCAAACCGGTTCCCGGCAGCAGGTTCAGTGTGAAGGCAGACCTGCCGGCCGCGTTCATCGTGTTGCCGCGGTCATGGCCGTTGAGCGCTTTGCTGAGTCTGCTGGGTCTCGGCGGCGGAATCTTTTTCCTGCGTCTGCGCAAGCGTCTGCGCGAGCGACCCGCGCCTGAGCCGGAGGAGATCGAGTTGCCTGCGAGAATTGCAAGGACCGCGACCCCTGCGCCGGCCACGGCGGCGCCTGTCCCGGCCGCGCCGTCAGCGCAGGTCGCCGTGGATCAGGGCATCTTTCGCGCCTACGACGTGCGCGGGGTGGTCGGCAGAACCCTGAGCAAGGGTGTCGCGCGGGCCCTTGGCCAGTCGATCGGCATGTCGATGCGAGACAAGGGCTTGCACGAAATCGTGGTGGGTCGTGATGGCCGCCTGTCCGGGCCTGAGCTGATGGGGGCCTTGTCCGATGGTCTGCGCGCTGCCGGCATCGATGTGATCGATGTCGGCGCGGTGCCGACGCCCGTCGTCTACTACGCGGCCTATCGGTTCAATACCGGCTGTGGCGTGGCGGTCACCGGCAGTCACAACCCGCCGGACTACAACGGTTTCAAGATCGTGATCGGCGGCGAGACCCTGGCCGAGGGAGCGATCCAGGATCTGTATCAGCGCATCGCCAGTGGAGCCCTGGATCATGATGGCCAGGGCCGCCTGCGCCAGATCGACGTGGCCTCCGATTACGTCGAGAAAATCGTTTCCGATGTGCTGGCCGAGCGCCGTTTGAAAATCGTCGTCGATTGCGGCAACGGCATTGCCGGCGCGCTTGCGCCGCAGGTGCTGGAGGGTGTCGGTTGCGAAGTGATTCCGCTGTATTGCGACGTTGACGGCACCTTCCCGAACCACCATCCCGATCCCTCCGATCCGAAGAACCTGGAGGACCTGATCCTCGCCGTGAAGCAGACTGGAGCCGATCTGGGTCTTGCATTCGATGGCGATGGCGATCGGCTGGGCGTGGTCACCCGATCGGGCGAGATCGTCTATCCCGACCGTCTGCTGATGTTGTACGCCCGCGACGTGCTGTCGCGTCAGCCCGGTGCCACGATCATCTACGACGTCAAATGCACCAGCCATCTCAAGGGACAGATTCTCGACGCCGGCGGCAGTCCGCTGATGTGGCGCACCGGTCATTCGTTGATCAAGGCAAAGATGCGCGAGACCGGTGCCGAGCTGGCTGGCGAGATGAGTGGCCACTTCTTCTTCAAGGAGCGCTGGTACGGCTTCGACGACGGCATCTACGCCGCCGCCCGGCTGCTGGAAATACTTGCCGGTGACCTGCAGGGGCGCGCGCCGGAGGAAATCTTCGCCACGCTGCCGAAAGGCATCTGCACACCCGAATTGAAAATCGAGCTGGACGAAGGCGAGCATTATCGGTTCATGGACAGGTTGCGCCAGCGGGCCAGCTTTGACGGTGCCACGCTGATTACCATCGACGGCCTGCGTGCCGATTGGCCGGATGGTTGGGGCCTGGTGCGTGCTTCCAACACCACGCCGGTGCTGGTGCTGCGTTTTGAAGCGGACAATCCGCTTGCGCTCAAGCGCATCCAGCAAATATTCCGTACCCAGTTGCTGGCAGTTGATTCCACCCTGAAGCTGCCCTTCTGAAAGCGGTGGAGTGCGGCGAAGTCGAGGCCACTCCATGCAATTTCTTCCCCCGCATGGGGGTTCTGCAGGAGCGCACCCTGCGCGCGAGGCCAGGCGTCGAGGTAATCCGGTTTTCGCGCGGGGGTGCGGCTCCGCGGTTGCACCACAGCTTGCGCATCGCGAAGGTGCGCGACAATGGGGCTACTGCGAGGGTTCCTGCTTCTGCGCCGCCTGGAGCTCGCGATAGCGAGCCAACTGTGCGGCCTGCGTCTGCACAGTCTGTGCGCGAAGAGCCTGCTGGCGTTGCAGTATGCTGCGCTGATCGGTCACCACGTCGCGTTGCCTGGCGATGCTTTCGGCAAGAAAATGCGGCACCGGGCTCTTGCTGCGCTCGATGTCGGCAGCTCGACTGAGCAGGTCGGTCAATGCATTTTCCTGGCTGCGCAGATTGATCTCGGTGGTATGGATCTGCTGGTCGATGGTATCCAGCGCCTGCTGCTGCGAAATCCTGAAGGATTCCTCGTCCGGGTAGGCGGACAGCATCTGCGCATCGGCATCGGCACGTTCCTTCTCGGCGCGCCGCGTTGCGGCCTGCTCAGCGGCCAGCTTGTTCGCGGCAGCGCGTTCTTCGGGCGTCAATTGCCGCGCCACATGCTGTATCACCAACCCCTGGTCGTTGACCAGGTCGTAGCCGTACTTCATCGCTTCGGCGCTGAGGCTGTCGCTGTAATGCAGCAAGCCATGGTCATCATGCCATTTGTAGCGGACGCTGCTGCTGTTCTGGGCGTGTGCCGGCAGAATTGCGATCACTGCCGCAGCGGCAAAAATGGACAGGAACTTGTGCATGAATTCTTCCCTCGTCAGGCATTATAACTGGCGCTGTCGCCTTGCCTACCGGCCGACGGTCCGCCGCGCCCCCAATTTCGGATGGTGGACGGGCGGCAACCGTGATCAGCTTCACTGAAGCTTACCGGCACGTGCCTGAACTTCAGCGCCGAACACCGTAACGCTCGCGGTAGGCCAGCAAACGGGCGTGTTCGGCGGCCAGTTGCGGTCGTTCGCCGGCATACGCCAGCACATCGTCGAGGCAGGTGATGGCGATCACCGGAATGCCATGGTCGGTAGCCACTTCCTGCGCGGCGGAGCGCTCACCGTGGCCGCGTTCCTGTCGATCCAGCGCGATCAGTACGCCGGCAGGCGTGGCGCCGTGCGCGCTGATCAGCGCCAATGATTCGCGCACCGCGGTACCCGCGGTCATCACGTCGTCGACGATCAGCACGCGCCCCTTGAGCGGGGCGCCGACCAGCGCGCCGCCCTCGCCGTGATCCTTCGCCTCTTTGCGGTTGTAGGCCCACGGCAGGTCGCGCTGGTGCCGATCGGCCAGCGCGATCGCCGTGGCGGCGGCCAGCGGGATACCCTTGTAGGCAGGGCCGAACAGCATGTCGAACGCAAGCCCCGAGTCCAGCAACGTCGCCGCGTAGGCACGGCCGAGCCGCGCCAGCGCGGCACCGGAATCGATCCGGCCCAGGTTGAAGAAGTAGGGGCTTTGGCGGCCGGATTTCAGGGTGAACTCGCCGAAACGCAGCACCTCGCGCTGCAGGGTGAGTTCAATGAAGTCGCGCTGGTAATCGTGCACAGGTCGTCTCGCGGATGGTCGGGTTCAGAGCAGGTCGCGCCGCAGCAATCGCTGCGGCCCGGAGCGTCCGCCATGGTACAGCGCGCCGCTGTCCACGAAGCCGGCGCGCTGATACAAGCGCAGCGCGGAGTGATTGCCGCTGTCCACGGTCAGCACCAGCAAGCGGGCATGGCGGTAACGCTTGGCCAGATCGACGATCAATGCGGCGAGCGCCTGCGTACCCACACCGCGGCCCTGCCAGGCGGCGTCGATGAAGAAGGCGCGCAATCCCAGCGCGGGCACGCCGAAATCGCATCCGGCCACACTGCGTGCATTCGCGTCGATGCGGCAGTAGCCGACCGGGGTGTCGCCGTGCAGTATCGCCACGGGCTCACACCCCGGACAACTGGCGGCATCGGCCAGCAGGTCGGCGATGGCGCCGACGTAGCCGCGCTGTTGCGGCCGTATGCGCAGTCCGAGCAGCGCCTGATGCACGGCGGCATCGACGGGCGCAACGCGTATGGGCTGGAGTTTGTGCATGGGCATGGCCGATGATGCGGGTTCTAGGAGCCTGTCGGACTTGAGCGGTCGAGGCGAAGAGCTTCCCAACAGCGAGGCTGGTCAGATCCGGCTGCGTGGGGACCGAACTCGACGATGTGCCGGCCCATAGTGGTTCCATGGGCCAGGCGGCGGCGGAAACAGGGGCCGCGCAGACGGATTTGCAGCCCGGCCGACTCAAGTCCGACAGGCTCCCGGGTTGTTATGATCGCCTGCCACTGCCTCGGAGGCTACATGCGCATCATCAGCTTGAATGCCAACGGCATCCGCTCCGCCGCAAGCAAGGGGCTGTTCGACTGGCTGCGCGAACAGGATGCCGACGTGGTCTGCCTGCAGGAGACCAAGGCGCAGGAGGACCAATTGACCGATCCGATGTTCCGCCCGGACGGCCATCATTGCTTCTACCGCGACGCGACCAGCAAGAAGGGCTACAGCGGTGTGGCGATCTATGCGAAACGCGAACCGGATCAGGTCCTCACCGGGCTAGGCTGGGACGAGTTCGACGATGAGGGGCGCTACATCGAGGCACGCTTCGGCAATCTCTCGGTGGTGTCGCTGTATTTCCCCTCCGGTTCGTCCGGCGACGAGCGTCAGCAGTTCAAGTTCAAGGCGATGGAATGGATCACGCCGATCTTCGACAATTGGCTCGCCAGTGGCCGTGATTACGTGATCTGCGGCGACTGGAACATCGTGCACACGCGCAACGACATCAAGAACTGGACGTCCAACCAGAAGAACTCCGGCTGTCTGCCACAGGAGCGGGCCTGGCTGGATCTGTTGTTCCACCAGCGCGGCTGGGTTGACAGCTTCCGTGCGCTGAAACCGGATGCGGTCGAATACACGTGGTGGTCCAATCGCGGCCAGGCGCGTGCGAACGATGTCGGTTGGCGCATCGATTACCAGGTGGTCACGCCGTCGTTGCGCGATCGTCTGGCCGCCTGCTCGATCTATCGCGAGCAGCGTTTTTCCGACCATGCGCCGTATACGGTCGACTATGCCGACTGAGGCCACGACCGGACCCGTCTCGCCGCTGCCTGACCCGCCGCTGCCGGGGCGCGAGTGGCGCATTCTCAGCATCGGCCTGCTGGGGTTCGCATCGGGGCTGCCGCTGGCGCTGTCCCTGAGCACGCTGCAGGCATGGTTCACCACCGCCGGGATGAGTCTGAGAGCGATCGGCTGGATCACCCTGATCGGCCAGGCCTACGTATTCAAGTTCCTGTGGGCGCCGCTGCTGGATCGCTTGCCGCTGCCTTGGCTGGGCCGCCGCCGCGGTTGGATCCTGCTGATGCAGCTGATTTGCGGCGCGGCCCTGATCAGCATGAGTTTCTACACGCCGCAGGGTGCGGCAAGCATGCTGGCGTTCCTGGGCGTGCTGCTGGCGTTCGGTTCGGCAACCCAGGACATCGCCTACGATGCCCATCGCACGGATCTGCTGCCGCCGACCGAGCGCGGCTGGGGCACGGCGTTTTCGCAGGGTGGCTATCGTCTGGGCATGCTGGTATCCGGCGCGCTGGCGTTGATCCTTGCCGATCATCTGGGCTGGCCCTGGGTGTACCGACTGATGGGTACCCTCATGCTGGCGGCTACGCTGGTTACCGCATGGTCGCCCGACGCGCCCGACGAACACCCCACGCGCAGCTTCGCCGAGGCCGTCGTGCAGCCGTTCGCGGATTTCATGCAGCGCTATGGCACGTTGGCGCTGGCGTGGCTGTCGCTGATGGTGCTGTACAAGCTCGCCGACGCATTCGCGTTGTCATTGTCGACGACCTTCCTGTTGCGGGTACCTCGATTCACGTTGACCCAGATCGGCACGGTCAGCAAGACCTTCGGTCTGGTGGCCGGTCTGTTGGGAGCGCTGGCCGGTGGCTGGGTGGTCACCCGCATGCGGCTGTTTCCGGCCTTGCTCGGCCTGGGGGTGGCCCAGGCGCTGGTGAACCTGTCCTATATCTGGCTGGTGCACAGCGGCCCGGACATCGTGGCCATGGCGAGCGTCGTGTCGACGGAATATTTCGTCAGCGGGCTGGGCAGTACCGCCTTCGTGGTGCTTTTGACATCGTTGTGCAATGTGCGTTTCTCGGCGACGCAATACGCGCTGCTGTCCTCGCTGTCGGCGGTGGGCCGGGTGTTTCTCGGCCCGCTCGCGGCGTGGCTGGTGCCACGCGTAGGCTGGTCGACGTTCTTCGTGATCACCACGCTGTCGGCGATTCCCGGGTTGCTGCTGGTGATCGGATTGCGTCACGCGATACATCGCGCGGAATCGGCCCGGGCACGCTGAGGTTGCCAACCAGGCCACGGAAACGACGGCTCGATTCGTCAGAATCGTTTCCAGCTGTACAGGAACGGACATCCCCCCCTGCAGACACTCACGGAGCTCAGCCTGTGCCGGATCTGGTCGTACAGAATGTGGACAGTCAACTGGTCGCGCGCATCAAATCGCTGGCCAGGGACCGGCATTGTTCGATCAATGACGTGCTGTTGTATGCCCTGCGCCATAGCCTGGGGGTGTCGGCCGCGGAGGAATACAGCGAAACGCTGTGCGATTCACAGGCACTGACTCTGCTCGATGACCATTGGGGGGCCGAGGAAAGAGGCGTGTTTCAGGAGGCGCTGGACGCTTTGGCGCGGACCCGTCCGACGCAATGGGCGCCGGAAAATATCCGTGACGACGGCACCTAGCAGCCTGTCGGGCTTTGGTCGGCCGGGCTGCTAGACAGGCGCCGGGTAAATCGCACCAAGCACCCGCGGGCCACGTGCGCCGGTCACCGCCGGCAGGTTGCCCGGAAGGCCCAGCAGACGCTGTCGCGCCAGCCACGCGAATGCGGTGGCTTCGAGAAAATCCGGATCAATGCCGTATTGCGCAGTGCTGCACAAGGCGCGCGGCGTCAGCAGTTCGCCCAGCCGCCGCACCAGTGCGCTGTTGTGGATGCCGCCGCCGCAGGCCAGCACCTCCTCGGCGGTCGGTGCGTGCTGGGCGATCGCGGTGGCTACGCTGCGTGCCGTCAGCTCCAGCAACGTCGCCTGCACATCGGCCGGGTGCACCGCCGCCAGCTGCGGCTGTGTGGCCAGCCAGTCCAGATGGAAGTATTCGCGCCCGGTGCTCTTGGGTGGCGCCAGGGCAAAATAGTCGTCGGCCAGCAAGGCATCCAGCAACGACAGGTCAACCTTGCCGCTGGCCGCAAACACACCGTCGCGGTCAAAGGGTACGCCGCGATGGCGCATGCACCAGGCGTCGAGCAGCCCATTGGCCGGACCGGTATCGAAACCCCGCACGCCGCCATCGGCGTCGAGCACTGTGATGTTGGCAATGCCGCCGAGGTTGAGAACCACCCGCGTGTGACCGGGGCGGGCCAGCAGCATCGCGTGCAGCGCCGGCAACAGGGGTGCGCCTTGACCGCCCGCGGCCACATCGGCGCGGCGAAAATCGGTCACGACATCAATGCCGCAGCGTTCGGCGATTACGGTCGGATCGCCCAGCTGCAGCGTGAATGGGTGCTTGCCGCTCGGGCGGTGCCGCAAGGTCTGGCCGTGCGAACCGATCGCCCTGACCGTGTGAGCGGAGGTGCCGCTTTGTTCGAGCAAGTGCAAGGTGGCGTCGGCGAAGCAGTGGCCGATTGCCACATCCAGCCGCCCGATGGTGTCCAGTTCCACCGTGGCTTCACCCTGTGCCAGCGCCAGAACGTGGTCACGCAGCATCGATGGCCACGGGTAGGTATGTGCGGCCAGCACTTTCGGTGTGCCGCGGATGAAATCGGCCAGGACGGCATCGATACTGTCCACGCTGGTGCCGGAGATCAGGCCGAGATATAGCCCTTCGGCCGTGGACGCAGGCATCGGCTTATCCGTCGTGGTGGGTGGCGGTCTCGCGGCGTGCCAGCTCAATGCCGGCGTCGGTCGCCTTGAGCCGGGCCAGCATCGGCTGCATCTGCCGCATGAATTGCGCCAGCAGCTTCGGAGGCAGCGGCTTCGGCTTGGGCATGGTGACGGTCAGCGGATTTTCCTGTTTGCCGTAGACGCGCACTTCGTAATGAAGGTGGGGGCCGGTAGCCAGACCGGTCATGCCGACGAACCCGATCACTTCACCCTGGCGCACATGCGTGCCGACGTGTTCGCCAGGTTCGAAACGGGACATGTGTCCGTAAGCGGTGGAGTACTCGGTGTTGTGCTTGATCAGCACGAAGTTGCCAAAACCATGTTCCCAGCCGCGATACGCGATCACACCGTCGCCGGCGGCATGAATCGGAGTGCCGGTGGGCGCGGCGTAATCGACGCCCTTGTGGGCCCGCGTGTAACCGAGGATGGGGTGTTTGCGAGCCAGGCTGAAACGAGACGAAATACGGGTGAATGCCACCGGTGTGCGCAGCAGCGATTTACGCAGCGGACGCCCGTCCTCGCTGTAGTAGTTGTAGCTGCCGTCCGGCTCCTTGAAGCGGTAAGCCGTGTAGCGGTGGCCATGATTGAAAAACTCGGCGGCGATGATGTCCCCCGGGTGGTCGTAAACGCCATCGCGATACACATCGTCGTAGATCACCGTAAAGCTGTCGCCGCTGCGGATGTCCTTGAGAAAGTCGATGTCGTATTTGAAGACGTCGGCGAGTTTGACGATCATCCCCTCGTTCAGGCCGGCCTTGGCGCCGGCGCCAAACAGCGAGCTTTCGATCACGGCGTGGGCCATGTGAACGCGTTGCTCGACGGCCCGTGCCTGCAAGCTCAACACCGGGGTGCTGGCATCGAAACGCACGGTGGCGCGGGTGGCATCGTCCTTGTCGAAACGGAAGGCTTGCAGTTGGCCATCACGATCGATGAGGAAATCAAATTCATCACCCGGACGAATATTCTGCAGCGCGCCATCGGCTTTGCCGGCCGCATCCACGACCTTTTGCAGTGCGGTCATGCTGAGGCCGCGTTCGTCGAAAATATCCGACAGCGTCTGTCCTGGCCGTACCCGCACGATCTGCCAGTCGGCCATGGTCGACGCAGGCGTGTTGATCTCGTTGAACTTGGGCAGCGCGAGCGGCAGCAGGGTATGCACCTCCGGTGCTGGCTCCGGCCGCATGGCGCTGGCCCACACCGGCATGATGATCCCGGAGAGAAAGGTGATCAGCAGCGCCGTTCCGGCGAGAACCCAGCGTTCGCGATGCCAGTGAATCGGCTCGACCTCGCCCGAACGATTGAAGGACCAGTGGGAACAGCGCTCGTAGAAATGAGAGTGTCGGCGCTGTGCCTTGCGGCAGATGGCCCGCTTGCGCGCATGATGCGCCCCCTGTCTTGCCTGAGCCATGCTCGTTGTGCCCCGCGCTACAAAGTAACAAACAGGGCGTACCATAGCCGTCAGGTGTAAAGGGCGTCAACGCCTTTCCCATCAAGGGTTTGCACGGCATTCCCGGTTAACGCACAATTAACGTCGATGGCACAGCCGGCTCCGCGCAACTGTCCCGTCCACCGTCATCCAGAGAGAAATGCATGAGCGAGCTTGAGCGGGCGCTGGCCACGATTGCGCGTGGCGCCGACGAAATCATCAAACGGGAGGAGCTTGCCGAGCGGCTCCAAAACGGTCGCCCGTTGCGGATCAAGGCCGGGTTCGATCCGACAGCGCCTGATCTGCATCTGGGTCATACCGTACTGCTGAACAAGATGCGCCAGTTCCAGGACCTCGGCCACCAGGTGATCTTTCTGATTGGCGACTTCACCGGCATGATCGGCGACCCGACCGGCAAGAACGTGACCCGCAAGCCGCTGACCCGCGAAGATGTCCTGGCCAACGCGGAAACCTATGCCAGCCAGGTCTACAAGGTGCTGGACAAGGATCGCACCGAACTACGCTTCAATTCGGAGTGGTTCGGTCAGATGTCGGCAGCAGACCTGGTCAGATTGGCCGCCCAGCATACGGTGGCGCGCATGCTCGAACGCGACGACTTTGCCAAGCGCTATGCCGCGCAGCAGCCCATTGCGATCCACGAGTTTCTTTATCCGCTGGTGCAGGGCTACGACTCGGTCGCATTGAAGGCGGACGTCGAGCTCGGCGGTACCGACCAGAAGTTCAATTTGCTGATGGGGCGGGCATTGCAGGAGCAGCATGGTCAGCCGCCGCAGGTCGTGCTGACCATGCCGCTGCTCGAAGGGCTGGACGGCGTCAACAAGATGTCCAAGTCGCTAGGCAACTACATCGGCATCAACGAGCCGGCGATCGACATGGTTACCAAGACCATGAAGATCGGCGACGAGTTGATGTGGCGCTGGTTCG
Source organism: Lysobacteraceae bacterium (assembly GCA_028871555.1). GTDB lineage: Bacteria > Pseudomonadota > Gammaproteobacteria > Xanthomonadales > Rhodanobacteraceae > Rhodanobacter. The sequence continues at coordinate 88,375 of JAGWNA010000005.1, forward strand.
AGCTGCTCAGCTTCGAGGTGTCACTGGACGAAATGGCGTCGATGAAGAAGGGCATCGAAAGCGGCACACTCAATCCACGCGACGCCAAGCTGCGTCTGGCGCGTGAGCTGACCACACGTTTCCATGATGCAGCCAGCGCCGAACAGGCCATCGCTGGCTGGCATGCAGTAGTGCGCGGCGAGGGCGATACCAACCTGTTGCCCATTTCGGAAATCGCCGTGCCCGCGGATGGGCTGCGACTGCCTGCATTGCTTACGGCGGCCGGACTCACGGCCAGCAATTCCGAGGCGAACCGTAAGCTCAAGGAGCGGGCGGTTCGCATCAACGCCGAGGTGGTCGAGGATGCGCAACGGCTGTACGTGCCAGGCTTCGAGGCTGTATTGCAAGTGGGCAAGCGCAATTTCGCCCGGGTGTTGTTGAAGAGCCAGTGAGTGCCGCTTCCGTTCGACGACATCCCATGAAATCAACGATTTGCACGACAAAGTGAAATTTCCGCAGAAATTGCTTGCCAAAGCAGTGGCGCCTACTTAGTATTCGCCGCCCGGTCACAGCCGCTTCAATTGAGGCGGCAACTTTGCCAGCAACAATCTTCGCTGCGGCTGTTGACGGTAAAGAAAAGCGATGTAGAATGGTCGGCTCACCCGGGACGAAACGTACCGGGACGCGACCGGGGGAACCCGGTGGCAGCTGGAAGATCTTTGACAGTGTGCGCAGGTGAATTGTGTGGACGTCTTGCGATGGAAGGTAGCGACCTGTCCAAGCAACGCAAGCGTCCCACCAAGAAAAAGTCAGTAATGAGTTTTGATTGGTCGGGAAGAACGCTTCAGAAAGACAGAC
>JAGWNA010000120.1 GCA_028871555.1 Lysobacteraceae bacterium
CGTTCGGTCGCCAGGCTGGCACAGACATCGACCGCGCAGAACCTGATCCGCGTCTTCTTCCTGCAGGAACGACTGAAAAGCCAGGGCAGCGGCATCGATCCGCAGATCAGGCATGTCCATGTGGTCGGCGCCGGCGTGATGGGCGGCGACATCGCGGCCTGGGCCGCCTTCCGAGGTTTCGAGGTGACCCTTGAGGATCGAGAGATGAAGTACATCCAGCCGGCACTGGATCGCGCGCGCCAGCTTTACGAGAAGAAGCTGAAGACGCCGGAAAAAGTCGCGGAAGCCGCCGGCCGCCTGCGTGCCGATGTCGACGGCCAGGGCGTGGCCGGCGCCGATCTGGTGATCGAGGCCATCTACGAAAACGCCGAAGCCAAGCGCGAGCTGTATGACCGGATCGAGCCGCAGCTCCAGTCCGATGAAATACTCGCCAGCAACACCTCCAGCATTCCGCTGGACGAGCTGCGCGCGGGCCTGAAGGCGCCGCAACGCTTTCTGGGGCTGCACTTCTTCAATCCCGTGGCACAGATGCCGCTGGTCGAGGTGGTGCGCCACGACCAGCTCGATCCGGCCATCGAGCGGCGCGCGCTGGCCTTCTGCAAGGCGATCGGCAAGCTGCCGGTCGCAGTCAGGGGCACGCCGGGGTTTCTGGTCAACCGGATCCTGATGCCGTACCTGCTCGAAGCCATGCGCATGTATGGCGAAGGCGTGCCCGGTCCGGTGCTGGATCGCGAGGCGAAGAAATTCGGCATGCCGATGGGGCCGATCGAACTGGCCGACACCGTGGGGCTGGACGTCTGCGCATCGGTCGGCAAGGAGCTCGCGCCTTTCCTCGGGCTGGAAATTCCGGCCGGACTGGACGAAAAACTGGCCACGGGCAAGCGTGGCCGGAAAGACGGTCAGGGCTTGTATGTCTGGCAGGACGGCAAGCCGATAAAACCGGAGGTCGACAAGGACTATGCGACGCCCCCGGATCTGCAACAGCGCCTGATCCTGCCGATGGTCAACGAAGCGATCGCCTGCCTGGCGGACGGCGTCGTCGACGATGCCGACCTGCTCGATGCCGGGGTGATTTTCGGCACCGGCTTCGCACCGTTCCGGGGCGGCCCGATCCAGTACGCGCGCAGCGAGGGCGTCGACACGCTGAAGGCGCAGCTCGAACAGCTGGCCCAGCGCCATGGCGACCGCTTCAGTCCGAGGAACGGCTGGGACCATCCGGCACTGGCGCAGAGCTGGCCGCAAGCGGGTGCGCAGTAGCGAGAAACGAGCCAGAGCTGATGTATCGCGCGCTCGTTTCCCACTTCTCTGCACCCGTTCCTCGGGTCCGTCTTCCTCAGGTTTGCCGCCCGATCACCACATCAGGTCATCGGGTACGCCATCGGCATCCACGCCGCCCTCGTGCGGGTCGACCAGCAGTGCAAGCTGTTGCGCGTCGATGGCACGCACTTTTTCGGCAACCTCGCGACTGACCAGCAGATAGCGTCCTGCTTGCTGGACCACGCCCAGCTCACCGGCATTGAGCGCCGCCCATTGCCCGGCATCGACGTACACGCGCCGGATCTTGCCGCCGTATTCGAAATTGCGCGGCCGATCGGCCTCGGCCTTGTTGAGCGCGCTGTCGCGGAGCAGTTGCTGGATCTGCTGCTTGCGCTCGCGGCGCAGGCGGGCCTGCTCGGCCGCCTCCTGCTCGATTCGCTTGCGTTCACCGGCCTCGGTCTGCGCACGGATGGCATAAGCCCTGGCCAGATCCATCTCGCCTTGATCCCTGCGCGGCGGCCGCGGTGCGGATGGCGGCGGCTGCGGCCTGGCATTCCTGGACGTGGGCTTGCCGGCTTGCGATGACGCCGCGCGCTTATCCTGGTGGACCCGGTTTTGCTGGACTTGCTTGACGATCCCGCTCTTGAGCAGCTGATCGCGCAGGGAGTCGGCCATGATGATGATCCGTGGTCGGGAAGTCGTGGGGGTCAGTAATGCGGCGGTGGTTCGTTGTGCGGATCTTCCGCCGGCGCGGCACGCATCGACGAAAGCTCGCCGCGCAACTCGCGCAGCGCACGCTCCAGGGCGGCGATGCGCAACGACCGGTCGGCATCCGCCGTCGCCAGCTCGTGCACCGCGTCATCGATGAAAGTCAGCTTCACTTCCAGTTCGGTCAGTCGCTGCCGGAGGATGTCGTCGGAGCTGCTCATGACCGCGGCTGCAGGCTGCGTCCGCGGCCGATGCCGTAGTAGGCCAGCCCCGCCTCTTCCACCACCGCCGGATCATACAGATTGCGCCCGTCGAAGATGGCCGGTTCGCGCAACGCGCTGCGGATGCGCGAAAAATCCGGACTGCGGAACGCCTTCCACTCGGTAACGATGGCCAGCACGTCCGCGCCTTGCAGTGCGTCGTAGGCCTGCTCGCACAGCACCAGGTCATCGCGCTCCCCATACAGGCGGCGGGCCTCCTCACGGGCCTGCGGATCGAAGGCACGCACCCCGGCACCGGCATCCCACAGGGCCTGCATCAGACGCCGGCTGGAGGCCTCGCGCATGTCGTCGGTATTGGGCTTGAACGCCAGCCCCCACAACGCGATCGTCCGGTCTGCCAGCCGACCGTCGAAATGACGCGAGATCAGCTCGAACAGCTTGAGCTTCTGCTCCCGGTTCACCGCCTCGACCGCATCGAGCAACCGCGCTTCGTAACCACGGCTGCGCGCCGTATGCCCGAGCGCCTGCACATCCTTGGGAAAACACGAACCACCGTAGCCGGCGCCCGGATAGATGAAGCTGTAGCCGATCCGCGGATCCGAACCGATACCCTGGCGCACCAGTTCCACATCGGCGCCGACACGCTCGGCGATATTCGCGATCTCGTTCATGAAACTGATCTTGGTCGCCAGCATCGCGTTGGCGGCGTACTTGGTCAGTTCGGCCGAGCGCTCGTCCATCACCACCATGCGGTCGTGATTGCGGTTGAACGGCGCATACAGCTTGCGCAGCAGGGCCACCGCATGCGTGCTGGAGGCGCCCACGATGATCCGGTCCGGACGCAGGCAGTCTTCCACCGCCGCGCCCTCCTTCAGGAACTCCGGATTGGATACCACGTCGAACTCGATCACGGCGCCGCGCGCAGCCAGCTCGCCGGCAATCGCCTCGCGCACGCGATCGGCCGTGCCTACCGGGACCGTCGACTTGTTCACGACCACCGCATGGCGATCCAGGTGCTGGCCGATCGTTCGGGCCACCTCGAGCACGTATTTCAGGTCGGCGCTGCCATCCTCGTCCGGGGGCGTGCCGACGGCGATGAAGATCACCTCGCCATGCACGATCGACGACGACGCCTCGGTGGTGAAGTCGAGCTGGCCGCTGGCGTGGTTGCGCCTGACGATGGACTCGAGCCCGGGCTCGTAAATCGGGATCTCGCCACGCTTCAGGCGCTCGACCTTGGCCGCATCGACATCGACGCAAACCACGCGATTGCCCATTTCGGCCAGGCAGGCACCGGTAACCAGGCCCACATAGCCGGTGCCGAAAATAGTGACCTTCATCATCGTCGCGGAGATTCCATCGGGACGTCAGCCGCCTATTCTAACCGTGCCGCAGACACGACATGGCGCCCGCATTGCCGTTGAATCATTCCGGTCCGGCGCGCGACACACCCCGGCACCCGGCCATAACGATGAGGGGCGCGAATCGCTTCGCGCCCCTCATGCTTGCCGCAACCGCTCGGGTCGTGATGGCTTTCAGCCACCCGGACTCGGGCTCGGAGCGGCGCCCGCGGGCGTCGGCCCCGTCTTCACCAGGGTCACGTCGAAGATCAACGTGGCGTTCGGCGGCATCGGCGGCTGCGGCTGCGCACCATAGGCCAGTGCCGAAGGGATGAACAGCTTGTAATGGCCACCGACCTGCATCAACTGCAGACCTTCGCGGAAACCCGGAATCACGCCTTCCAGCGGGATCGAGGCCGGACCCGGCGGATTGTGCTTGGCCGATGCATCGAACACCTGGCCATTCACGAAGCTGCCGGTGTAGTTGATCTCCACCGTATCGTTCGGGCCGGGCCGGGCACCGGTGCCCTGGGTGATCACCTTGTACTGCAGGCCCGAAGCGGTGGTCTTGACGCCAGGCGCGGTCTTGTTCTTGGCCAGGAAGGCTTCGCCTTCGGCCTTGTTCTTCGCGGCCAGCTTGGTCACTTCAGCCTGGTACTTGGCCTTGATCTTGGCCATGAAGGCGTCGTGCACCTGCTTGGCTTCCGCATCGCTCATGGTCGGCTTCTGGCCGGAGAGCGCCGCCTTTACTGCGTTCGCCACGACCGTCGGATCCAGCTCATCGCGCATGATCGGCGGAATCTGGGAAGCGACCTCCCAACCCACCACATAACTTGCCTTGGCTTTGTCGACCGTGCCGGCGGCGCCGGTTTTGGCGGCCTGGGCAGCGAACACGCTCGCAGTCATGCCCAGCGCAACGGATATCGCTACCGCCGTCAGCGCGGGACGCAGAAAATGCTTCATTCGAAA
>JAGWNA010000121.1 GCA_028871555.1 Lysobacteraceae bacterium
GGCATGCATGGTATAAATCGGCACCTTGCGAAATGCCTGCAGCGGACATGCGGGTCTTGGCACGCAGGAATGGCGATGCGATACGGGCTGCCCGCTGCGGGGCATCCCTCAGGAATCAGCGGTTTCGGCGAGGGACGCCAACTCAAGGAACAGCCCCCGCATTTCGGGGTCTGTAAGGGATGCGGCGGCGGCTCTGAGATGGGTGGCTGCGGCAGGCGAAAGCGGTTTTGATCGCACAGGCTCTTTTGCGGCCGGCGGTCGGGGGACCACTTTCACGGTGACTGAACTGGCGCATGTGCCGATGGCGTGTGCGGCGGCAAGGATCTGCGTTTGCATCAAGCGCAGACGTGATGCCCAAGCCGGTGAAGACGCCAGAAAGACGAGGCGGTCGTTGCGCAGGTTGGCGAATTTCACCTGCTCGCGCAATGGAGACGGCAACGTCTGGCGCAGGGCGCGATCCAGCGCTTCCAGCACGTCGGCCTTTTTGGCCAGCGTGGCAAAAGAGCCGCATTCGGCAATGGGTCTCGGCCCATGGCTGCGTCGGCGGGAAGTGGCGGGAGTCGTGTTCTGCATGGTGCCGGTATTCGACCTTGGACAGGCATGCAAATCATACTCGTCTCACGCGCCAGGAAATTGCCCCGGATTCTTGATCTGGACGATCGGCGCATTCGCCTGAAGCTGGTTTCCCTGCTGGCAATCGCACTGCTCGGATGTGTGGGTGCGGGTATGGTGCTGGCATTGACCGTGGCCAGTCCCCGGGGCCGTGCCCTGGCGCAGATTCACGACCTGCAGCAACAGACCCGGCTGCAGAACGCCCAACTGGCCGATGTGCGCAAGGATGCCCAGCGCGGGGTCGATGCCCTTGCCGTCAAACTCGGTCAGTTGCAGGCGCAGTCGACCCGCTTGAACGCGTTGGGCGAACGCCTGGCCCAGGCGGCCAAGCTCGACGACGGCGAGTTCAATTTCGATCAGCCGCCGGGCGTGGGCGGTGTCGAGGACTCCAGCGAGCAGGCGTACGCATTGCCGCAGGTGCTCGACCACAGCATCGCGCAGCTGGCCAGCCAGTTCGATGTCCAGCAGGCGCAGCTGTCGGCGCTGCAGAGCCTGTTGCTCGATGCGAAGATCGAATCGAACCTGAGGCCGACCGGGATGCCCGTGCAAGGCTATATCTCGTCCTACTTCGGGGTGCGTCCGGACCCGTTTGACGGTCTTGCCGCGATGCATACCGGAATCGACATCGCAACCCCCTATGGGACGCCGGTGCACGCGGTGGCCGAGGGGATGGTGACGTTTGCCGGCGTGCGCCGGGGCTACGGCAATGTGGTCGAGATCGACCATGGCAACGGCTACATGACGCGCTACGCGCACAACAGCGAACTCGAAGTGCACCCTGGCCAGCACGTCCAGGTCGGCGAAGTGATTGCCAAGGCCGGCTCGACGGGCCGTTCGACGGGTCCGCACGTCCATTTCGAGGTCTGGTACGACGGCCATGTGGTCAACCCGCTGGCCTTTGTGCGCAATCACCGCTGACGAGCGGCCAGGCGGGGCTTGAATCCGCCCGCGATCGACGCCATTGGGAGTCGCTGGATCGGCGTGTCGCGCCGGTGTGTCCGGGATCAACGCATGCGGCATGACCGCGATCCGCTGAGGCATGCCGGGGTGGACCCCGCTCCGGTGGGCAGCGCCCAATGGGCAACGCTGCGAGGTGTCCCGCTCCAATGGGCATTGCTCCAATTGAGCATGTAGTAACATGCCCGATTGGCCCGTGCCCGTTGCGGGCAATCTGTTCCCCAACCCGGAAGATCGATGTTCAACCGTGCCCTGACCAGCCTGTTTGGTAGCCGCAACGAGCGCGTGCTGCGCCAGCTTTCCAAAACCGTCAACCGGATCAACGCGCTGGAGCCCGAGTTCGAGAAGCTCAGCGACGATGGTCTGCGTGGCAAGACCGTCGAATTCAAGCAGAGAATCGCCGCGGGCGAATCGCTCGAGAAGTTGTTGCCGGAAGCCTTTGCGGTGGCGCGGGAGGCGGCCAAGCGGACGCTCGGCATGCGCCCCTACGACGTGCAGCTGATCGGCGGCATGGTGCTGCATTCGGGAAAGATCGCCGAGATGCGTACCGGCGAAGGCAAGACCCTGGTCGCCACGCTGCCCGTGTACCTCAATGCGCTGGCCGGCAAGGGCGTGCATGTGGTCACCGTCAACGACTACCTGGCGCGTCGCGACTCGGCCCAGATGGGCAAGCTGTACAACTTCCTGGGGCTCAGCGTCGACGTCGTGTATCCGGGCATGGATCACGCCGACAAGCACGCCGCCTATGCCGCCGACATCACCTACGGCACCAACAACGAATTCGGTTTCGATTTCCTGCGCGACAACATGGCCTTGAGCAAGGAGCAGCGCTACCAGCGCGGCCTGCACTACGCGATTGTCGATGAGGTGGACTCGATCCTGATCGACGAGGCGCGCACGCCGCTGATCATTTCCGGCCCGACCGAAGAGTCGCCGCAGCTTTATGTCGCGCTGAACAAGATCGTGCCGCAGATGATCCGTCAGCCGGAGGAGGAAGGTTCCGGCGACTACTGGGTCGACGAGAAGCAGAAGCAGGTGCACCTGTCCGAGGAGGGCATGCAGCACGCCGAGGAGCTGCTGCGCGCCGCCGGCGTGCTGGAACAGGACAGTGGCCTGTACGACTCGAAGAACCTGGCGGTGGTCCATCACCTGAACGCCGCGCTGCGCGCCAACGGCATCTACCAGCGCGACGTGGATTACATCGTGCGCGACGGCGAGGTGATCATCGTCGACGAATTCACCGGCCGCACGCTGGTGGGCCGGCGCTGGTCCGACGGCCTGCACCAGGCCGTGGAGGCGAAGGAGGGGGTGCCGATCCAGCGCGAGAACCAGACGCTGGCCACGGTGACGTTCCAGAACCTGTTCCGCATGTACAAGAAGCTGTCCGGCATGACCGGCACGGCCGACACCGAGGCGTTCGAGTTCCAGAGCATCTACGGCCTGGAAGTGGTGGTGATTCCCACCCACATGCCGATGATCCGCAAGGACAACTCGGACATGATCTTCCTGTCGCAGGATCCGAAATACCGGTCGGTGATCGAGGACATCAAGGACTGCCACAAGCGCGGCCAGCCGGTGCTGGTCGGCACCACCTCGATCGAGGTGTCCGAGCTGCTGTCGGGCCTGCTGACCAAGGCGAAGGTGCCGCACGAAGTGCTCAACGCCAAGCAGCACGAACGGGAGGCGCACATCGTGGCGCAGGCCGGTGCGCCCGGGCAGGTCACCATCGCCACCAACATGGCCGGCCGCGGTACCGACATCGTGCTTGGCGGCAGCCTGGATGCGGCCCTCGCGGCGCTGCCGGCCGATGCCGGCGAGCTGGATCGCCAGCGCGTCAAGGCCGAGTGGAAAAAACGGCACGAGCAGGTGCTTGCCGCCGGCGGCCTGCACATCATCGGCACCGAGCGGCACGAGTCGCGGCGCATCGACAACCAGCTGCGCGGCCGTTCCGGTCGCCAGGGCGATCCGGGTTCCTCGCGTTTCTACCTGTCGCTGGAGGACAACCTGCTGCGCATCTTCGGCGGCGAGGGCCTGGTGCGCTGGATGAAGCGGTTCGGCATGAAGGACGACGACGCGCTGGAGGATCGCATGATCAGCCGGCAGATCGAGAAGGCCCAGCGCAAGGTCGAGCAGCACAACTTCGACATCCGCAAGCACCTGCTGGAATTCGACGACGTCGCCAACGACCAGCGCAAGGTGATCTATCGCCAGCGCGACGAGCTGCTCGAAGGCGATGACGTCTCCGGCACCGTCGCTGACATCCGCGAGGACGTGGTGCAGTCGATGGTGCGTGCGCACGTCCCGGCCGAGAGCATCGACGAGCAGTGGGACCTGGCCGGCCTCGAGCGCGAGCTGCAGAGCGAGCTCGACCTCACGCTCGACCTGCGGCAGTGGGTGGAGCAGCAGCATGAGGTCGACGCCGAGACGATCCTGACGCACGTGCGCGAGGCGGCGAACGCACTGTTCGAGGCCAAGGAAGCGCAGATCGGTGCCGACACCATGCGCCAGCTCGAGAAGCACGTGATGCTGACGGTGGTCGACAACGCGTGGAAGGATCACCTGTCCAACATGGACTACCTGCGCCAGGGCATCTATCTGGTTGGCTATGCGCAACAGGACCCGAAGCAGGCGTTCAAGCGCGAATCGTTCAAGCTGTTCTCCGAGATGCTCGACCGCATCAAGGGCGAGGTGGTGCAGATGCTGGCGCGCATCCGCATCCGCAGCGAGGAGGAAGTCGCCGCGATGGAGGCCGAGCAGATGCGCATGGCCGAGCGCCTGCAGAAGCAGATGCTGG
>JAGWNA010000122.1 GCA_028871555.1 Lysobacteraceae bacterium
CCGTTCCGGCTGCTGGCGCACAACGGCGAGATCAACACCATCCGCGCCAACCGGCGCTGGATGCAGTCGCGCCAGTCGATCCTGCGCTCGCCGCTGCTGGACCTGTCCGACCTGGGTCCGCTGGTGTCGCAGACCGGCTCGGATTCGGAAAGCCTGGACAACGCGCTGGAGATGCTGCTGGCCGGGGGCCTGGACCTGCTCGCCGCGATGCGCGTGCTGGTGCCGCCGGCGTTCGCCGCGCGCGAGGGCATCGACGAGGATCTGGCGGCGTTCTACGAGTATTACGCGCTGCATTCCGAGCCGTGGGACGGCCCGGCCGGCCTGGTGATGTGCGACGGCCGTTACGCCGCGTGCACGCTCGATCGCAACGGCCTGCGCCCGGCGCGCTGGGCGCTGTCGGACGACAACCATCTGATCGTGGCGTCCGAAGCCGGCCTGTGGGACGTGCCTGCCGCCCGCGTGCTCGCCAAGGGCCGGCTGGCGCCGGGCGAGATGATCGCGGTGGATCTGAAGGCGCATCGCCTGCTGCGCGATGCCGACATCGACGACATCAACCGCAAGCGCGCGCCGTACCGCGACTGGCTGCGTGCCGGTGTGAGTTACCTGGAATCGGATCTGATCGACCCCTCGCTGGCGGCCGAACCGCTGGCGGCCGACGAGCTGCACCGCTACCAGAAGCTGTACGGCCTGACCCGCGAGGAGCGCGAGTCGGTGCTCAAGGCGCTGGTCGACCTGGAGATGGAAGCCACCGGTTCGATGGGCGACGACACCCCGATCGCGGCGATGTCGCGCCAGGTGCGCCCGCTGTTCGACCGCTTTCGCCAGGCGTTCGCGCAGGTGACCAATCCGCCGATCGATCCGTTGCGCGAGAAGCTGGTGATGTCGCTGGTGACCCAGCTCGGCCCCGAAGGCAACGTGCTGGAGCTGAAAGCCGAAAACGCAAGGCAGACCCTGATCAACTCGCCGGTACTGTCGCAGCGCAAGTTGCGCCAGCTGCTGGCGCTGCCGCAGTTCGCCGGCACCACGCGCTTCGACCTGATGTATGCGCACGAGGAAGGGCTGCAGGCCGCACTGCACCGGTTGTGCCGCGAGACGGCGCAGGCCGTGCGCGAAGGCCAGACCCTGGTGTACCTCAGCGACCGTTTTCCGCGGCGCGAACTGCTGCCGATGCATGCGCTGCTGGCCGTCGGCGCCGTGCATGCCCACCTGATCGATCAGGGCCTGCGCTGCCAGTGCAACATCATCGTGGAGACCGCCACCCCGCGCGATCCGCACCAGTTCGCCTGCCTGCTCGGCTTCGGCGCCACGGCGATCTATCCGTGGCTGGCCTACCAGAGCCTGTTCGAGCTGGGCCGCGAAGGCCACATCGCCAGCGACCGCTTCGAGGTGGGGCGCAGCTACCGCCGCGGCATTCGCAAGGGTCTGCTGAAGATCCTCTCCAAGATGGGCATTTCCACCGTCGCCGGCTACCGCGGCGCGCAGCTGTTCGAGATCGTGGGGCTGTCGAAAGAAGTAGTGGAGCTGTGCTTTCCGGGCACGCCCTCGCGCATCGGCGGCGCCGGCTTCGCCGATCTCGAACACGACCAGCGGCTGCTGGCGGCCGAAGCCTGGAACGAGGCGCTGCCGCTGCGTGCCGGCGGGCTGTACAAGTACATCCACGGTGGCGAGTACCACATGTACAACCCGGACGTGATCGCCAGCCTGCAGCTGGCCGTGCGCAGCGGCAACGCGAAGGACTACCGCACTTACGCCGACCACGTCGACCATCGCTCGCCGTCCGCGCTGCGCGACCTGCTGCAGCCGGAACCGGCCGGCGCGGCGATCGCACTCGATCAGGTCGAGCCGGTCGAGGCCGTCCTCAAGCGCTTCGACTCCGCCGGCATGTCGCTGGGCGCGCTGTCGCCGGAGGCGCACGAGGCGCTGGCCATCGCGATGAACCGGCTCGGTGCGCGCAGCAACTCCGGCGAGGGCGGCGAGGATCCGGCGCGCTACGGCACCGAGAAGATGTCGAAGATCAAGCAGGTCGCCTCGGGCCGTTTCGGCGTCACCCCGACCTACCTGGTCAACGCCGAAGTGCTGCAGATCAAGGTCGCCCAGGGCGCCAAGCCGGGCGAGGGCGGCCAGCTGCCCGGGCACAAGGTGGACGCCACCATCGCGCGGCTGCGCTATGCCAAGCCGGGCATCGGCCTGATCTCGCCGCCGCCGCATCACGACATCTACTCGATCGAGGATCTGGCCCAGCTGATCCACGACCTGAAGGAGGTCAACCCGGCCGCGCTGATCTCGGTGAAGCTGGTCTCGCATGCCGGCGTCGGCACGGTGGCCGCCGGCGTGGTCAAGGCCGGTGCGGATCTGATCACCATCAGCGGCCACGACGGCGGTACCGGCGCCAGCCCGCTGAGCTCGATCAAGTATGCCGGCACGCCGTGGGAGCTCGGCCTGGCCGAAACCCAGCAGACCTTGCGCCGCAACGATCTGCGCGGCCGCGTGCGGCTGCAGACCGACGGCGGGCTGAAGACCGGGCTGGACGTGATCAAGGCGGCCATGCTCGGTGCCGAGAGCTTCGGTTTCGGCACCGGCCCGATGGTGGCGCTGGGCTGCAAGTACCTGCGCATCTGCCATCTCAACAACTGCGCCACCGGCGTGGCCACCCAGCATCCGGTGCTGCGCAAGGAGCACTTCACCGGCCTGCCGGAGATGGTGATGAACTACTTCCGCTTCGTGGCCGAGGACGTGCGCGGCCATCTGGCGCGTCTGGGCGTGCGCAGCCTGGGCGAAATCGTCGGTCGCAGCGACTTGTTGCAGCAACTGGAAGGCAGCACGCCGGTGCAGCACCGGCTCGACCTCACGCCGCTGATCCACGCTCAGAGCCTTGGCGCGGACGTCGATTTTTCCTGCACGCTGGCACGCAACCCGATGCGCGATCCGGCGGCGCTGGCCGCGTGCATCAGTGCCGACGCGGACGAGACGGTGGTACGCGGGCTTGGCGGCACGTTCGCCTATGCCGTCGCCAACACCGACCGCGCGATCGGCGCACGGCTTTCCGGCGACGTCGCCCGCGTGCACGGCGATCACGGCATGGACGCCAGCCCGATCATCCTGAAACTCACCGGCGCGGCCGGGCAGAGCCTGGGCGCCTGGAATGCCGGCGGCGTGCACATCGACCTCACCGGCGAGGCCAACGACGGCGTCGGCAAGGGCATGGCCGGCGGTCGCATCGTCGTGCGTCCGCCGGCGGACTCCCCGTTCGCCAGCCAGGACGCCTCGATCATCGGCAACACCTGCCTGTACGGCGCCACCGACGGCGAGCTGTTCGCCGCCGGCCGCGCCGGCGAGCGCTTTGCCGTGCGCAACTCCGGCGCGCTGGCGGTGGTCGAGGGCGCCGGCGACCACTGCTGCGAGTACATGACCGGCGGCGTGGTGGCGGTGCTGGGCAAGGTCGGCCTGAATTTCGGCGCCGGCATGACCGGCGGCTTCGCCTACGTGCTCGACCTGGAGCGCGATTTCGTCGACTGCTACAACCACGAGCTGGTCGACATCCTGCGCATCTCGCCGGAGGGCATGGAGAACTACATGCAGCACCTGCGCAACCTGGTGACGCGCCACGTCGAATACACCGGCAGCGAGTGGGGCCGGCAGATCCTGCGCGACTTCCGCGGCCTGCAGTACAAGTTCTGGCTGGTCAAGCCGAAGGCCGCGAGCCTGGCGGCCCTGGCCGAAGAACTGAGGAGCGCCGCATGACCCGCTCCAACAAAGCCAAATGCTTCTTGCCTTCGCCTCCTCTCCCCGTCGGGGAGAGGATTGAGGTGAGGGGCCACCCCGCCCCGAGCTTCCATCCAACAAAATGCTTCTTGCCTTCATCTCCTCTCCCCGCCGGGGAGAAGGTTGGGATGAGGGGCGGGTGCCCGCGTTCAACCATCATCGAAGCGGCTGCGACGACCCCATGACCGACAAACTTTTCCAGTTCCTCAATGTGCCCAGGCAGCCGCCGCGCACGGTGCCGGTGGCGGTGCGCGTGCTCGGTTACGGCGAGATCTCCGGCGACTTCGCCGTGCCGCAGGCGGCGACCCAGGCCGAGCGCTGCATCGACTGCGGCAACCCGTATTGCGAGCACGCCTGCCCGGTGCACAACTACATCCCGAACTGGCTCAAGCTGGTGCAGGAAGGCCGCATCATGGAAGCGGCCACGCTGATGCACGGAACCAATCCGTTGCCGGAGATCTGCGGCCGCATCTACCCGCAGGACCGCCTGTGCGAGGTGCCTGCACGCTGGAGCAGACCGCGTTCGGCGCGGTCA
>JAGWNA010000050.1 GCA_028871555.1 Lysobacteraceae bacterium
TTAATCCAGCAGCAAACTTCTAGTTGCCAACGACGACAACTACGCTCTCGCCGCTTAAGGCGTAAGCCCCGAACCCACTTGTGCTCGTGCTTGTCGGTGTAGGGTCATTATCACGAGATCGCCGAAGACTGCCGCCTGGCGGTATCAGGTCAAACCAATCAGGCTGGTTCCGCGGTGCGCCTTGCCCATCGTGCTTGTCGCGGAACGAGATCGAACGGTGAGCTAAGCATGTAGATCCGGGCATTGAACGCTCTCGGACGCGGGTTCGACTCCCGCCACCTCCACCATATACCGCTCCAACGCAGTCCAACGAAGGCCGGAAACCCTAGCATTAGCAAAGGTTCCGGCTTTTTTTCTTGTCCGATGCCGTCCAACGGCATCAGTTGCAATCCGGGGATGGGCGGGGGGTAACTTCAGGGGTAACAGGCCCACCCCCATAGAGGGTTACCCCCAATGCTGACCGATACCGCGATCCGCAAGGCGCCTACCCCCGAGAAGCCCCGCAAGCTGGCGGACGGCGGCGGCCTGTTCCTGCTGCACAACCCGAACGGTTCCAAGTGGTGGCGCCTCAAGTACCGTTTTGGGGGTAAGGAGAAGCTATTGTCGCTGGGCACTTACCCCGATACCGGCTTGGCCGATACCCGTGCGGCGGGATGAGGCCCGCAAGCTGCTGGCGGCAGGGATCAACCCCCGCGAGCAACGCAAGGCCCAGAAAGCGGCAGGCGAGGAACGTGCGGCCAATAGCTTCGAAGTGGTCGCCCGCGAGTGGCTGGTGAAGCAAGCATGGGTGCAGCACTACCGGGTAAAGGTCGAAGCGTGGATGGCGAACGACGTTTATCCGTACATCGGTGGCCGGCCCGTGGCCGAGCTTTCCGCACCTGAGTTCCTGCGGGTAGAGCGTCGAATGGAGGAGCGTGGCGCTATCGAGTCCGCCCACCGGGTGTTGCAGACCTGCGGGCAGGTGATGCGCTATGCCATCGCCACCGGACGTGCCGATCGCAACCCCGTGGCTGACCTGAAAGGCGGCATTGCCTCGCCGGCAGAGCGCCACCATACCGCGATCACCGATCCTGCCATCCTGGGCGGCTTGCTGCGCGCCATCGAAGGCTACACGGGTGACATCACCACGCGCGCCGCCTTGAAGCTGTCCGCGCTGCTATTCGCGCGCCCCGGCGAGCTGCGGCATGCGGAGTGGTCAGAGTTCGACTTGGACGCGGGTGAGTGGAACATCCCAGCCGACAAGATGAAGATGCGCCAGCCCCATCTGGTGCCGTTGTGCGAGCAGGCGGTAGCCATCCTACGCAAGCTGCACCAGCTGACTGGGCGAGGGCAGTATGTGTTCTCCGGCGGCCGTTCACCGCGGCGCCCCATGTCGAACAACGCGATCAACGCCGCCTTGCGCCGCATGGGTTACAGCAACGAAGTCATGACCGCCCATGGCTTCCGCGCCACCACCCGCACGATTCTGGACGAGGTGCTGGGCTACCGCCTCGAGGTCGCTGCGTCCCTGTTTGTCCAGTTCCGCGAGGCGCCCGCCGAGTTTCACCCGGCGAAGCTGGCGCGGCTCGAAATGATGCTGGCGAAGCTGGGCATGTCCCCAGCGGACGCGTCGCGCGTCACCGTGCCGAAGCCGCGGAGGGATGGCGGGGAGTGGGACTAGCTTTCGACTAAGTCTCGGAAAGCAGTGCGCGCGAAATTCCGTTCATGGTTAGTCAGCTTGCCATGCGCGAGCTGCTGATAAACATCGTGAATCAAGGCCCTATCGACAGCTGCGTCGATTCGTTTTGTGTTGGGGTCTACGGCACCAGTAAGTGAAGCTTGGCTTCTCGCGAATTCAGCGACCAATGCTTTGATTTTCTCTTTCTCTTGGGCTGTCAGCGGAGCATTCTGGGAGGGTGCTTCGCTCGGCGCGGGCGCTGGATGAGTCGGGGCAGATGACATGCTGTGCGCATGTCTGATGAAAGGTCGAAGTTCTGCACCGCCGATTCGCCCCACGCGATCGGCGCGGCTTGTGATTTCGTAGCTCTGGTTGTGAGAGACCCCGGCGGAGAGGTCTTCAACGCCGATGACCGCGATTCTGACGCCTTTCCGTTGTGCCAGATCTATGCCGATTGCCAGATCACTATCGCCCGTAATCACGGCTGCATCGCAAACGGCGTGATGAGAGGCTAGTTCAATCAGGTCAGTAACGATTAAGGAGTCAACGCCCTTTTGTTGGCCGACTGAATTCACAGTGCCTGCGCGGAAATTCACGTCGGGAAGATCGACGATCGACTTCTGCTGCTGCGTGCGGCCTGACAACATTACTCCATCATACCAATAGACCCGGAGGAGCTCTCGATCGCCTAGATCGAGAACGTTGCGAGTCTTTTCTACGAGTAGTCGGATCAGGCCGGCGGGATCTCCGATCTCTAGTTCGGCACGCTTCGAGCTAGTTCGGTTGCTGACGACTTCGATGGATTGCCTAAGTAGGTACCCGGCATCGACCATGATGACAAAGCGATCCATGCTCATCCCCCTTGGGTCTCAGACCCAAGAAATGATAAGCCCCCAACAAGTGGGGGCAGACGCTGCCCGCCCCTGATAGATAGTGGGACGAGCAACGCGTGAAATGCTATCACTGTTGACATACCTGTCAATAGCGTCGCTGTAGTTTGATTGGTTGCAGTTTTGCGCTCGATCAAACCTGTCAGATGTGGCCGGACACATGCCGGACACAAGAAAAAGCCCGCCGGGTGAGGGTGGGCTAAGTCTTTGAATCTGTGGTGGCCGGGGACGGAATCGAACCGCCGACACGGGGATTTTCAATCCCCTGCTCTACCAACTGAGCTACCCGGCCGGAAACTGGATTGCCACTGACGGCCGCGTGGGCTGCCGGTGTTGCGTGGAGCCGCGCATTAGACCGAATGCGCGGCTTTTCGTCAAGGCTCGCTGTCGGGTGCCGTGTAGCCGGAGGCTTTCGCATAGTCGCCGCCGAACAGGAATTTCTCCATTTCCCCGGCGAGGTATGCGCGGGATTTTGGGTCGAGCGGGTTGAGGCGGTACTCGTTGATGAGCGTGGTCTGGTGGCCCAGCCACTGCTGCCAGGCTGGCTTGGAGATCTCGGCGTAGATGCGCTGGCCGAGCGGGCCGGGCCAGGGGGCGAAATCCAGACCTTCGGCGTCGATGCCGAGTTTTGCGCAATGGATGGTGCGGCTCATGGATTTTCCTCTGTTGTATTGCCGGTTCGGCTGGAGCACGCGCACCGCGCGATGCTCCACAGCAGGCTGCGGACGGGCGCAGGCAGGCCGAGTGCGGCCAGTTCGCCGGCGGGGCACCAGCGCAGGTGCGGATTATCGGCGATGCCGCCATGCGCTGTCGCGCCGTCGAACAGCAGGGGTTCGATGTGCAGGCGGAAATGGCTGAACACGTGGGCGAACGGCGCGATGGTCCGGGCATCGTCGATCTGCGCGTGCTGTCGCGCGATGCGCCAGGCGGCATCGGGGTCGAGCGCTTCGGGCAGGCTCCACAGTCCCGGCCACACGCCTTGCTGGCCGCGCCGCTCCAGCAGTATGCGGCCCCGGTCATCGCGCAGGATCAGCATCATGGTGGTGCGGGTGGGGAGCGTCCGGGCCGGTTTGCGGCCGGGCAGCTGTGCGGTGAGGCCGTCGCGATGGGCGATGCAGTCCTCGGCCAGCGGGCATGTTTCGCAGCGGGGGTTTGAACGGATGCAGACGGTGGCGCCCAGATCCATGATCGCCTGGGTGTAATCGGCGATTCGCGTGGCTGGCGTGTGGGCCTCGGCGCGCCGCCACAGCTCGTTCTCCACGGTGCGCTGCCCGGGATGGCCGTGGATGCCGTGGTAGCGGGCCAGTACGCGTTTGACGTTGCCGTCGAGGATTGCGAAGCGCAGGCCGTGCGCCTGCGCCAGAATCGCGCCGGCCGTGGAACGGCCTATGCCGGGCAGTGCGCCGAGTGCGGCGAATTCGCGCGGCAGTTCGCCGCCATGTCGTTCCACGCAAAGCTTTGCGGCGCGATGCAGGAACCGCGCGCGGCGGTAATAGCCCAGTCCGGACCACAGCGCCAGCACGGTGTCCTCGTCGGCTGCAGCGAGGTCGCGCAAGGTGGGCAGCGCATCGACGAAGCGCTCGAAATAGCCGACGACGGTGCCGACCTGGGTCTGCTGCAGCATCACCTCGGACAACCACACACGATAGGCATCGCGCTGGCCGTTCTCCGTGGCGCGCTGCCAGGGCAGATCCTTGCGGCCGTGCCGGTCGAACCAGCGCAGCAGACGCGCGGCCACGGCTTGCGGCATGGTTTGTGTCGTCATGGTTTGCTGGCGACGGCGGTTTTGGCCGGCGCAGCGGTGCTGGCGGCCGCAGCCGGCGCATCCGTGCCGGCCTGCAGGCTGAGGCCTTCGATGGTCACGCCGGCGGCCTCGACTTTTGCCATGTCCAGATGGCCGTTGCCGGGCGGCACGGTCAGCTGCGGGCCCTCCTCGTCGCCGAGCTGGCTCCACCACTGGGCCAGCGCCAGCGGTGGCAGGCGCAGATCGGCGTGGTTGTCGGGGCCGTCCAGTTTCAGCGCCAGCAGCAGCGGATGGGTCTGGTCGGCCGGGGTCAGCGCCAGCGAGATGTCGTATTGCCCGGCATTTGCCTGATCGAGTTTGCCTGCGAGCGTGGCTGACGCGTCGGCCGCGCCATGCCAGTGCGCGCTGCCGTTGAGCGCAAGTCGCAGCGCGTCGCCTTGCGACAGGTGGAGCGCGATGTTGTCCAGTTGCAGGGTATCGGTCTGCAGGCGCGGCGTGGCGGACAGCTTCATCTGCAGCGGCATGCCGGCGGCATCGGTGGCGGACAGCGTGAGCGGGAACGGCTGGCCCGAAATCAGGCTGCCGGCATCGAGTTCGACATGGTCGAGCAGCAGCTGATCGCCGCGTACCACGCTGCCGCGGCTGATGCGCACGCCAGTGTCGATGCGCGGGATATTGGGCGGTGCGCTCGCGGGACGCGGGGGCAGGGCGCTCAACCAGGCCTGCAGGGCGTCCAGATCGACCCTCGGCGCATCGATCTGCAGTTGCGAGATCACCGTGGGTCCGCCCAGCAGCGTGTGCCAGGGCAGCACCAGGCGACCGTTCGCGGCGAGCAGGATCGGTACGCCGGCACCTTGTGCGTTGAGCGTGATGCCTTGCAGGTCCAGCGCCGGGCGCGGAAACAGCGTCGGGCTGGCCGGGCTGGCCAGATTCAGTTCCAGCCCGGCGTCTCGCGCCTTGGCCTGCAGCATTGCGGTGAATCGGTCCGGTTGCAGCAGCAGATACACCGCAACCACGGCGGCGAGCAGGGCCGCGGACGCCAGACCGCCAAGCAGCAGCAGGATCAGGCGGAGCCGTCGCGGCATCGGCATCACTCGGCCTCGCTGTCGCAGGGTTCAGTCATGGCTGCGCTCGTCACGACCCAGATGGGCGGGCAGCAATCCATCGACGAATGCCTCGGCGTCGAACTCGCGCAGATCGGTCGCGGTTTCGCCCAATCCGACGTAGCGGATCGGCAGGCCGAACTCGCGCGCCAGCGCGAACACCACGCCGCCCTTGGCGGTGCCGTCGAGCTTGGTGACGACCAGTCCGGTGACGCCGACGATCTGGCGGAACTGGCGCACCTGGCTGATCGCGTTCTGGCCGGTGGTGCCGTCGATCACCATCAATACCTCGTGCGGGGCATCGGCATCGAGTTTCTTCAGCACGCGGGCGATCTTGCCCAACTCGTCCATCAGCCCGCCCTGGGTGTGCAATCGGCCGGCGGTGTCGGCGATCAGCACTTCGATGCCGCGCGAGCGCGCGGCCTGCAAGGCGTCGAAGATCACGCTGGCGGAGTCGGCGTCCTGCCCCTGCGAGATCACCGGCACCTGGTTGCGCTCGCCCCAGGTCTTCAGTTGCTCCACCGCCGCGGCGCGGAAGGTGTCGCCGGCGGCCAGCATCACCGCGTGCCGCTGGTCGCGCCAGCGCCGCGCCAGCTTGCCGATGGTGGTGGTCTTGCCGGCGCCGTTGATGCCCACCACGAGTACCACGAATGGCTGGCGGCCGGCGATGTCCAGCGGCTTCTCGACCGGCCTGAGCAGGGCGGTCAGCTCGCCGCGCAAGGCGGCCAGCAGGGCGCCGGCGTCGGCGAATTCGCGTTTATGCATGCGTCGGCGCAGGCTTTCGACCAGCATCGTGCTGGCTTCGATGCCGACGTCGGCGGTGATCAGGGTGGTTTCCAGCTCATCGAGCAGGTTGTCGTCGAGCGCGGGGTGGCGCACGAACAGCGAGCCAATGCCGCGCGCGAACGCATTGCCGGAGAGCCGTTCGCGCCAGCTGCGTCTGGTCGACTGTTCAGGAGCCGGCGGTTCCGGCATGGCGACTGCCGGGGGCAGCACGGCTTGATCGAGAGCGGGCGCGGCGAAACGCTCGTGCTCGTGTTGCGTGTCGGCCGGTGCCACGATTTCTGCCATCGCTTCGTTCAAAGCGGGATCGTCGGCTTCCGGGGCGATCGGTACAACCGCGTCAGGGTCGGCGATGGTGCCCGCGGCCGTCGGCTTCGCGGCGATTTTTTTCTTCCAGAACTTGAGCATTGCGCAGGTGATTCAAAGACAATGGGCGGCATGCTAACACTCCAACCTGTACTGCCCGCTGAGGATGCTGCGCTGCGGTGGTGCGGGTGAGCGCCGGACGTGCGGCTGCGCCCGGGCGCATCCGGATCATCGGCGGCAGCCTGCGCAATTCCCGGCTGGAGGTGCCCGACCTGCCGGGTTTGCGGCCCACTGCCGAACGGGTACGCGAGACGCTGTTCAACTGGCTGGCACCGGTGATCGCCGGTGCGCGCTGCCTCGATCTGTGCGCCGGTACCGGTGCGCTGGGCATCGAGGCGTTGTCCAGGGGCGCCGCCAGCGTCCAATTCGTCGAGCGCGATGTGCGTGCGGCGCAGGTGTTGCGCGGCAATCTCGTGCGGTTGAAGGCCACGGCCGGAAAGGTCGCGGTGCTTGCCGCGGAGGAGTTCCTGGCTGGGCCGCCGCAGCCGCATGACCTGGTATTTCTCGACCCGCCGTTCGCGCTGGAACTGTGGGCGCCGCTGGCACGACAGCTGGAGCGGGGCTGGTTGGCTGCACAGGCCATGATCTACGTGGAATCGCCGCGTCAGGGTGTGCCTGAGCTGCCGCGGAACTGGATGCTGCAGCGCGAAGGCCGGGCCGGCGAGGTGCGTTTTGCGCTCTATCGGCGCCAGTGATGCGGTGCCCGTGTCACACGATCCTCAGCTTCCGTTAAGCTAGGGGCCACTCTTCACCGCCACCAGTGTCTCGTGAACAAACCCGCGTGCAATCCGCGCCTGGCCGTCTATCCAGGCACCTTTGACCCGATCACCAACGGCCATGCGGACCTGGTGGCGCGTGCCGCGCCGCTGTTCGACCGGGTGACGGTGGCCGTGGCCGACAGTTCGAGCAAGGGGCCGGGCTTCAGCATCGGCGAGCGGATTGCGCTGGCGCGGCTGGCGCTGGCCGACCTGCAGAACGTGGAGGTGCGTGGGTTCGATTGCCTGCTGGCCGAGTTTGTCGAGGAAATCGGTGCCGGGGTGATCATTCGCGGTCTGCGCGCGGTGTCCGATTTCGAATACGAATTCCAGCTGGCCAGCATGAACCGCCATCTGATCCCGCAGGCGGAAACGCTGTTTCTGACGCCGGCGGAGCAATACAGTTTCATTTCCTCGTCGTTGGTACGCGAGATCGGCCGGCTCGGGGGCAATATCTCGGACTTCGTGCATCCGGCGGTGCAGCAGGCGATGCGGCAGCGCTGGCAGAAGAGCCGGACCAGCTCCAACAAACAACCCGAAACGGAAGGTGATTACCATGCGTAAATTTGCTCTCATCATTGCCCTCGCCCTGATCGCCGGCCTGACCCTGTCCGCCTGCGGCAAGAAACAGGGCGATCACCCGGCCGCCCAGCAACAGGCCCAGCAGGCGCCCAAACCGACCGATCCCGCCGATTCCAAGGCATGGGGCGCCTACCTCGGCCAGATCGTGCAGAAGAACATGCAGGGCATGACCGCCAACCAGCCCTATGCCTACATGGTCACGGCGGGTCTGACCGACGACATGAAGGCGCAGAACGACCGGCAGCTGCAGAGTGTGCAGGACACCGTGGCCCGAGGCGTGCTGCCGGGCAACCTGCTGGCATTCGGCGGCCCGGATTCGGCCAAGACAGCCGATCTGGTCGTGGCCGCGTTCAAGGACGCCAAGCCCGGCTCGTTCAAGGACGTGATCGTCCTGTTCATCGGCGACAAGGCCGATGAGCAGCGCGTCGACGATGCCCTGAAGCCGACCGGCGCCACGATCCGTTTCGTCGCCATGTAAGGCGCCGCGCTCGGCGCGGCTGCGGACTTTCCGGCTCTCTGCCTGTCTGGCAGAGAGCCGGGCAGGGTCATCCAGGCGGCGATTCCAATCGACGATGCCCTGTTTCGCGACACCATCCGCAGGCCTCCGGCCAAGCGGATCGAGCCTGTATGATCGATCATCATGTCACTGAAAATCCTTGATACCTGCGTCAACTGCGACGTCTGCGAGCCGGCATGTCCGAATCAGGCGATCTCGCTGGGCCAGGACTATTACGTGATCGATCCGTCGCTGTGCACCGAGTGCGTAGGTCACCATGACGAGCCGCAATGTGTGGTGGTCTGTCCGGTCGAGTGCATCATCGTCGACCCCGAGCACGTCGAGTCATCCGAACAGCTCGATCTCAAATATCGTCACCTGATGTCCAAGGAGCCCACCGCATGACCCTCTCCGTACATTGGCGTATGCCGTCATTGAGCATGCTGGCGCTGAGCCTGCTGCTGGCGGGCGGCCCGGCGCTGGCCCGCGACGTCGCGCCCGGAACGACCCGGCCCGCTGCGGCACAGCTTGTCAGTGCGCACCAGCGCCCCGGGCATGCTGCCATCGCCAGCGCGAATTTCCTTGCCACCGATGCCGGCCTCGAAGTGCTGGCCAAGGGCGGCAATGCGTTCGACGCGGCGGTTGCGGTAGCCGCCACGCTGTCGGTGGTGGAGCCGGAAAGCTCCGGGCTCGGCGGCGGCTTCATGGCCGTGCTGCATCGGGCCAAAGATGGCCATGACGTCTTCATCGATGCCCGTGAAGTTGCGCCCGCCGCCGTCGACAGCAAGGCTTATGTCAATCCGGACGGCAGCCCCGATCGCGATGCCGCGCTGAACGGGCCGCTTTCGGCGGGTATCCCCGGTGAACCGGCCGGCCTGGTCCTGATCGCCAGACGCTACGGCCGGTTGCCGCTGAAGCAGTCGCTGGCGCCGGCGATCCGGATTGCCCGCGACGGTTTCCGGCCCGACGCGCGCCTGCGTGCCGACATCGCCGATCAGCGGAAGGAGCTGCAGCGCTGGCCTGCCTCGGCTGCGAAATACCTGCCGAACGGCGCACCCCCGGCCGAGGGGGCGATCTGGCGCGATCCGCAACAGGCCCGTACGCTGGAGTTGCTGGCGGCGCACGGCGACGACGGTTTTTATCGTGGCGATACGGCGAAAAAACTGGTGGCGGCAGTCCGTGCCGCCGGCGGCAACTGGAGCATGGCCGACCTGGCCGGCTACCGGGCGAAGGAGCGCACGCCGATCAGCATCGACTATCGCGGTTACCGCATCGTCACCGCGCCGCCGCCGTCGTCAGGAGGCGTGGCGATCGCCGAGATCCTCAACATCCTGTCCGGCTTCGACCTGGGCAAGCTCGATCAGGCGCACCGCGTGCACCTGATCGTCGAGGCGATGCGCCGCGCCTTCCGCGACCACAACGATTATCTGGGCGACCCGGATTTCGTGAAGATGCCGCTGGACATGCTGCTGTCGCCGTACTACGCCGACGGCCTGCGCCAGAGCATCCTGGCGGACAAGGCCACGCCCTCGTCGATGCTGCCGGCCGCCGCGGCAGGCGAGCCGGGCATGCACACCACGCATTTCTCGATCATCGACGCCGACGGCAACATGGCCGCCGTCACCTCCACCGTGAACTACATCATGGGATCCAACTTCGTCGCCGGCGACACCGGCGTGCTGCTTAACGACGAGATGGACGACTTCGCGCTGGTGCCGGGCAAGCCCAACGTCTACGGCCTGCTCGGCAGCGCGGCGAATGCGCCGAAGCCGGGCAAGCGGATGCTGTCCTCGATGTCGCCGACGATCGTGATCGGCGCCAGCCGCACCGCGGTGATCGGTTCGCCGGGCGGCTCGACCATCATCACCCAGGTGCTGGAAGGCATCCTGCATTTCATCGATGGTCAGAGCGCGCAGCAGATCGTGGCGCACAAGCGCTTCCACCACCAGTACATGCCGGACGTGATCGACGTGGAACCGGGTACCTTCGGTCCGGCCACGACCGCCGAACTGGCCGGGATGGTCTACACGCTCAAGCAGCGCGACCCATGGGGCTTCATGAACGTGGTGACCTGGGATCGCAGGACCAACCGGCTCGATGCCGCCAGTGACCCGCGCCATCCTTCGGGCCTGGGCAAGGTGCAATAAGACAGCGCCATGGAACTGTTCTCGATCCTCGGCAATTCACAGCAGTTGGACGGCGGCGCCATGTTCGGCAACGCGCCGAAGGCGCTGTGGTCGCGCTGGATTGCGCCGGATGAACAGAACCGCATTCCGCTGGCCTGCCGCTGCCTGCTGGTGAAGGGGCTGGATGGGCGCAACGTGCTGTTCGAGACCGGCATCGGCGCGTTTTTCGAGCCGGCCTTGCGTGAGCGTTATGGTGTGCTCGAGCGGCATCACGTATTGCTCGACTCGCTGGCCGAGGCAGGCCTCGCGCATGAGGACATCGATGTGGTGGTGCTGTCGCACCTGCATTTCGACCATGCCGGTGGCCTGCTGGCCGCATGGGAGCAGGACCAGCCGCCGCGTCTGCTGTTTCCCCATGCGCGTTTCGTGACGGGTGCCGCGCATTGGCGTCGCGCGCAGCAGCCGCACGTGCGCGATCGTGCCTCGTTCATCCCCGCCCTGCAGCCCCTGCTCGAAGCCAGCGGCCGGCTGGAACTGGTCGAAGGCGGCTATTCGCAGACCCTGGGGCGCTCGGTGCGCTTCAGTTATTCGGACGGCCATACACCGGGCCTGATGCTGGCCGAAGTGGCTGGCGTCGTGTTCTGTGCCGACCTGATTCCCGGTCGCTGGTGGGTGCATCTGCCGATCACCATGGGTTACGACCGCTGGCCGGAGAAACTGATCGACGAGAAGCGCGTGTTCCTCGATGACAAGCTGGCGCGGGACGTACGGCTGTTCTTCACGCACGATCCCGATTGCGCGCTGGCGCGGGTGACGCGCGACGAGCATGGCCGTTTTGGAGTGGCCGACGAACAGCAGGTTCTGAAAGGCGTCTGGCAGCAAGCGGTGGCCGGAGCGCATCGATGAATTTTCGCGGGTGGTCGTCGGTGCGTGGCCCGGTGCGCAATATCGCCGGTACCTTGCTGATGCTGGCCGGCATCGGGTTGATCGGGATGACCGCTCAAAACCTGATCAGCTACCACGTGACGGCCGCCCGGCATGGTGGCGACCTGATCGATTTCGGTACCGGCGGCGCCATGCCGCAGGCCGGTCAGAACGGCTACATGGCGCGAATCGTCGGCACGCCGAGGGTGGTGGAGGCGGCACGCGATCCGGATTTCAACCTGACGGCGAATACGCCGACGCTGATTCGCCACGTGGATATGTTCCAGTGGCGCGAGATCCGCATCGGTGGTGCCGTGCATTACGAGATGGACTGGGCGGATCACCTGATCGATTCCAGCCGCTTCGTGCGGCCGGCAGGGCACGCCAATCCTGCCACTTTGCCGATCAGCGGCAAGCGGTTTGATGCCGGCCTGGTGCAGATGGGCGGGTTCATGTTGTCGGCGCAGTTGGTGCACGCGATACCGGGTTCCGAGCCGATTGCGCCGGATCTGAAAGCGCTGCCGGAAAATCTCGCGGCCAGCTTCAGTCAGTACCAGGGTTGTCTGGTGACCAGTGCGCATCCGGGCGCCCCCCGGCTGGGCGATGTCCGGGTGAGCTGGGATGCGGTACCGCTGCAACAGATGACCGTCTTCGCGCGCATCGATGGCGATCAGCTGGTGACGGCACCGGATGCCGCCGACGGCAAGGGCTACGACGTCGAGGTCGGGGCGGTTTCCCTGCTCAACATGTTTCCGGATATTCCGGTGCCGCCCCGGTTCATGCCTGGCAAGCGGATCCTGGCCGTGCTGCTGGCGGCCTCGGGCGCCTACCTGCTGTTGTTTTCGGTGCAAAGCGAGCGTCGCGATGTCTGGCTGGCCCTGGCGGTGGGTGCGCTGGCTGTGAGTTCGGTAGCCAGCGTGATGTGGCTGGGCAACGACACGCGGACGCTGGCTGGCTGGTTGGCGGTGGCGATACTCGGCTTGCTGGTCGTGAGTTGGCGGTTGCGCCGTCGCCGCTTCATTGCGCCGACCACTTGATGCGCATGCATGCGACCGGGGGGGCCGGCATGGATGGGAGTCGGCGCACGCCGCCGGTCAGTCGGCGGCAGCGTTCTCGTTGGCGCCGGCATAGACCTGATCGGCCCATTGCGTGGCTTCAAGATAGATCGTGGCCATCCGCCTGATCTGCGTGGGCTGTGCATTTTCGCTGGTCAGCTTGCCGGCTTCCCAGGCAAGGATCTGCTCCAGCAGCGGTGCGAACGGACCGGACCGGTCGGTCAGCGCCTGGCTGATTTCCGGCACCAGCCGCAGATGGGTCAGCAGGAATTCCATCGGTGCGCACATCAGCGTATCGAGCAGCGAGAACAGGCCGACGGTGAAGGCCATTTCCCGGTGTCCGCCGGACATCCCGGTGGCCAGCTTTTCGCACATCTGGGCGCGGATCAGCGCGGCGCGCAAGAGCTCCGGCGGTCGGTCGTCCATGCTGCACATGGCCATGGTGTGGATCCAGTTGCGCATGCGCGTCATGCCGAAGAAGATCGCCGCCTGCTGCACCGACTTCAATTGCCGCGGCAACGCGAAGTAGGCCGAATTCACGCAGCTGAGCAACTTGTAGCTCAGTACCGCGTCATCGCGGATGATCGTGCCGAGCTCCACCGGTCCGGGATTGTCTTCCTGCAGAGTGCGCATCAGCCGCAGCATGCTCAGACGGTTGGCGGTCAGCACCGGCACGGCTACCGGCTGGGGGATCAGCAGGTAGCGTCCCTGGATCGCCTGCAGCGGCAGTTCCAGGCAGCGCTGGTAGGTCGGGTGGTCGTTGACCTGGCCGGCGACGACCCCGATGCCGCGGGCGTGCAACTGTTCGGTCCGTTCCCGCAAAACCTCGGGCGTCAGCATGCTCGCGTCCAGCCGCACGAACTGTACCAACTGCAGCAATGCCTCGATGGCAAGGCTGTCATGGGCTTCGAGTTCGGTCCCGTCGAGCATGAGTTGACAGCCGCGCCCGGACATCAGCCCAAGGCGCTTCATCAACGACGCATCGGCGGCTGCGCCCGGATCCAGCAGCAGGCCCAGCCGGGGCTGATGCAGCAGGACATCGGAGTCTTCCGGCAGCAGCTCGGCAGGCAGGTTGAGAAACGCGCGATTGCCGCGCACCAGCCGGGTCAGTGCACCATCGGTGATCGTGGACAGCACCCTTTGCAGCAGGGTCTCATGATCTTCGGGGCTGTGATGAAAAATGATTTCGTAGGCGAACAGCTGACGATCGCGGTCGAGCATCGGTATGCGCATTACCGGCATCGGCGTCGACGCCGCGCTGGCGGGGGCCGCTGACGCATGAGTGTTATGGGCTTTTGCGGAAGCGTTTTGCTGGCTCATGATCAGTCATCGCGATAGGTGCAGGCATGCGGGGGCAACTTCGCACTCAGTGGATGGGTCGGCTTGCGCAAGCTGGCAACGGCGTCGTTCGTCCTCGGCTCATGCCTCGGCCAGTGCCTGGGAGCGCAGGTTGGCGTGCAGCACGCCGGTACGGCCGTACAGGCTGTTCTCGCCGGCATGGCCGGTGAGGATCGACAGGGCCTGTCGCACCTGGTTGAGCCGCTGATTGACCATGCTGCCGTTGCTCTGGTTGAGCTGCTGGCAGCGGCGCAGCGATTGCACGACCAGGGCCCAGTTCGATTCCAGCGCGGCTGCCGATGCGGGCAGCTCGCGGCTCAGCTGCAGGCGCTCGGCATCGAGCTGTTCCAGTTGCAGCATCGTCGCCTGTTTCTGCGTGCCGGCCCGATCCAGTGCCTCGATGTTGTTGGTGTCCAGCGCCGTGCGTTCGGCTTCGAGCAACTGCGCCAGTTGCCGGACCGCCTGCTGCATGTCGCCGATCACGGCCGACAGGGCGTTGCCGAGTTCATGCTGCAGCTGCCTGCTCATGCCTTGCCCGTGCCGCCGATTTGCTGATCCAGCGCGAGCATGCGGTCGGCGATGCGGCCGGGGTTGACCTGGTAGCTGCCGTCGGCCAATGCCTGTCGCACCTGCGCCACTCGCTGCGGATCGATCACGGCGGCAGGGTCGCCGGGGTGTGTGGCTGCCTGCAGTGCACGGGCCGAATCGGTCAGCTTGACCTGGTCGCCGGCCGGGGGCAGGGTGCCGCCGGAGTCGGGCTGAGCCGTTGCTGCCGTTGCCGGGCCGTTGCCGGAGTTGCCGGAAACCGGGTTGAAATTCGGCAAGCCGTTGTTGCTGATCGTGGCGTTCATGGGTTCGTTACTCGTTGCGGTTTTTGCCCTGCAGGTGATGCATCGGCAGGGGCCACGAAAACTTTAATGTGGTGTGTGAAGATTGAAGAGTCCGGCCATGGATGGCCGGTTTTTGACTCTCGTGAGAAGGATCTCACGTAAACCGCCATACATTCATGGCAAGGCAATCACCTCCCCGGGTGCGCTGACCATGGCATCGACCACCCTGCCCGAACTGTCATTGCGTACGCGCAGGCGGGCGCCGTCGTCGCCGCCGCCCAATGCCACGCCGGCCGCACGGACCTCGATGCCGTCCATCCGCGCCACCAGTTGCACATGATCGCCGGCGCGCACCGCACGCCGGCCGCCCAGCGCCTCCGGGGTCAGCACGCTGCCGGCGGCGAGCGAGCGGGACAGAATGCGGCCGGTTGTCTCGTCCGGGTTCTCGATATAGCCATAGCCCAGCCGGGTGACGTCGCGCTCTTGCGCACGCAGATCGCTGCCGTGCAATCCGTCGCCGCGCAGCAGTGCCCGGCTGGTTATCAGCACCTTGCGGAACAACTGCAGCTGAAGCGGGACACGCACGGTCCAGCCGCCGGCTTGCGGGCATTTGACCTGTACCGTCATCCGCGAGGCGGGCGCGGCGTCAGCGGGTATCGTGGCGCGCAACGGTACATGGCAATCGGCCAGGCGCAGGCGCATGTCCAGCGGTGCCGACTTGATCTCGACCCGGCTGCCCGGCAGCGCATAGTGCCGGCGCACAGCCTGTTCGGCGGCTGCACGCACGGCGGCTGGCGACTGCGTCGCCCATGTCGGCGTGGCGACGATGCATGCGCCGCACAGCATGCCGCAGGACCACCACGTGGCCAGCCGCAGGCAGCGTGCCGACGGCGCTGTCGTCATGCATCCACCAGCAAGGTGGCGAGTTGTCCCAGCAGCGCTTCGCATCCCGATTCCAGTTGCGGCGACAGCCGGGTAGCCTGTTCGAGCTGGCCGTCGCACAACAGGTTGACGAAGAGGTCGTTCTGTTCGCGCAGCTTTTCGCCGGCATCGCTCAGCGCAGCGCCCGCAGGCTGCTGCGGGTGCAATACGCCCAGTCGGGCGATCGTCCTGCCGAGGGCATGGGTATCGAACCAGCGCCGATCCAGCGCGCTCGGTTCGAGCAGGGCCAGCTCGATCGCCTGGCGCAGACTCGACATGGTCTCGCGAATGGTCAGGCTCAGGCTGGCCGGATCGCTGCCGCTCTCGCTTTCCAGCCAGTCCAGGCCCAGCCGATGCGCCAGCAGGGCGGCGCGGTTCAAGGTCTCGGCCTGGCGACGGGCTTCGGTGCCGCGTCGATGCAGCGCGCCGAGCATGGCCTGGGCCGCGGTGGCGCGCGTGTGGTGCAATTCGTGGTTCTGTTGAAGGCTGCCGACCTTCGCGGTTGCCGCAAGCAGGGTTTCGCCGCTCTGGCGCAGCGCGCTTTCGGCCTGACCGATGCCGGCCTGCGCGCGCTCCAGCTGGCGCAGGCCATGTTGTACGTCGCCGTCCAGTTGCATCGAGAACTCACCGATCGAACCGGTAACGGTTTCGATTTCGGTGGTGGTGAGCGTGGTCTTTTCGGCCAGTTGCTTGACTTCGTCGGCGACCACGGCGAAGCCGCGGCCCGCTTCGCCGGCACGCGCGGCTTCGATCGCGGCATTCAGTGCCACCAGGTTGGTCTGATGGGCGATTTCCTGCACCATGCCGGTGAGCTTGCGGATTTGCGCCACCTGTTCGGCCAGCTTGCTCTGGTTTCTGTTCATCGCCGACAGCGCGCTGCGCAACATCCGCAACTGGCCGTCCAGATCGCTGACGCTGCCTTCGCCGGCCTGTCCGGTCCGGCCGGCGTGATTCAGATCCTCGCCCAGCTGCCGCAGTGCCGTCGAGATCCCGGCGCTGGAGTCCGTCAAATGATCGACGGTACTGCGGCTTTCGAGGGCGGCCTGGTCCAGCGCCGCCTGTTCCCGCGACAGCGTCTGCACTGCGCCCAGTACCAGGCTTTGCTGCGCTATGGTCTGCAGCGCCACGGCAGCCGGCGGCCGGCTGGCGACACGTGCAAGCAGGGGCGCGATCGCTCGTGCGGCGCGTGGGTACTTGCGGCGCAGGACGCCGACCTGTGCATCGTCACCGGCGACCGCAGCCTGCACCATGGTCGTCAGGTGGTGGTTCCAGATCAGGCTCATGGGGTGGACATCACCTTGAATCGCGCAGGAGTGCGAGTGTTGAATGAATGCATCGTCAGAAAATTTCAAAACTTGAGAAAGCAAGTCACATGCCATCCATCCCGGTGACGCCGTGGCGGCGACGCTCAAGCAGGCTGCGATGCCGCCGATATCACAGGCATACGGCCTGCGCGGCGGTATCGCATCCGAGGAATCCGCATGGGCGGCACGTTACTGGACAAGGTGGAATGGCATACCCGGCTGGCCGGACACAATCGCGTGGCCATGCTGCTGTTCCGCCTTGGTGACGAACAGTTGTACGGCATCAACGTGTTCAAGGTGCGCCAGGTGCTGCAGCGGCCACCGCTTGAGCGCATGCCGGGTGCGCATGCCCTGCTGGCGGGCAGTTGCGATTTTTGCGGGCAAACCATTCCGGTGATCGATCTGGCCGCTGCGCTGGGTTACGCACCGCTGCGCGAAGCGGCATCGGCACATTTGATGGTCACCGAATTCAGCCGTTCGGTGCAGGGATTCCTGGTCGCCGACCTGCAGCGCATCGTGCATTGCGAAGGCGCTTCGCTGGTGGCACCCGCCGCTGCGCTGGGTTTCGGGACGCGGGTCAATGCGGTGACGCGTGTCGACGGTTCACTCGTCGCCGTGGTGGATGCGGAGCATGTACTGGGCCTCGTCGATGCAGCGACCGACACGCTTTCCGAACACATGCTGCGTACGGTCAGTGCCCTGCCGCAGCATCCGCAACGGGTGATGGTGGCGGACGATTCGCTGATGGCCCGAAACCAGGTGGTGAACCTGCTCAAGCAGATGAACATCGAATGCGTGGTGGCCCGGGACGGCCACGAGGCGCTGGAGCGTCTGCTGGAACTTGCCGATGCGCCGGTGGCCGATAGTGTGAGCCTGCTGGTATCGGACATCGAAATGCCGCGCATGGACGGCTATGCATTGACCCGTGCCATCCGCGAGACGCCCGCCCTGCGTCGACTGAAAGTGGTGCTGCACAGTTCGATCAGCGGCGTCTTCAACGAGGCGCTGGTGAAAGAGGTCAATGCGGACTGCTTCATCGCGAAGTACCAGCCGGACCTGCTGGCGCAAACGGTACTGGATCTGTTGGCCGAGCAGGGCGAGGGTGAGCGGCGGCAGTGAGTGAAAGATGAGCGGGCGCGGAGCAGTGAGCCACGAGTAACTGCTTGCCTCGCCACCGAAGCCGCGGCCGCTCATCGCGTGCTGGTTCCCGCTCCGCCGGCTTCTGCCCTGCAAGGGCGGCGTCAGAATTCCGCCACAGCCGCGTGCGCCACCGTCGTCGCGCGGCGCTGCCCGGCGCCAGCCCAGCGCTGGCGCGCCCTGGCCGATCATGGCATGCAATTTGCCTCATGCCCCATGCGGATTCCAACCGTGTGGAGCGACGTGATGAGCCTAACCCCTGACAATCTGTTCGGCATCCATGCCCGGGCACTGGAGCTGTGGCAGCGCCGCAGCGCAGTGCTGGCCAGCAACCTGGCCAATGCCGATACCCCCGGATACCTGGCGCGCGACGTGGATTTCCGCAAGGCGCTGTCCGCTGCCGGCGGCACGGGCAACCTGCCATTGCAGACCGACGCGCCCGGACAACTCGGCGGTTCCACCGCGCAGGCAGATGCCCCGCTCGAATATCGGGTGCCGACCCAGCCGAGCATGGACGGCAATACCGTCGACGAGCAGGTCGAGCAGGCCGCATTTGCCGCCAACGGCGTGCATTACCAGGCCAGCCTGTCCTTCATCACCGCGCAGATCCACATGCTGCGCAATGCCATCACGGGAGCCTGACGCCGATGTCCGCCTTCTCGATTTTCGACGTGGCCGGTTCCGGCATGGCCGCGCAATCGTTGCGACTGAACACGGTCGCCAGCAACCTGGCCAATGCCGACAGCGTGGCCAGCACGCCCGCCGCCGCCTATCGCTCGCGCGAACCGCTGTTCGCCGCCGTGCAGCGCGGGCTGGACGGCCAGGGCGGCGATGCCGGCGCCACCGGCGTGCAGGTGCTGGGCGTCGCCCAGAGCGATGCCGCGATCCCGAGCCGTTACGAGCCGGGCAGTCCGATGGCCAATGCCGACGGTTACGTCTTTGCCAGCAACGTCAATCCGGTCGACGAACTGGTCAACATGATTTCCGCTTCGCGTTCGTATCAGAACGACGTCGACGTGATGAACACCACCAAGCAGATGATGGTGAAAACCCTGGACCTCGGCAAGTAACCCATACGGAGTACACGATGACCACCATCAATACCGGCAATTCACTGCCGACCGCCGGTTCGGCGGCAACGAGTTCCGCAATCGGTTCGTCGGTTGCCGCAAGCCTTTCCCAGGCCGATTTCCTCAAGCTGATGACAACCCAGCTGCAGTCGCAGGATCCGACCAAGCCGGTGGACAACTCGCAATTCGTGTCCCAGATGGCGCAGTTCAGCCAGCTGTCGGCCACGCAGGATCTGCTCACCTCGATGAATGGCTTGAACAGCACCATGACCAGTTCCCTGCAGGCATCGCAGTTGCTGGGTTCGTCGAACCTGATCGACCGCCAGGTGCTGGTGCCGTCGTCGACCGTCAGCTACGGCGGCAGCGCCGTCGCCGGCGCCGTCAACGTCGCCAATGCCGGCGATGTCAAGGTGAGCATTTTCGATGCTGCCGGCAACGCGGTGCGCACTCTTGATCTGGGCAACCAGGGCAGCGGGTTTTCCCGCTTCACCTGGGACGGCAAGGACGACAGCGGCAATCCGGTGGCGCAGGGGACCTACAGCATGGCGGCAGGCAGCAACGGCAGTTCCCAGGACACCTATGCGGCAGGCACGGTGACCGCGGTCGGCTATGGCGGCAGCAGCGTGGGCACCTACCTGCAGGTGGCCGGGGTGGGCGGCGTCCCGCTGAGTCAGGTGGCGCAGATACTTTGATCCACGCGTTCCACACTCTCATTCATCCGAGGAACACATCATGGCTTTGAATACGGCACTAAGCGGAATCAATGCGGCCCAATCCGATCTCAACGTCATCTCGAACAATATCTCGAATGCCAACACGACCGGGTTCAAGGGATCGCGTGCGGAATTCGCGGATATCTTCGCGGTCACGGGACTCAATCTGAACTCCACGGCGACCGGCAGTGGCACGCGGATGGAGGATGTGGCCCAGCAGTTCGCGCAGGGCGACATCGCGACCACCGGCAACAGCCTGGACCTGGCCATCAGCGGCAACGGCTTTTTCACCATCAACAACGGCAACGGCATCGGCTATACGCGGGCCGGCAATTTCCAGACGGATGCCAACAACAATGTGGTGACTCCCAGTGGCGCGAAATTGCAGGTTTATCCGCCCAACGGCATCGGCGGCTTCGATACCAGCACCCTGATCCCGCTGCAGCTGGTCAGTGCGCAGAGCAATGCAACCGCAACGTCGCTGGTGACGATGACATCGAACCTGCCGGCCAGTGCGGCCGTGCCGGCGAACCCTTTCAGCACGACGGATGCGACCAGCTACAACGCGGCAACCCCGGTCACTGTCTTCGATTCCCAGGGCGGTACGCACCAGGGTACGGTGTACTACGTCAAGACGGCGACCAATGCCTGGAACGCGAACCTGTACGTGGACGGCATCAGTGCCGGTACCCAGGCAATGACGTTCGACACCACCGGCAAGCTCGCGACACCCGTCGGCGGCAATCTGGTATTCACGCCGGTGAATCTCGGCAATGGCTCGAACCCGTTGGCGCTGACGGTCAATATGACGAACACGACCCAGTTCGGCGATTCGTACGCGGCCGGCGCCATCACCCAGAACGGATTCACGGCAGGTACCTTCACCTCGATCGACATCGACAGCAAGGGTGTGGTGACGGCGAAGTACTCGAACAACCAGAGCACCCAGGTCGGCCAGATCGCACTGGCGAACTTCGCCAACCTGCAGGGATTGCGCCAGCTCGGCAACACCGAATGGGCGGCGAGCGGCGACTCCGGCACCGCGGTGATGGGGTCGGCCGGCAGCGGCCAATTCGGCAACGTGCAGTCCGGTGCGCTGGAAAGTTCGAATACGTCCGACACTACCGCGCAGCTGGTCAACATGATCAAGGCGCAGCGCAACTACCAGGCGAATGCCCAGGTGCTGGGCACGGACAACACGCTGGCTGCCGCGCTGTTCCAGGCGGTATCGAGGTAATCGGCGGCCATGGATCATTCTCTCTATGTGGCGATGACCGGGGCGACGCAGATCATGCGTGCCCAGGAGGCGGTCAGCAACAATCTGGCGAATGCCTCCACGGTGGGCTTCAAGAGCGAGATGACCGCCTTCCTGAGCCTGCCCGTGCAGGGCAGCGGGCAGCCGACCCGGATCAATGCGGTGGCCCAGGGCATCGGCCAGGATCCGGCGCAGGGTGCAACCACCAGCACCGGACGTTCGCTCGATGTGGCGATCAAGGGCAGTGGCTGGATCGCCGTCCAGGCGCCGGACGGGTCCGAGGGATACACGCGTGCCGGCGACCTGCAGCTGACGGCCGACGGACAGTTGACCGATGCCAGGGGCAACCCGGTGCTCGGCAGCGCCGGTCCGATCAATCTGTCCGACAGCGCGAAGATCAGCATCGGCGATGACGGCACCATTTCCACCGTGCCGCTCGGATCGGGACCCAATTCCGAGGCGACCCTGGACCGCATCCGGCTCGTGAATCCCGATCCGACGCAGCTGGTGCAGGGCAGCGACGGCCTGATGCACATGGCCAATGGAGGGCAGGCCGCAGCCGATTCCAGCGTGCGGGTCACCTCCGGCGCGCTGGAAGACAGCAACGTCAACGTGTCGAATCAACTGGTGCAGATGATCGCGCTGTCGCGGCAGTACGACATGCAGATCAAGTCGATCAAGAGCGCCGAGGACAACGCTTCTGCCACCAGCAAACTTCTGCAGCCGAGCTGACAAGCGGCTGCGCCATTCATCGGGAGATGACCCATGCTTTCTTCACTTTGGATCGCCAAGACCGGCCTTGATGCGCAGCAGACGCGCATGGATGTCATCGCCAACAATCTCGCCAATGCGAACACCACCGGCTTCAAGAGTTCGCGTGCGTCGTTCCAGGATTTGATTTACCAGAACAAGGGCCAGGCCGGCGGCCAGACGACGGAACAGACCCAGTCGCCATCGGGGTTGATGCTTGGCACCGGCGTGCGGGTCGTCGGTACCGAGAAATTGTTCACGCAAGGCAATATCTCGCAGACCGGCAACTCGATGGACGTGGCCATCCAGGGGCGCGGCTTCCTGCAGGTCAGCCTGCCCGACGGCACCACGGCCTACACCCGGGACGGTTCGCTGCACAGCGATGCCAACGGTCAGCTGGTGACCGCAGAGGGGTACCCGCTGGAGCCGGCGATCACCCTGCCGAGCAACGTACAGAGCCTCACCATCGGCAGCGACGGCACGGTGTCGGCCACGACTGCCGGTTCGGCGGCGGCCGTGCAGATCGGCACGCTGCAGCTGGCCGACTTCATCAACCCGGCCGGTTTGCAGGCGCAGGGCGGCAACCTCCTGGTGGAGACCGCGTCCAGCGGTTCGCCGCAGACCGGGCAGCCGGGGTTGAGCGGCATGGGCACGCTGCAGCAGGGAGCGCTCGAATCCTCCAACGTCAATGTGGTGGAGGAGATGGTGAACATGATCGAGACCCAGCGTACCTACGAAATGAATTCCAAGGCCATCAGCAGCAGTGACCAGATGCTGCAGACCCTCGCCGACAAGCTGTGAGAACGGTCATGCCGCCGATCAAATCGTCATTGCGCGGATTCGCGATCGCCGGCTTGCTGGCACTGGCCGGTTGCACCAGTTCAATGGTGCACGACGATGCGCAGTGGGCGGCCACGGCACCGACGGACACCGGGCAGGCGCCGCCGGCCGACGGCTCGATCTACCACGATGCGCAGAACATGGAGCTGTTCAGCGACCCGCGAGCGCATCGTGTCGGCGACATCCTTACCATCGTGCTCCAGGAGAGCACGCAGGCGAGCAAGAAGGCCACCACCAGCACCAGCAAGACCGACAGCGTCGCCCTCGCCGCACCGACCCTGCTCGGCCAGGCGGCCACGCTCGGCGGCAAGGCGGCGAGCAATGCGCTCAATGGCAAGAACGCATTCGATGGGGCGGGCTCCAGCAGCCAGAGCAACCAGCTCACCGGCCAGATCACGGTCACCGTGTCCAGGCGTCTGTCCAACGGCAACCTGGTCGTGCGCGGCCAGAAGTTGCTGACGATCAACCAGGGCCAGGAGTTGATACGGATCGCCGGCATCGTGCGCCCGCAGGACATCCTGCCGGACAACAGCATCGCGTCGACCCGGGTGGCCGATGCACACATCAGCTACACCGGGCGCGGCTCGCTGGCCGACGCCAACACGCAAGGGTGGCTGGCGCGCTTCTTCAACTCCAAATGGATGCCCTTCTGAAATGAACGTCCATACGTCCATTTGCTCGACGGGTGCGGCAAGGCACGAAGGTGCGATTCCGCACGGCACCTGCGCCCCTTCTCCCCTGCGGGGAGAAGGTTGGGATGAGGGGCCGATTGTCGCGGGCAAATCCGGGTTCGCGCGCAAGGCCTTTGCTTTCGTGGGTCGCCTTGCCCACCTCTTTCGCACGCGCGTCCCCTCACCCCAACCCTCTCCCCGCAGGGGAAAGGGAGTCGGATTCGTCGTGCTCGCGTTCTGCCTTCTCGTCACCGTCTCCGCCCATGCCGAAAAAATCCGGGATCTGGCGTCGATCGGCGGCGTGCGCAGCAACCAGCTGATCGGCTACGGCCTGGTCGTGGGTCTCGACGGCAGCGGCGACCAGACCACGCAGGCGCCGTTCACCACGCAGAGCCTGGAAAACATGCTGCAGCAGTTCGGCATCACGG
>JAGWNA010000051.1 GCA_028871555.1 Lysobacteraceae bacterium
GCCGAGGCGGCCAACGCGATGGAGTTCATCGCGGGCATGCCGCAGGGCATCCATACCCGGATCGGCCAGAGCGGCAACTTGCTGTCCGGCGGCCAGCGGCAGCGCCTGGCGATCGCGCGCGCGATCCTGAAGAACGCCCCGATCCTGGTGCTGGACGAGGCCACCAGCGCGCTCGACAGCGAATCCGAACGGCTGATCCAGCAGGCCCTGCAGCGCCTGATACGCGATCGCACCACCGTGGTCATCGCGCACCGGCTGTCCACCATCGAGCACGCCGACCAGATCGCGGTGTTGGACCAGGGCCATATCGTGGAACGCGGCACGCATGCCGAACTGATGGCCTTGAACGGGCATTACGCCGCCTTGCACCGGATGCAGTTCCACGATCAGGCCGTCGAACCGGGCGACGACTGAAGGAGCAAGCCATGGCGCTGATCGGCACGCTCGAGTCGGCCTGGTACGGCAACGGTCCGGTGCCCTGGTGGGCGTGGCCGCTGGCGGCGTTGTATGGCGCCGTGGTGCGGCTGCGCGGCTGGTTCTACCGGCGTGGTTGGCTGTCCGAGGTGCGCCTGCCGGTGCCGGTCATCGTGGTCGGCAACCTCAGCGTCGGTGGTACCGGCAAGACCCCGTTGACCATCGCGCTGGCCGCGGCGCTGCGCGCGCACGGGCATCGGCCGGGCGTGGTCAGCCGCGGCCATGGCGGCGATCAGCGCGAACCGGCGCTGCTGGGCGATGCGCCCGATCCACTGCGCTTTGGCGACGAACCCTGCCTGATCCGTGCCAGCGGTGTGCCGGTGGCGGTCGGGCGCGACCGTCCCGCTGCGGCACGATTGCTGGTGGCCGCCGGTTGCGATGTGCTGATTGCCGACGATGGCCTGCAGCATTACGCCCTGGCGCGCGATGTGGAGATCTGCGTGATCGACGGCGTGCGCCGTTTCGGCAACGGGCGCTTGTTGCCGGCCGGGCCGTTGCGCGAGCCGCTGGGTCGGCTGCAGCGGGTGGATTTTCGCGTCTGCCATGGCGGCGACGCCCTGGCCGGCGAATATCCGATGCGGTTGTCGGGCGACCAGGCGGTGGCGCTCGGCGGCGCCCGGCAGCTGCCGCTGGACAGCTGGCGCGGTCAGCCGGTGCATGCGGTGGCGGCGATCGGCAATCCGCGGCGCTTCTTCGACAGCCTGCGCGGCCATGGCATCGAGGTGATCGAACATGCGTTTGCCGATCACCACCGGTTCGCGCCGGCCGAACTGGATTTCGGCGATCGCCTGCCGGTGCTGATGACCGACAAGGACGCGGTCAAGTGCCGGCGTTTCGCGCTGGCGCACTGGTGGCGGGTGCCGGTGTGCGCGGACCTGCCGCCGGCGTTTCACGATGCGTTGCGCCAGCACCTCGAAACGCTGCGCCGCGAGACGGATTCGCCGCACACGTAGACCTCGTGCGCCAGTCCGCCGCCGATCCAGTAGCACAGCTCGGCCGGCCGGCGTGCATTCCACACCACCAGATCGGCGGGTTGGCCCACCGCGAGCGTGCCGCGATCGGTCAGGCCGAGGGCGCGGGCCGCGTGGGTCGTGATGCCGTGCAGTGCCTCTGCGGGGGTCAGCCGGAACAGCGTGCAGGCCATGCTGGCCGCCAGTCGCAACGACAGCATCGGCGAGCTGCCGGGGTTGCAGTCGGTGGCGACCGCCATCGGCACGCGGTGTTTGCGCAACAGCTCGATCGGCGGCAGCCGGGTTTCGCGCAGCGCATGGAACGCTCCCGGCAGCAGCACCGCCACGGTGCCGGCGTCGGCCATCGCCTTGATGCCCGATTCGTCCAGATGCTCCAGGTGGTCGGCCGACAGCCCGCGGTATTCGGCGACCAGCGCGGCGCCGTCGAGATCGGACAGCTGTCCGGCATGGAGCTTCACCGGCAGCCCGAGCCGCTGCGCCTGCTCGAACAGGCGGCGGGTTTCCTCGCGGCTGAAACCGATGTTCTCGCAGAACGCGTCGACCGCATCGAGCAGGCCTTCGGCCGCCAGCGCGGGCAGCATTTCGTCGCAGACCAGGCTGACGTAGTCGGTGCGACGCTCGCGGTATTCCGGCGGCAGCGCATGCAGGCCGAGGAAGCTGGTGCGCACGGTGATGCCGAGCTTGCGGCCGATGCGTCGCGCCACCCGCAGCATGCGGCGTTCGGTTTCCAGTTCCAGGCCGTAGCCGGACTTGATTTCAAGCGTGGTCACGCCATCGGCGAGCAGGGTCCGCGCACGCGCCAGCGACTGCGCGTAAAGCGCGTCCTCGCCGGCCTCGCGCGTGGCCGCCACGGTGGCGAGGATGCCACCGCCGGCGCGGGCGATCTCCTCGTAGCTGGCGCCGTTCGCGCGCAGCTCGAACTCGTGCGCACGGTCGCCGCCGAACACCAGATGCGTGTGGCAGTCGATCAGTCCCGGCGTGACCAGCGCGCCATCGATCGACAGCACGGTGCTGGCCAGCGTGTCCGGTGCCGCCGGCAGATCACCCATGCGGCCGGCCCACGCGATGCGGCCATGATGCATCGCGATGGCGCCCTGTTCGATCACGCCGCACGCTGGCGCGTCGGCAAACGTCGCCAGCGTGGCATTCAGCAACAGTCGATCCCAACGGGGCAGGTTCATGTCTGCAGCGACTCCGTGACGACCCTCATGCGTTACGGGCCGGTTCATCGTCCGATGCCACGGCCGTATCGCCGTAGGCACTGGTGCTGCCCACGTGCATCGGTGCAGCCGGCTCCCCTTGCCGCTGTTCGGCATCGGCCTCGTGGGCGGCCCGCTGCCGTTCGAAATCCTGCACCATGCGTTCGGCGAAATCCTTGTACACCGGCGTGGGACTGAACAGCGAGGCCGCGGCGCGCGCCAGCAGGCATGCCGCCATGATCGGGATCACCATGTCCTGGTTGTCGGTCAGCTCCATCGCGATCACCGCCGAGGTCAGCGGCGCGCCGGTGACGCCCGACAGATATGCGCTCATGCCCAGCAGCACCACCGTGCCCGCCGGGATGCCGGGCAGGAAGTGGGCGATGTTGTGGCCGAGGCCGGCGCCGACCGCCAGGGCCGGCGAGAAGATGCCGCCGGGGATGCCGGCCCAGTACGAAAAGACGTTGGCCAGCAGTTTTTCGATGCCGAAGCCCTGTCCGGGCGTGACCGCCGCCTCCTGCACGAAGGCGCGCGCCTGGTCGTAACCGGTGCCGTACACGCTGTTGTGCGAAAGCAGCCCGATCAGCGCCAGCGCCAGCCCGCAACCGGTAGCGAACAACACCGGCGCGTGCGCGCGCAGCCGGCCGATCGCGGCCAGCGGGCCATGCCGGCTGAGCAGGATCAGGCGCGCGAACAGGCCGCCCAGCAGCCCGCAGATGATGCCGGTCAGCAGCACCGCCAGCCAGGCATGGCCCAGCGGCAGGCTGGCCTGCACCTCGCCGAAATACGAGTAGTTGCCCATGATGCCCAGCGACACCACGCCGCCGATGATCACGGCCGTCAGCAGCAGGCCGCTGAAGCGGTGCTCGAAGGTCCCGGCCAGCTCCTCGATCGCGAACACCACGCCGGCCAGCGGGGTGTTGAAGGCCGCGGCGATGCCGCAGGCACCGCCGGCCAGGATGAAGCGCGAGGCGGCTTTCGGATCGGTGAAGCCGAAACGCCGGCCGAGCGTGTAGAACAGCCCGGCGCCGACATGCACGGTCGGGCCTTCGCGACCGATCGAGGCGCCGACCGCCAGCGCGAGCAGCGTCAGTATCATCTTGCCGACCGCGATCGGCAGCGCCAGCATGCGGGCACGAAAGCCCTCGTCCTCGATGTGCAGCGTGCCGATCACCTGCGGAATGCCGCTGCCGCGGGTGGCGCGCAGGCGCCCCTCGGTGGCCCAGGCGAGCAGGCCGAACACGATCGGGGTGACGATCAGCGGGATCCAGATTCCGTGGCCGAGCATGATCTGGAACAGGCCGTAGGACCAGTTGCTGGCCTTGGTGAACACGATGGCCGCCAGCGCCACCACGATCGCGCCGAGCCACAGCGCGAGGCGGCGCTTCCACTGCAGCGGGGCAAAGAATTCATGCCCGAGCAGGGCCTGCAGACGGGAATTGGCGGAGTGCGCGGTGGGCTGGGACGATTCGGGCATCGGGCTATTATGGCAGACCCGGCACGCGCGTCGGGGCTGTCCGGGGTGCCTGGCACCTCAGCGTGGTCGCCAGCGGGTTTCGTACAGGTCGAAGCGGCGATCCTTCAGGTTGTGCACTGCACCGGCGTTGCGTGCGCGGGCCAGGCTTTCCAGCCGCAGCTCGGCAAACAGCACGGTTTCGATGTTCGGCGTGGAATCGGCGGCGATGCCGTCGCGGGCGAACGGGAAATCGCTGGGCGTGAGGATGCAGCTCTGGCCGTACTGGATGTCGAAGTTGACGACGCCTGGCAGGTTGCCCACGTTGCCCGACATCACCACGTAGCACTGGTTCTCGATCGCCCGCGCCTGGGCGCAGTAGCGCACGCGCAGGTAGCCCTCGCGCACGTCGGTGCAGAACGGCACGAACAGGATCAGCGCGCCCTGGTCGATGAGATGCCGCGCGACCTCCGGAAACTCGGCGTCGTAGCAGATCATCACACCGATCGGACCGCAGTCGGTGGGGATAGTCGCCGCGCTCTCGCCGCCGGTTATATTCCACACGTTGCGCTCGCTCGGGGTCGGGTGCAGCTTCTCGCGCTCGTGCAGCGAGCCGTCGCGCAGGCACACGTAGCAGACATTGTGGATGTCGCCGTTGGCCTGTTCGGTCGGGTGCGTGCCGGCGATGATGTTGATGTTGTAATGGACGGCCAGACGGCTGAACAACTCCTTCACCTGCGGCGTGTAGTGGCTCAGTTTGCGGATCGACTCCACCGGCGACAGTTCGGTGTTTTCGA
Source organism: Lysobacteraceae bacterium (assembly GCA_028871555.1). Lineage (GTDB taxonomy): Bacteria > Pseudomonadota > Gammaproteobacteria > Xanthomonadales > Rhodanobacteraceae > Rhodanobacter. The sequence continues at coordinate 4,895 of JAGWNA010000051.1, forward strand.
TCGACAGCAGCTGCAGCGTGATCAGCTCGGGAAAGGCGACGAAATCGGCGTTGTAGTCGGCGGCGATGTCGGTGAAATATTCGACCTGGGTGGCGAACTCCCCGAACGAGCCGATCCGCCGCTGCTGGTATTGCACCGAGGCCACGCGCACCAGATCGGGCAGCCGCTGCGGCGAGGGCGGCGAGGGCGTATCGGGTTGATCGAGCAGGCGCGGATTGCGCCAGACCAGGTGTGCGGCGTAACCGAGCGACTCGTGGTCCGAAGCCACATAACCCGGCAGCAGGCCGATCATCTCGAAGTCGTTGTTCAGCTGGAAGCTCAGTGTCGGATCGCGGCGCTGGCCTTCGATCACCGCCTGCACGTAGGCCTCGGGACTGCCGTAGCGCCGGATGTTTTTCGCCAGGCCGGGAATGCGTCCGCCGAACACGATGCCGCGCAGTTTCAGGTCGGTGCACAGCCGCTTGCGCGCCTGGTACAGCCGCTGGCCGATGCGCATGCCGCGAAAGTCCGGATGCACCACCACTTCCATGCCGTACAGCCAGTCGCCGTCCGGGTTGTGCCGCGAGGCCATGCCGCCGGCGGTGATCTGGGTCCAGCTGTGCGGCGCCAGCGCAGTGGCCTCGTCGATGCGGAACGTGGCGCAGTAGCCGACCACCTTGCCCTCGTACTCGACCACGAACTGGCCTGCGGGAAAGTGCGTCTGCTGGGAGCGCAGCATCTCGGCCGAATACCCCCATTCGGCGGAATAGATCCGCCCGGTGAGTTCGACCAGGGCCGGGACGTCGGCGGGCGTCGCCAGACGCACTTGCAGCCGCGGGGCCTGTTCGTTGGTCTTTTTGGCCATCGCACGATTATGCACAGCCCGGATGGTGTCCAGGTGAAGACGAGGCCGGCCGCCCGGTTACACTTGTCGCCATCGCGCACGGGAGCATCCGCATGAGCCATCTCGCCGGCATCCACGGCTTCAGGGCCGCCCAGCTGTGGCAACCCGGCGGCTGGCAGGCCGCCGCCACGTTTGGCGTGGATGCGGGCGGACGGCTGCTGGCGGCCGTGGCCGCACCGGTCGAATCGCTGGGCACATGGGTGCTGCCCGGCATGCCCAACCTGCATTCGCATGCGTTCCAGCGCGCCATGGCCGGGCTGGCCGAGCGCCGCGGGAGTGCCCATGCGCGCCTCCCCGAGCGCCGGGATTCCAAAGCGGCCCCCTCTGGCCGCGCTGCCGCGCAGAGCGACGACAACTTCTGGAGCTGGCGCGAAACCATGTACGCGTTCGCCGCCGCGATCGGCCCGGACGAACTGCAGGCGATCGCCGCCCAGCTCTATGTGGAAATGCTCAAGGCCGGCTACACCCAGGTCTGCGAATTCCATTACCTGCATCATCAGCCGGACGGCACGCCGTATTCGCAGCCCGAGGCGATGTCGCTGGCGCTGATCGCGGCGGCGCGCGAGGCCGGCATCGCGCTGACCCTGCTGCCGGTGCTGTACATCAGCGGCGGCTTCGACGGCCGTGCGCTGAGCCCGCGGCAGCGCCGCTTCGGCCACGATGTGGACGGCTATCTGCGCCTGCTGCAGTCACTGCGCCGGCTCGAAAGCGACGATCTTCGCGTCGGCATCGCGCTGCATTCGCTGCGGGCTGTGCCGGAGGCGGCGATGCGCGAGGTGCTGGCCGGCGACGCGGCGAAAAATTGCCCGATCCACATCCATGTCGCCGAGCAGATCGGCGAAGTGCAGGATTGCCTCGCCACGCGCGGTGCGCGGCCGGTGGAGTGGTTGTTCGCCCACGCCGACGTCGACCATAGCTGGTGTCTGGTGCACGCCACCCATCTGACCGCCGGCGAGACAACGCTGCTTGCGCGCAGCGGCGCGGTGGCCGGCTTGTGCCCGACCACCGAGGCCAACCTCGGCGACGGGCTGTTCCCGCTGGCGGATTACCTCGATGCCGGCGGCGCGCTGGGCATCGGTTCGGATTCGCACATCTCGATCTCGCCGGTGGAGGAACTGCGCTGGCTGGAATACGGCCAGCGGCTGCAGACGCGTCATCGCAACATCGCCGCCCGCGCGCAGGATGCCAGCGTGGGCGAGACATTGTGGCGTGCCGCGCTGCACGGTGGTGCGCAGGCCAGCGGCATGCCGGTCGGCGAAGTGCGTGCCGGCGCGCGCGCCGACCTGATCGTGCTGGACGAAACCTCGCCGCTGCTGGCCGCACGCGATGCGCGCTCGCTGCTGGACAGTTTCCTGTTCGCCGGCAACACGCCGCTGGTGCGCGACGTGCTGTGCGGCGGGCGCTGGGTGGTGCGCGATTTCCATCATCACGACGAAGCGCGCATCGCCGCGCGCTATCGGCAGACGGTGCAGCGGCTGGCCGGCAGCGCCTGAACCGGGCCGGGACGAGGCGCACGACCAGCCATCGCACCGCGCGCGAGGCGTCGCCAACTGGCACGATCACGCCGCCGATACCGGCGCTCGTGCCCAATGATCTTGCCCGCAGTTGTCTCAAGTCATGAAAACACGATGCGGGCGCCGCTAGTGTGATGCCTGTCGCCGCCGTCGCGCGGTTCTGGTGTGGGATGCCTGCATGCCCGACGCACCACTGCCACCCGTTGCCGAACCGGTGTTCCGCGCCCGCGGCCTGACCAAGACCTACCGCATGGGTGAGATCGAGGTGCAGGCGTTGCGAGGCGTGGATCTGGACCTGTTCCGTGGCGAGTTCGTGGTGTTGCTGGGGCCCTCGGGCAGCGGCAAGTCGACCCTGATGAACATTCTCGGCGGGCTCGACGTGCCGACCGCCGGCGAGGTCTGGTACGAGGGCCATCACCTCACCGGCGCCGACCAGCGCGAACTGACCCTGTTCCGCCGCGAACATGTCGGTTTCGTGTTCCAGTTCTACAACCTGATTCCCAGCCTTACCGCGCGCGAGAACGTGGCCATCGTCACCGAGATCGCCGAGCGGCCGATGACGCCGGAGGAGGCGCTGGCGCGGGTGGACCTTGCCGATCGCATGGACCACTTCCCGGCGCAGCTTTCCGGCGGCCAGCAGCAGCGGGTGGCGATCGCCCGTGCCATCGCCAAGCGGCCTGCCGTGCTGCTGTGCGACGAGCCCACCGGGGCGCTCGATTCGGCCACTGGCGTGCGCGTGCTGGAGGCGCTGGAGCGGGTCAACGCGGAACTGGGCACCACCACGGTGGTGATCACCCACAACGCGGACATCGCGCGCATGGCACACCGCGTGCTGTACCTGGGCGACGGCCGCATCGTGCGCGAGGAGCGTCCGCCGCAGCGTACCCCGGCGCGGGAACTGAGCTGGTGAGCGCGCTGACCCGCAAGGGCTGGCGCGACCTGTGGCACCTGCGCGGGCAGGCGCTGGCGATAGCGCTGGTGATCGCCGGCGGTGTGGCCACGCTGGTGATGTCGCAGTCCACCTACGAATCGCTCACGGCAACCCGCGAGCTGTTCTACCGGCAGGGTGCGCTGGCCGACCTGTGGGCGCCGCTGAAGCGCGCGCCGGATACGCTGGTGCCGCAACTGCAGGCGATAGCGGGCGTGCAGACCGCGCAGACACGATTGCTGGCAATGGGCACGCTGGGCGTGCCCGGTTTCCACGAGCCGGTGCGTGCCGAGGTGGTGTCGCTGCCGATCCGCGGTGGCCAGCCGCTGCTCAATCGCGTGCAGTTGCGCAGCGGCCGCCTGCCCGATCCGGACGTCGACGACCAGGCGGTGGTGGGCGAGGCGTTCGCGGCGGCACATGCGCTGCGTGTCGGCGACACGCTGCGGATGACCCTGCGCGGCCGCCAGAGTCGGCTGCGCGTGGTCGGTATCGGTACCTCGCCCGAGTACGTCTACCAGAGTCCGCCCGGCGCAGTATTTCCGGACTTCCAGCGCTATGCCGTGCTGTGGATGAACCGCCATGCGATGGAGCAGGCGCTGAACATGGACGGCGCGTTCAACAACGTGGTGCTGCGCCTGCTGCCGGCCGCGCGGCAGGCCGCGGTGGTCGCCGAGCTCGACCGCCTGCTGGCGCGCTACGGCGGCGTTGGCGCCTACGGTCGCCACGAGCAGACCTCAGCGCGCTACCTGGAAGAGGAGATGCGCCAGCTGCGGACCATGGCGCGGTTGTTCCCGGCGATTTTCCTGGGCGTGGCAGCGTTCCTGCTGCATGTGGTGCTGATGCGCCTGCTCGGCACCCAGCGCGACCAGATCGGCGTGCTCAAGGCGTTCGGTTACCCCGACCGCGCGCTGGCCGGCCACTATCTGACCATGGCCGCCTGGATCGCCATGGGTGGTGCCGCGCTGGGCATTGCGCTCGGTGCCGTTCTCGGCAGCTGGTTGGCGCATGTTTATCAGGGCATCTACCGCTTCCCGTTTCTGGCTTATCACCTGAGCCTGCAAGCGGTCGCCACCGGCGTGGCGGTAAGCTTGGCCGCGGCAGTGGCCGGCGCCCTGATGGCATTGCGCGCCGCGCTGGAACTGCCGCCGGCAGAGGCGATGCGTGCCCCGGCACCGGCGCGTTTCGGACCCACCCTGATCGAGCGGCTGGGCCTGCAACGCTGGCTTTCGCAACCCGCACGGATGGTCCTGCGCGATCTCGAACGCCGCCCCGGACGCGCCGTGTTCACCGTGCTGGGACTGGCGATGGCCTGCGCGGTGATGATGGTGGGACGCTTCCAGGGCGACGCGGTCGAGTACATGGTCGACACCCAGCTCAGCATCGCCCAGCGCCACGACCTGTCGGTCACCTTCGTGGAGCCGGCGCCGCGCCGGGCGGTGTTCGAGCTGGCCGCGCTGCCCGGCGTGCGCGAGGCCGAACCGGTACGCGCGGCGCCGGTGCGTCTGATCCACGGCTATCGCAGCTACCGCACCGTGATCGAGGGCCTGCCGCCGCAGGCGCGGCTGCGCCGGCCGCTGGACACGCAACTGCGGCCAGTGATACCCGCCACCGGTGGCGTGCTGCTGACCGACTATCTGCAAGGCATGCTGGATCTGCAGTCCGGCGACACCATCGAGATACAGGCGCTGGACGGGCACCGCTACCGGCGCAGCGTGCGCGTGGCTGGTTTCGTGCACGAATACATCGGTGCGCAGGGCTACATGGATCTGGACGCGCTGAACCGGCTGCTGGGCGACGGCGACGTCGTCTCCGGCGTGCTGCTGGGCGTCACCCCCGGCGCGGAACCCGATGTCTACGCCCGACTGGACCGGCGCCCGTGGGTGGCCGGGGTCAGTTCGCGGCTGGCTTCGGTGCACAGCTTCTACGCCACCATGGCCGAGAGCCTGCTGGTGTTTACCTGGGTCGCGGCGCTGCTGGGCGGGGTGATCAATTTCGGGCTGGTCTACAACGCCGCGCGGATCAGCCTGTCCGAACGCGGGCGCGAGCTGGCCAGCCTGCGCGTGCTGGGCATGACCGAGGGCGAGGTCAGCGCGCTGCTGCTCGGGCAACTGGGCTTGCTGGTGGTGCTGTCGCTGCCGTTCGGCTTCGCCGCCGGCTGGGGACTGTGCTGGGTGATGGTGCAGGGTTTTCAGTCGGAGCTGTTCCGCGTGCCGGTGCAACTGACCACGGCCACCTACGCGTTTGCCGGCATGATGGTGCTGGGTGCCAGCGTGGTCTCGGCGCTGCTGGTGCGTCGACGCATCGCCCGGCTCGATCTGATCGCCGTACTCAAGACCCGCGAGTGAGGACAGGAATCGTGACCATGAAACGCGGCAGCCTGATCGTTTCAATCATCGTTGTCATCGTCGTGGTGGCGGTGGTGGTGTGGGCCCTGCAGTCGACGCCTCGACCGGTGGACGTGGTGAGCGTCCACCGCAGTGCGCTGGTGCAGCACTTCGACGAGGAGGGTCGCATGCAACTGCCGCGGCGCTGGCTGCTGTCGGCACCGATCGCCGGCACGTTGCGGCGGATAGACCTGCTGCAGGGCGATGCGGTCAAGGCCGGGCAGGTGCTGGCGGTGATCGAACCGGCGCGGGCAACGCTGCTGGATCCGGCCAATCGAGCCCGCCTGCTGGCCGAGGAACAAGCGGCACTGGCGTCGATGCAGGCGGCACAGCAGCGTCTGGCGGGGGCGCAGGTCGATGTCGCCCTGGCCTCGCGCGACGTCGGCCGCATGCGTACCCTCGGCGCGTCCGGCGTGGTGAGCGTGGCGACACTCGACGAAGCCGAGGCGCGCCTGGGCCGCGCGCAGGCTGCTGCGGCAGCGGCGGTGGCCGAGCGCCGTGCGGCCGCTCAGCAGCGGGCGGCACTGGCGGCGCTGCTGAGCGGCCAGGGCCGCGGCGGCGGGCAGGAAATCGAGCTGCGTTCGCCGATCGACGGCGTGGTGCTGCGCCGGTATCAGGAGAGCGCGGTACCCGTGCAGGCCGGCCAGTCGCTGCTGGAGCTCGGCGACCTGGATCAGTTGCAGGTGATGGTGCAGACCCTGTCGCAACAGGCGATCACGTTGCGGCCGGGCTCGCCGGCGCAGATCCTGCGCTGGGGTGGCGAGGGCGCGCTGCCGGCGCAGGTGGTGCGGATCGAGCCCGGCGGGTTTACCAAGGTTTCGGCGCTGGGCGTGGAGGAACAACGCACCCTGGTGTGGCTGGACATCACCGCGCCGCGTGCGCAGTGGGCGCAACTGGGCGACGGCTACCGCGTCGAGGTCCGCTTCGAGGTGGAGCGACGCCCCGACGTGCTGCAGGTGGCGGCCAGCGCGCTGTTTCGCGACGGCCGCCGCTGGGCGGTGTACCGGGTGGACGGTGGCCGTGCCCGGCTTGTCCTGGTCCAGCCCGGTGCGCAGGGCGATGCCGAAGTGGAGATCATCGAGGGCCTGCGACCGGGCGATCGTGTCGTTGCCTACCCGGACGATCGCATGAGCGATGGCCAGCGCGTGCACCCGCTGGACACTTCGCCCCAGGAGCCTGGGCGGTAGAAACCAGGCGAGCGAGGCAAAGCGATCTCAAGTCGGATTTTTCGATCCTCCGGGGCGAGCAGCCATGGCCATTTGAAGAAAAGGAGCGGGAATCCTGGCCCAAAGCGCGAAGCCGCGGCCACGGCATCCGTGTCGCGCGCGGCAGGATGATCGTCGCGCTATCCGGCCGTCGCGCGTTTTGCCAGACTCGCGTCTTTGTCGCGGTTTTCAAGATGCGCTCGAACGCTCTCGTCGCGGTGGGACTGGCGCTGTGCTCGGCGCTGTTCTTCACGCTCACCTACGTGCTCAACCGCAGCCTGGTGGCCGGCGGCGGGCACTGGGCGTGGGCGGTGATCCTGCGTTATCTGATCACCTTGCCGCTGCTGGCACTGGTGCTGCCGTTGCAGGGCGGACTGGGCGAACTGCCGCGCGAGTTGCGCCGGTATCCACGCGCCTGGCTGGGCTGGAGCAGCGTCGGTTTCGTGCTGTTCGGCATCCCGCTGACCTGGGCCGCCAGCAGCGGGCCGTCGTGGCTGGTCGCCGGCAGCTTCCAGACCACCGTGCTGGCCGGGCCGCTGCTGGCGCCGCTGATCTACCGCGACGAGCGGCGGCAATTGGCCTGGCGCACGCTGGCGCTCGGTGCGCTGATCGTGGCCGGCGTGTTCGCGCTGCAGTGGGGGCATGCGCACGGCGAGCTGCGCCAGGACGACTGGCTGGCGATCGGCGCGGTGGTGCTGGCCGCATTCGCCTACCCGCTGGGCAACCGCAAGCTGCTGCTGCATCTTGAGCACAGCGGCGGCACGCTCAACGCGGTGCAGCGGGTGTTCGGCATGACGCTGTGCAGCTGGCCGCTGTGGCTGCTGTTCGGCGTCGTCGAGTGGATCACGGTCGGGCCGCCGACGGCGCGCGAGACGCTGCTGGCCGGGGGCGTGGCATTGTCCTCGGGCACGATCGCCACCGTGCTGTTCTTCCGCGCCACCGCCATGGTGCGGCGCGAACCCGCCGCGCTGGCCGCGGTGGAGGCGATGCAGGCGGCCGAACTGCTGTTCGCCACCGTGCTCGGCGTGCTGTTCCTCGGCGAGGCGTGGCCGCACGGCTTCGCCGCACTGGGCGCGCTGGCCATCGTCACCGGCATCGCGCTGTTCGGCTGGCGCAGCGGCCGCAGCGCCGCCGGCGACGACGCGGCCGTGCGCGCGCTGCGCACCGATCGCAGCGCCTGAACGTCGAGGCATGCGCAGTGCCGACAAGCGCGGCGGCGCATTTTGTCCGAAGATGCCGTGATGGATGGGCAGCTGTCCATTGTGCCGGCTGCGGTTTGGCTTGAATCGCGGCAACCTCGCCATACCGGGTCGCAGCGGGATCCTGGCAAAGCTTGAGCAGTTATGCCGGCAAGGCGGAGAATCAATCCATCGCCGATGAGGAATCATCACATGAACTGGCAGGAACGAATCGAATCCGATCCGGCGATCTGTGGCGGCCGTCCACGCGTCAACGGGACGCGCCTCACGGTCGAGTTTTTGTTGGGGCTGAAGGCGGCGGGATGGAGCGATCCGCAGATTCTCGAAAACTATCCGCACCTGGAAGAAGACGATTTGCGCGCCGTGTTCGCCTTCGTCCAGCGGTTGATCGAAGAAGAGAAATACTTGTCGCTGCCGCACGTGGCCTGATGCGCTGGCTGGCCGACGAGAACATCCCGCGCGCTGATCTTCAGTCGGGCGGTTAGACCACCGCTGGCGGTCGTCTATCTGCGGTTTGAACCACCGCTTCCTCATGTATTGAACGCGCTGTTCGCCGCCGTGTTGGAGAGTGGCCAGGCCGTGCTGCATGGGCAGTTCACCGTAGTTACGCGACAAGGGATGCGGCAGCGCGCACTGCCGGCACCGTGATGGCTGATTTGCTGCCCCCGCTCAAACCCATTCCGATCAAGGATCGGCTGTCAATTCTCTATATTTGAGTGTTCCCCGCGCGAGCGGGGATGAACGGTGGTTCCATCGGTGAGGTGGAGGAGCGCTGTAGCCGCGGTGGGACGCCACCCAGGTCGATGCCTGGCCCCCCACACATGGAAGCTCGGAAGCAACCACTGGCCCGGCGATTTTCCAGTCTTCGCGGCCACAGCATGCGCAGTATAGGTCTGTTCGGCGGTTCCTGTCGGCGCTGCACGCGCTTGGGTGCGCGGCAAGAGTACGTCGTACCGTCTTTATGGAAGGGCAAAAATCGAAAAGCATTCCGCCATCCGAAATCCGCAACCGGGCGGATCGTTCTGGCATGCCGGCGGCGCCACTGGTCAGCATCCGCCCGGGCAGGGAGAATGCCGGGCACGCCATCTGCGCAACGGACGCCACCAGTTCATGCACGAAGTCATCGCCGCGGTTCTGAGGTTTTTTCTTGAAAGCCTGCTGGTCGACCTGGTGTGGGGCGTCCTGCTGTTCAATCTCGGCCTCGTGCTGCTGTGGCTGCTCACGCTGGGACGGTATCCGCGCGGCGCGGCGGTCGAGCGGCACGCGAACCGGATCAGTCGGTTCGGGCTGTTGCTGGTGGTGATCGCCGTGGCCGGGGTCCGTCTGCTGCACGGCCAGCCGTCGTGACGGGCCGTGACGCATCCGGCGATGGGGCGATGATCCGTCACGGCACGCCGCTGTTCCGCCGCGCGAACCTGGCGCTGTTCGCCGCGGGCATCGCCACGTTCGGCCTGTTGTATTGCGTGCAGCCGCTGATGCCGCAGTTCAGCAGGGACTACGGCGTGAGCGCGGCGACCAGCGCGCTGTCGCTGTCGCTGACCACCGGCGTGCTGGCGTTCGCGATGCTGTTTGCCGGGGCGGTGTCCGACGCGTGGGGGCGCAAGTCGGTGATGACGGTGTCGCTGCTGTCCTCGGCGGTGCTGATGCTGTTGATCACGGTGACGCCGGGCTGGACCAGCCTGCTGGTGCTGCGCACCCTGCTGGGCCTGACCCTGGGCGGCCTGCCGGCGGTGGCGATGACCTGGCTCAGCGAGGAGATGCACCCGGATTCGATCGGCCTGGGCATGGGCCTTTACATCAGCGGCAACGCGATCGGCGGCATGAGCGGGCGGCTGATCACCGGCGTGCTGGCCGATTTCTTCGACTGGCGCATCGGCGTGGCGGTGGTGGCGCTGATCGGCCTGCTGTCGGGGCTTATGTTCTGGCGGCTGCTGCCGCCGTCGCGGCATTTCGTGCGCCAGCCGCTGCATGGCCGTGCGCTGCTCGGGCGTTTCGCCGGGGTGCTCCGCGATGCCGGCCTGCCGTGGATGTTCGCCGAGGGTTTCCTGCTGCTGGGCGCTTTCGTCACCGTCTACAACTACATCGGCTACTACCTGCTGGCGCCGCCGTACAACCTGAGCCAGGCGGTGGTGGGGCTGATCTTCAGCGTGTACCTGATCGGCACGTTCAGCTCGGCGTGGATGGGCCATCTGGCCGGCCGGCTGGGCCGGCGGCGGGTGCTGTGGACCACCTTCGCGCTGATGCTGGCCGGCGTCGGCCTGACCCTGTTCCATTCGCTGTGGCTGGTGGTGGCCGGCATTGTGGCGATCACGTTCGGCTTCTTCGGCGGGCACTCGATCGTCAGCAGCTGGGTCGGCCGGCGCGCCGGCGGCGCCAAGGCGCAGGCCTCGTCGCTGTACCTGTTCGCCTACTACATGGGTTCGAGCATCGCCGGCGCGGGCGGCGGCCTGTTCTATGCCGCGCACGGCTGGCCGGGCCTGGCCATGTTCGTCGGCGCGCTGGTGCTGGCGGGCCTGCTGATCGCCTGGCGGCTGTCCCGGCTGCCGCCGCTGCCGGGGCCGCCGTCGCCGGGCACCGAGCCGCCGCTGCCCTGATGCGGGACGGGCGTCGGGGCGCTGCGCAACGCCTCAGCGCGCGGTCGGGCGCAGCATGTCCCGCACCTGGTCGTAGCTGCCGTCGTTGGGCTGCGGCTTGATGTCGAGCAGGTGGGCCATCAGCGGATACACGTCGACATTCGGGAACTCCGGCACCACCGCGTGCCGGCGGAACGCCGGCCCGTGCGCCAGGAACAGCGCACGCATCTGCGGGGCGGCATTGTCGTAGCCGTGTTCGCCGTGGATCGGCCTGTCGTGGTGGAGCATGGCGATGCGCCTGCTGGTGATCAGCCAGCCGACCTGGGCCGAGCACACCAGCGGCGGCACGCGCGGGTTGTGGCCGTAATGCAGGCGTGCCGGGATCCGCGATTTCTTCCAGCAGGTCATGTGCGCGTGCGGCCTGAGCAGGGCGGCTTCCAGCTCGGCCGCATGGCCCGCGGCCGGGATGATGCCGGCGATCGCCCCGGTCGACACCACGCGGGCATGGCGGGTGTCGATCAGCTGGTCGAGCACGATGCGCTGTGCCGGCGGCGTCGCGGCCATGCCGTGGTCGGCCAGCACGATCAGGTTGATCTTGTCGTACAGGCCGCGCTGCCGGAGCCCGGCGACCAGCCGCGCCAGCGCCGCATCGACCTGGCGGATCGCCTCGTTCAGCTCGGGCGAGTCGGGGCCATGGTGATGACCGGCCGTATCGACGCCCTCGAAATACAGCGAGAGGAAATCCGGCCGCTGCCTGCCCGGCAGATCCAGCCAGTGCAGGACCGTGTCCACGCGGGCGTCGTACGGCATCTTGCCGTTGTAGGGCAGCCAGTGGTCGGGCCGGTAGCCGTGGATGCGCGCCTCCGAGCCGGGCCAGAACATCGTGGCCGTCTGCAGACCCTGCTTGTCGGCGGTCACCCAGATCGGTTCCGCCTCGCTCCACCAGCGGCCGTCGGCGACCGCCTGGCGCAGGTCGAGCCGGAACGTGCCGAGCCGCGGATCGAACATCGCGTTGTCGACGATGCCGTGATGGTCCGGGTACTCGCCGGTGACCAGGGTGTAGTGGTTCGGGAAGGTCAGCGAAGGGAACGCCGGCTCCATCGCCTGCGCCCGCACGCCGTCGTCGGCCAGCATCCGCAGGGTCGGGCTGATGCCGCGATCGAGGTAGTCGGCGCGGAAGCCGTCGATCGAGATCAGCAGCAGCGGCGCGCTCGATCGCGTCACCCCGACGTTCGCGGGCGCGGCTGGCGGCGTGGATCCGGCAGCGCGGCAGGCGCTGAACAGGAGCAACGAACAGCACAGCGCGCGGAACGGGAATTTCATGCATGACCTCGGCAGACGGTTGATCCGATCGCCGCATGATGATGCACGGTCATGACCATTTTGCGAATCACCGGCATCTTGCCCGTGCAAGCGGCCGCCGGAGGCCGGCTATTGATCGAACAGGTCGTGCGCCGGCAGCGCGTTTTCCAGGGTCAGCAGGAAATGCTTCGTCGGCAGGCCGCCGCCGAAGCCGGTGAGGCTGCCGTCGGCGCCGATCACCCGGTGGCAGGGCAGCACGATCGGCAGCGGGTTGCGCCCGTTCGCGGCGCCCACCGCACGAACCGCTGCGGGCCGGTCGATGCGGCGGGCCAGTTCGCCGTAGCTGATCGTCACCCCGTAGGGAATCCGGCCCAGCTCCTGCCACACCGCGAGCTGGAACGGCGTACCGATCGGATGCAGCGGCAGGTCGAAGCTCCGGCGCGTGCCGGCGAAGTATTCCTCGAGCTGCCCGCGGGCGAACGCCAGCGGTGCGCTGGCGCGGATCCAGCCCGCCGGTGGTACGTGCGGATGCCGCTCCTGCTCGAACCGGATCTGGCGCAGGCCCTCGCGATCGGCAACCAGCAGCAGGCGGCCGACCGGCGAGGGCATCTCGTCGTAATGGATCGCGTCGTCATGCATCGTCGGTTCCCGGCTTTTCCGTAGGAGCGCACCCTGTGCGCGAATGCTTTTGCAGGAGCGGCTTCAACCGCGATGCTTTTGGCCTGGTCGGAGCAAGAGCATCGCGGCTGAAGCCGCTCCTGCAGGCGTCGGCGATGGCGTCGCCGGCGCTGCGCCACAGGTGCATCACCGCGTAGGCGCGCCAGGGCCGCCAGGCCTCGGCCAGCGTAGTGAGTGCCTTCGTGCTCAGTTCGGCGCCGCCGTCTGCCGCGGCACGGCGCAGGACCAGGTCGGCGGCGGGGAATGCATCCGGATGGCTCAGTGCGCGCATCGCGATGTAGTGCGCAGTCCATGCACCGATGCCGGGCAGCGCCACCCAGCGGGCGACGAACTCGTCCAGCGGCTGCTCCATGCGAAAACCGATCCGGTCGTCCAGCAGTGCGCGGGCGATGCCGCGGATCGTGTCGGCGCGTGCGCCGGTCACGCCGATCGCGCGCAGGTCCGCGTCGGCCAGTTGCGCGGGCGTGGGGAACAGGTGTTCAAGGCCGGGCGTTGCCGGTATCGCCAGCGGTTCGCCCCAGCGCTGCACGATGCGCGTGGCCAGCGTGCGTGCCGCGGCCACGCTCACCTGCTGGCCGAGCACCGCGCGCACGGCGATCTCGAAACCGTCCCAGCCGCCGGGCAGGCGCAGGCCGGGGCGCTTGCGCAGCAGCGGTTTCAGCACCGCGCTGGCGCCCAGCGTGGCGGCGATCGCCTGCGGGTCCGCATCCAGGTCGAACATCCGCCGCAGGCGCGTCACCAGCGGCAGCAATTGCGCGGGTGATGCGCCATGCAGCTCCAGCTTCAAGGCATGTTCGCCGCCAGGCCATGCACTCAGGCGCAACCATCCGGCCGCCTCGGCCGTGCCGAACACGCGCTGGTACGCGTGTTCGTCGACCAGCTCCACGCCCGGCAGGGCACGGGCGCGCAGAAACCCCAGCAGTGCTTCGAACGCATACGGCGGCCGGTAGCCCAGCCGCAACACCAGTGCCTCGCCGGTCGCGGCGCGGGGTTGCCGGCGCAGCTCGCGCGGCGGCATCCGGTTCGCCTGCGCGAATGCGGCGTTGAAGCGCCGCAGGCTGCCGAAACCGGACGCCAGCGCCACCTCGGTCACCGGCAAGGTGGTCTCGGTCAGCAGCTGCTTCGCGAACAGCAGGCGGCGGGTCGTGTGCACGTCGATCGGCGGTGCCCCGACATGTTCCACGAACAGCCGGCGCAACTGCCGCGAACCCACGCCCACGCGGGTCGCCAGCGCATCCATCGACTGTTCCGCCAGCACGCCATCGTCGATCAGCTTCAATGCCCTTGCCACGGCATGTTCGCCGCGCTTCCACAACGCATTGCCCGGCGCCAGCTCCGGCCGGCAGCGCAGGCACGGCCGGAACCCGGCCGCTTCGGCCGCCGCCGCGTTCGCGTAGTAGCGTACGTTCGCCGCTTTCGGCGCGGGTGCGGGGCACACCGGACGGCAATAGATGCCGGTACTGGTGACTGCAGTGAAGAACAGTCCGTCGAAACGCGCATCGCGGCTAAGGCGGGCCTGCTCGCAGACGCGTTGATCGGGCAGGGGGGAGACATGCAGATTGGGCATGCGCACAGGCTAGCACCGCCGCCCGCGACGAACTCGCCGCTTTCGGACATGAAGATGCCGGGCCGCCCATGCGGCAGTGCTGCATGCCACGGTCCGGTCATGCGGACCATAATGAGCGCCTGATCGCGACAGCCAGGATGTTTCCATGAACGCACCCACCCGCATCGACACCGCCCGCAGCATCCGCGCGCCGCGCGGCAGTACGCTCACCTGCAAGAGCTGGCTCACCGAGGCGCCGTTCCGCATGCTGCAGAACAACCTCGACCCCGAGGTGGCCGAGAACCCGGCCGAGCTGGTGGTGTACGGCGGCATCGGCCGCGCCGCGCGCAACTGGGAATGCTTCGACGCGATCCTGCGCAGCCTGCGCGACCTCAACGACGACGAGACCCTGCTGGTGCAGTCCGGCAAGCCGGTCGGCGTGTTCCCCACCCACAAGGACGCGCCGCGCGTACTCATCGCCAACTCCAACCTGGTGCCGCACTGGGCCACCTGGGAGCACTTCAACGAGCTCGACCGGAAAGGCCTGATGATGTACGGCCAGATGACGGCCGGCTCGTGGATCTACATCGGTTCGCAGGGCATCGTGCAGGGCACCTACGAAACCTTCGTCGAGATGGGCCGCCAGCACTACGGCGGCAACCTCAAGGGCAAGTGGATTCTTACGGCTGGCCTCGGCGGCATGGGCGGCGCGCAGCCGCTGGCGGCGAGCCTCGCCGGCGCCTGCAGCCTCAACATCGAGTGCCAGCAGAGCCGCATCGACTTCCGCCTGAAGACCCGCTACGTCGACGAGCAGGCCAGCGATCTCGACGACGCACTGGCGCGCATCGCCAGGTACACGGCCGCCGGCGAGGCGAAATCCATCGCGCTGCTCGGCAACGCCGCCGATGTGCTGCCGGAACTGGTCAAGCGCGGCGTGCGCCCGGACGCCGTTACCGACCAGACCAGCGCGCACGACCCGGTCAACGGCTACCTGCCGCAGGGCTGGACGGTCGAGCAGTGGTTCGAGCGCCGCAAGAGCGATCCGGCCGGCACCGCCAAGGCCGCCAAGCAATCTATGAAGCTGCACGTGGAGGCCATGCTCGCGTTCCACGCTGAAGGCATCCCCACCTTCGACTACGGCAACAACATCCGCCAGATGGCCAAGGACGAAGGCTGCGCCAACGCGTTCGCCTTCCCCGGCTTCGTGCCCGCCTTCGTGCGCCCGCTGTTCTGCCGCGGCATCGGCCCGTTCCGCTGGGTGGCGCTCTCCGGCGACCCGGAAGACATCTACAAGACCGACCAGAAAGTGAAGGAGCTGATCCCCGACGACGCCCACCTGCACAACTGGCTGGACATGGCCAGGGAGCGCATCCGCTTCCAGGGCCTGCCCGCGCGCATCTGCTGGGTGGGGCTGGGCCTGCGCCACAAGCTCGGCCTCGCGTTCAACGAGATGGTGCGCAACGGCGAGCTGAAGGCGCCGGTGGTGATCGGCCGCGATCACCTGGATTCGGGCTCGGTGGCGTCACCGAACCGGGAGACCGAGGCGATGAAGGACGGCAGCGATGCCGTGTCCGACTGGCCGCTGCTCAATGCGATGTTGAACGTGGCGGGTGGGGCGACCTGGGTGTCGCTGCATCATGGCGGTGGCGTCGGCATGGGCTACAGCCAGCACTCCGGCGTGGTGATCGTGTGCGATGGCACGGCCGAGGCTGACAAGCGGATCGGGCGGGTGCTTTGGAACGATCCGGGGACCGGGGTGATGCGGCATGCGGATGCGGGGTATGAGATTGCTGTGGAGTGTGCAAAGGAAAAGAGGTTGAAGCTGCCGATGATGTAGGTTCCATCATTGTGGATCATACGGCATTGCCGTACGATCTCTGGGCGGAAAGGAGTCTGCCATGTTCGAGTTCATCGAGTCGCCGA
This sequence comes from Lysobacteraceae bacterium, assembly GCA_028871555.1. Classification (GTDB taxonomy): domain Bacteria; phylum Pseudomonadota; class Gammaproteobacteria; order Xanthomonadales; family Rhodanobacteraceae; genus Rhodanobacter. The sequence goes on from JAGWNA010000051.1 coordinate 21,030, forward strand.
TTTTCGAGAAGGTCATCTATGACTATCTTGACGACGAAGCCTATGGCGCATTGCAGACAGCTTTGTCGCAATGGCCAGAGGCAGGCGACCTCATTCCCGGCTCGGGCGGGTGTCGCAAATTGCGATGGCGTCTGCCAGACAAGGGTAAGCGCGGCAGCCTTCGCGTCGTCTATTACGCGAAGCTGCGGGACGGTCGAATCTGGCTGATTACCATATATGGCAAAGGTGCAACGGAAAACATTCCCGCGCGTCTGCTCAAAGCCTGGAAAGAGGAGCTTGTTCATGGCGAAGATGACTGAGGCGCAGCTGGTCGAACGCGACAGCAAGCGCAATATCGGCGAAGAAGTGCTGCAGGCGATTCGCGATCTGAAGGCTGGTCGTACCGGTCGCGTATTTCATGTCGAAGTGACCCAAGCTACCGAGGCGCGGCTCAAACTGGGGCTTTCGCAGGCGGACTTTGCCTCCATGCTCGGCGTGTCGGTGCGCACGCTGCAGGATTGGGAGCAGGGCAGGCGTGAGCCGAGTGGCGCGGCGAAGGCGTTGTTGAAGGTGACGGTGGCGGCGCCGAAGGTGGTGCGGAAGGTGTTGGCGGCGGCTTGATTGAGTGGTTGCGCTCGGTTTTTCGGGTGGATCGCGGACGCGGGGAGTAACGTCATGAAGAAAATGATTATCGGCATCGCCACCCAGCAGGCCGTTCGTGCCCGAGCGCTGGCGATTGCCAGCGGCGATCATGAGCCGCGCCCCAATGAGCCGAAAATCTGGTTCACCTCCATGCGCTCGCTAGCGGAAGTGTTGTCTGACGACAACCGCGCTCTGCTGCGTGTAATTCGTGAACAGAAGCCCGACTCCTTGAGCCAGCTCGCGGAGTTCACCGGCCGAGCCCCCAGCAATCTGTCGCGTACGCTCAAGACGATGGAGCGCTATGGTTTGGTGGAGATGCGGCGGGACCTGCGGACGGTGCGGCCGGTGGTGAAGGCGAGTGAATTCGTGATTCGTGCGGCATGAGGTACAGCATTTAGATAAACCTGACACTTTGTTTACGAGCTTCACTGTGTGAAAAGCTGTGGTTGTAATGAATATATCGAATTGCAATTACACCAACCGGAATAGCCAATGTTTAGCCTAATTCAGGCAAGAAAATACAGATCGCTAAAAACCGTCAATCAAGCTCTTGGGGCCTTTCAGGCGCTGGTCGGTCCGAATGCTAGCGGAAAGACAACATTCTTAGATGTGATCGATTTCCTTGGTGATCTTACGCGGAATCGTGGAGACGTTGCCGAAACGGTGAGTTCGAGAAGTGCAAGTTTTGAGGCACTTCTATGGTTGGGCCAGGGCGATGACTTTCAGCTTGCCGTCGAGGCGGAGATTCCATTATCAGTAAGATCAAAAATGGCGCCGGACAAAAAATCGTTTACGCATGTTCGCTACGAGATCGAAGTTGGAATTCGGAGAAAAGAGAACGAGGTTGGAATTAATAATGAAACTCTATGGTTGATGGGGCAGACTAACTGTGCGCCATCACAAATTTCCATGTTCCCTCGCAAAACTGATGTGGTTCGCAGCTTGCTCTTATCTCCAAAGAGTGGGAGAAAGACCGCAATAAATAAAAAGTCCGGTGGCAACGATAATTATTATCCCGAGGGGAAGCCATCGTATACACCGTCCTTCAGGCTTGGTCGAAGCAAGTCAGCTCTTTACAACGTCCCAGCAGACCCGGATAGCTTTCCTGTTAGCACTTGGTTTAGGGGGTATCTGGAGTCTGGAATAAAGAGCATTACATTGAACAGCCAAAAAATGCGCCTGCCTAGTCCTCCTGGGCTAGGCTATGATTATGGTTCCGATGGTGCAAATTTGCCTTGGGTTATCGCTAAGTTGCGCGAAGACAAAAATAAATTTTCCCTTTGGCTTGACCATGTAAGAACTGCATTGGAAGACATAATAGATATTGATACGGTACTTCGAGAAGAGGATCGGCATCGCTATCTAGTCGTATGTTATAGAAATGGGGCTCTCTCTCGATCCGTGTGGTTGACGCTCATGCGGCGTTCTGCTGAGCCCCATGCGTCCATGGGTTCTTTGGCAGATGTTTGAGGTTGGCGCAGATCAGGTAGCTGATGGCGATCAGGTGGCGGTCGGTGCCGTAGCCGCGAGCACG
>JAGWNA010000052.1 GCA_028871555.1 Lysobacteraceae bacterium
AGATCGCCCTGGTCGAAACTGAGTTTCTCGCGGCTGCCGCCACCTTCCAGTACCGCGGCGGCCAGTTCGGCCTTGCGCGCTTTCAGTTCCTCGATGCGTTCCTCGACCGTGCCGCAGGTGATCAGGCGGTAGACGAAAACCGGCTTGTCCTGGCCGATGCGGTGCGCGCGGTCGCTGGCCTGCGCCTCGGCGGCCGGATTCCACCACGGGTCGTAGTGGATCACCGTGTCGGCGGCGGTGAGGTTGAGACCGACACCGCCGGCCTTGAGCGAGAGCAGGAACAACGGCACTTCGCCGTTCTGGAAACGCTGCACCGGCTCGGCACGATCCCGGGTCTCGCCGGTCAGGGTGACATAGCGGATGCGCCGGCGATCGAGCTCGGCGGCGACCAGCCTGAGCATGCCGGTGAACTGCGAAAACAGCAGCACCTTGCGGCCCTCGTCCAGCAATGCCGGCAGCATCTCCATCAGCAATTCGAACTTCGCCGACTCGCGCACGCCGCGCGCGACCTCCAGCTTGACCAGGCGTGGATCGCAGCAGACCTGGCGCAACTTCAGCAACGCATCGAGCACCACGATGCCCGAGTGCGCGATGCCGCGCTGGGCGATCACCTCGCGCAATTCCTCGGCCAGCGACAGGCGCAGGCCTTCGTACAGGTCGCGCTGACGACCCTCCAGCACCACCCGCCGGGTGATCTCGGTTTTCGGCGGCAGTTCCTGTGCCACCTGCGCCTTGGTCCGGCGCAGGATGAACGGCGCGAGGCGCAGGTTGAGCCGCTGCTGGCATTCCTCGTCATGCTGCTTTTCGATCGGCACGCGGTAGTAACGGCGGAACGCGCTTTCGTCGCCGAGCAGGCCCGGTACCGCCAGATCGACCTGCGACCACAACTCGCCGAGATGGTTTTCCAGCGGCGTGCCGGTAAGGCAGACATAGCGTGCGGTGCGCAGGCTGAGCAGCGCGCGACGGGCCTGGGTACGCGGGTTCTTCACCTGCTGCGCCTCGTCCAGCACGATCAACGCGAACGGCTGCTTGCGCAGCGCCACCACGTCGCGCGGCAGCACGGCGTAACTGGTCAGCACGATGTCCTGCGCGCCAAGCTGGGCGAAATCCTCGGCGCGCTGCGGGCCGTGCAAGGTCAGCACCTTCAGCATCGGCGCGAAACGGGCGATCTCCGACTGCCAGTTCGGGATCAGGCTGGTCGGCACCACGATCAGTGCCGGCTGCAGCAGTGCGCCGCTTTTTTTCAGCGCCAGCAGATGGGTGATCAGTTGCAGCGTCTTGCCCAGCCCCATGTCGTCGGCCAGCACGCCGCCGACCCCGGCCTCGGCCAGCGCGTTCAGCCAGCGCAGGCCCTCGCGCTGGTAGGGCCGCAGTTCCGCCCGCAGCCCTTCCGGGGCGGCATCGCTGGCGCGCGCCGCGGCATCGCGCAGGCGGGCGGCAAATCCAAGCAGCGGTTCCGGCGCTTCCAGCGTACTGCCGCCGGGCATCGCTGCAGCCAGTTCTTCCAGACGCCCCGCCTGTACCCGCGGCAGATGCAGCAGCTTGCGGGGTTTGTCCAGGTATTCGGCCAGCGGCGCCAGCAGACCGCGCAATTCCGTCAGGCGCACCGGCACGCGGCGACGGGCGTCGACCGGCGCATACCACACGGCGTCTTCGGGCTCGTTCGGTGCCGGGCTGAGATTCAACTGATGCTCGGTCAGGGCCTGTACCACCGCCGGCAGGAGGTTGTGGCGCTGGCCATCCAGCGCGATGCCGATTTCCAGGTCGATGGCATGGTCGTCGACATCTTCTGCCGCATGGCCATACCAGCGTACCGGGCCCTCCAGCACCTCGAACGGAAAGCTCGGTGCGTACTCGATCTGGAAATTCTCCTGTTCCAGCTTGGGCCGCAACGCCAGCCAGCGGGCAGGCGTATTGACCTCCAGCGCACCGGCGTAACCGGTCCCGGGAAACAGCCAGGCGTCTTCGGGCAGCGTCTCGGCCACATCCCATGGCAGACCTTCGGTATCCACGCCCGGGGTCAGGCCGGCCCGCTCGAGTTGTTCCATCGCGGAGAGTTCCTCGGCGCGGCGACGGGTGATCTCGACCAGTTGGCCGTTGCGCACGCGCCGCACCAGCGGCTCGCCACCGCGACCGGGCAGCCGTTCGCCGGCATAATCGAATGCCAGCCGCGCATAGCCCAGCGGCGGCGTGCCGGCCGCCAGCCGTGCGTGCCGGGTCAACGCATGCATGATCAGCACCGGCTTCGGCGCCGGCTGCGAACGGCGCAGTTCCCCGAACACCTGCGGCAGCGGCACCCGGGTCGCCAGGCGGCTGCCCGGCAGGCGATGGCGCAGGCGCCGGCCGTGCTCGTGCAGCAGCGGCGGCAGCTCCAGCCAGTGGGTCTCTTCGGCGGCCGCCTCGAGTGGACCGATCGTGGCCCGTTCGGCATCGAGATACCACAGGCCGTCGATCCGCAGCAGGCGCTGGCTGTGCGGCAGCAGCGGCAGCAGGCGCTGGCTGCCGTCCGGCGCCATCTGCCAATGCCAGTTGAGCGGATGCGACTTGCCGCGCGACAGCCGCAAGCCGGCCAGCCCGCCGAGGAAGCACGGCGCGGTATCGAGTATCTCGGCCAGCAAGGTGTCGCCGACGTGGCTGCTCAGTCGCGCGTAGCTGCGACCCTTGCGCTGGCTCTGCGGCAAGCCGAGCATGGTGGCAGCCAGCCGCTGTTCGTGCGGCTGCAGCGGCGAATGCGGCAGATGCCGGCTGTCCAGCGGCACCGGCCGGGTGTAATGGCCATGTTCGACGGCTGTCAGCAGAACCGGCGCCACGTCCAGCCGGGCGAATGCGGCGCCTTCTTCGGGCATCACCTCCAGAAAGAAGCCGAGCACGCCGCGGTCTTCGGGCATGGCCGGCTTGGGCACGGCCAGCAGCTGCCGCCATGCGAGCGGCAAGGATTCCTCCGCGCCGGCCGGCGGCGTGTCCCGGTGCTGCTTCTCGTCCGGCTGCTGCATGCGCATGCGATCCGTGGCGACAACCAAAACACTGAGCTTAGCAGTGCCGAAGCGGTTGTGAGCACACCGGGCGTGGTCGAATCAGGCGTGACCGAAAAGGCCCTGCGGGTATTCCGGCTTCTGCTCGCGTGCCATCAGGGCACGCAGTCCGGCGACCGGGGTCACCTCCCCATGCAGCACCGCGCGCACCCCGGCGCTGATCGGCAGGTCCAGGCCGTGCTTGTCGGCCAGCCGGGCCACCTCGTCGGCCGTGAACACGCTTTCCACCACCTGGCCGATTTGCCGCACGGCTTCGTCGATCGCGACGCCGCGGCCGAGCGCCAGACCGAGCCGGCGGTTGCGCGACAGGTCACCGGTGCAGGTCAGCACCAGATCGCCGAGGCCGGACAGGCCGATCAGCGTTTCCGGCCGCGCGCCCAGCGCCACGCCCAGGCGCAGCATCTCGTTCATGCCGCGGGTGATCAGGCCGGCGCGGGCATTCAGGCCCAGCCCCATGCCGTCGGCGATACCGGTGGCCACCGCCAGCACGTTCTTCATCGCGCCACCCAGTTCGGCACCGAGCACATCGCTGCCGGAATACGCACGCAGGTTCGGCGCATGCAGCAGGCCGGCCAGTTGCTGCGCGAACGCATCGTCGTCGGAATGCACGGTGACGGCACTGGGCAAACCGGCCGCCACTTCGCGCGCGAACGACGGGCCGGTCACCACCGCCGCGGCACGGCCGGGCAGCCGTTCGGCCACCAGTTCGTGCAGGAAGCGCCCGGTGCCCGGCTCGAAGCCCTTGGTCGCCCACGCGATCGCCGTGCCGGCATCGAGCAGCGGCGCCAGCTCGACCAGCATCGAGGCGAACGCATGGCTGGGTACCACGATCAGCACGATCCCGGCACCGCGCACGGCGGTGGCCAGATCGCTTTCGAAATCCAGCTCGGGCGGCAACTCGATGTCCGGCAGGTAGCGCTGGTTGCGGCGACTGGCCGCCATCGCCGCCAGCGCCGCGCGATCACGCCCCCAGAGCCGGGTCGGCACGCCGTTGCGGGCCGTCAATGCAGCCAGCGCGGTGCCCCAGGAGCCGGCACCGAGGACGGCCAGAGTCGGACGTTCGGCCATGTCGCGCCACTCAGCTGTTGAGCGTGGCCGGGGCCCCGTCACCGCCGGCCATGCGGCGTTGCTGTTCGGCAAACAGTGCGTCGAAATTGATCGGCTGCAGCAGGAACGGCGGGAACCCGCCTTCCAGCACCAGCGAGGAAATCACCTGGCGCGCATACGGGAACAGCAGATTCGGGCAGTAGCTGCCGATGATCCCGGCCTGATCCGCCTCGTTGAAGCCGGAAATGCCGAACAGGCCCGCCTGCTCCACTTCGGCCAGATAAGCGGTGCGCTGGCCCACGGTGCAGGTCAGGGTCAGGCTGAGCACCACCTCGAACAGGCCGTTGCCCAGATCGGTCGCCTTCTGGCCCAGATTCAGCTGCACCTGCGGCTGGTCCCTTTCGTCGATATCGTGGAAGATCTGCGGCGCATTGGGTGCCTCGAAGGAGACATCCTTCACATAGATCTTCTGTACCACCAGCTGCGGCTGGCTGGCCTGGCCATTGGCCTGGTCGTTGGCGATCACTTCTGCCATTGCAAATCCCTCGAGGTTTGTCGGGTAAAAAAAGAGGTCGATTGTTCCATACATCCCTCCCGCACGCACGCAAGCCGGCATGCGGCGAGGCCGGAACGATTGCGTACGGTGCTGTTTTTCTGCGAGAATGCACGGCTCGCCCAAGTCGTCCCGGGACTCCCGGGCGGTCCGCCACGCGATGCGGACCTCACGATCATGCGTTGGCAACAACCTCCAGCATCGCGTGGCGCACAGCGCCGCTGGGCCGAAATCACCCTGGCCAACGGGTGATGAACACGGCTTTCATCAAGCCATTCTACGGAGGTCGTCATGGCCCGTGTATGTCAAGTCACCGGAAAGGGTGTGCAGAGCGGCAACAACGTCTCGCACGCCAACAACCGCACCCGTCGCCGCTGGTTGCCCAACCTGCACGAGCGTCGCTTCTGGGTTGCCAGCGAGAATCGCTGGATCAAGCTGCGCGTCTCCAACCACGCGCTGCGCACCATCGACAAGAAGGGCATCGAGGCCGTGATCGCCGACATGCGCGCCCGCGGCGACAAGGTCTGAGGAGCAAATCATGGCAGCCAAGTCCCAAGACAAGATCCGCATGATTTCTTCGGCCGGCACCGGCCACTTCTACACCACGCAGAAGAACAAGAAGAACACGCCGGAAAAGTTCGAATTCAAGAAATACGATCCGGTCGTGCGCAAGCACGTGATCTACAAGGAAGGCAAGATCAAGTGACGTGACGGCCCGTTCGCGCCTGGCGCGAACGGCTTTGCCGGAACGTCATCCCGGACGGCGCGCAGCGCCGATCCGGGATCCAGCGCCTTGCATTCCTCTCTCGCCAAAAGAAAACCCGCCCCTGCGGCGGGTTTTCTTTTGGCGAACGCCGACTGCACCCGCAACCCGCCGGCACATGCACACGCAGACTCCTCCCGCAGGCGCACCGGCGATCCCGACGATGTCGGCAAAAACAAGCCCCCAATAAAGCCAGGCCCGCCGAAAGGCGGGCCTGGCTGAAAACCCGGGGGCGAATGCGCTCAGGCCGTGGCGAGCGCGTAGCCCTTGAGCCGCTGCGCGAAATCCTGCAGCGCGCGGATGCCGCTCTCTTCGGCTTCGTGGATCCACTGCTGCAGGCCCTTCAGCGCCTGTTCGGCGCCGCGCTGCTCCATCAATGCCGCCAGCCGGCTGCGGAAATCGCACACCGTCCTGAGGTTCGGGCGCCGGGCCAGCAGCGCCTGCAGCTTGGCGCTGTTTTCGCCGTCCAGCCAGCGGCCGCCGTTGGCCAGCGCCAGGCGCACGCGGCGCGGCATCGACTTGAGGCTTTCGCCGGCATGCTGCGCCTCGTCGCGCAAGGTCGGCACGATCACGCCGTGGTAGTAGTCGGTCATGGCCTGGAAGCGGTGGGTGAGCACGGCCTTCAGCGTTTCCGCGTCGGGCAGGTGCACGTTCGGGCGCACGTCGAGCGATGGCGCCACGCGCAGCACCTTGGCCAGGCCGACCGCGCGCAATCCGCAGATCGCTGCCCAGCCGATGTCGAACTCCCACTTGCGCAGCGCGAACTTGGCCGAGCTGGGGAAGGCGTGATGATTGTTGTGAAGCTCTTCGCCGCCGATCCAGAAGCCCCACGGAATCAGGTTGCGCGCGGTGTCGGCGCTCTCGAAATTGCGATAACCGGCCCAATGGCCGATGCCGTTGACGAAACCCGCGGCCCAGAACGGAATCCAGACCATCTGCAACGCCCAGATCGCCGCCCCGATCACGCCGAACAGAGCCACGCTGATCAGCAGCATCAAGGCCGGTCCCCAGTACGGGTGGGCGCCATAGACCTTGTGTTCGACCCAGTCGTCCGGCGTGCCGCGGCCGTACTGCTCCATGTCGGCCCTGGACTGGCAGGCGTCGCGGTACAGCGACACGCCGTCCCAGAACACTTTCTTGATGCCGTAGATCATCGGGCTGTGCGGATCGTCCACGGTCTCGACCTTGGCGTGGTGCTTGCGGTGCACCGCCACCCATTCGCGGGTCACCATGCCGGTGGTCAGCCAGCCCCAGAAACGGAAGAAATGCGCCAGCACCGGATGGAAATCCACGCCGCGATGGGTCTGGCTGCGATGCAGATACAGCGTCACCGTAAAGATGGTGAGCTGGGTCACCACCAGCAGATAGATCAGGATCGAGCCCCAACCGGCGCCGGTCAGGCCATCGTTCAGGAAATTGAGTACTGCGTCGAGCATGGAAGGCACCGCGTGTCGGGTAGATGCAGGAACGGTTTCAGCCGCGATGCTTTGTCTGCATGCGTCGAGCATGGAAGAAAAGGCAGCGCGCCGCGTTGGGCAAGTTCAGTCTAGTCGATGGGTTTCCGTACCCGCCAGCATGGCTTCGAACCCGAAATGGTAGCAGTCCGCCAATAAGCCAGACGTGAAATGGCGCCCCGGTTCGCTCATATTCATGCGCTCGTCGTTACGCGGCTGTTGTCATGACCGTGGGGACACCGTGACAATCGGGCCATGACCCCGAGCACCCCCGTTTCACCCGCGACCGTCCTGCGCCTGGATCGGCTCAGCCGCCGGCGCGCCGGCCGCCCAGCCGTGCGGAACCTCAGCCTCGCCCTGCAAAGCGGCCAGGTGCTGGGTCTGCTTGGCGTCAATGGCGCGGGCAAATCGACCACGCTGTCGATGATCGCCGGTGCGCTGCGCCCGGACAGCGGCAGCATCCAGCTGAACGGCGAGGATTTCCTGGAACACCCCGGACTGGCGCGCCAGCGGATCGGCTGGCTGCCCGAGCGCGCCCCCCTGTGGGCCGAACTGACCGTGAGCGAGCACCTGGATGCGCATGGCCGCCTGCGCGGCCTGCACGGCCCCGCGCTGCGCCTGGCGCGCAACGCGATCATCGAACGGCTGGACCTGCAGCCGCTGGCGCGGCGGCTGGCCGGCGTACTGTCGCAGGGCCAGCGCCAGCGGCTGGGGCTGGCCTGCGCCCTGCTGCACCGGCCGGCACTGCTGGTGCTGGACGAGCCGGCCAATGCGCTCGACCCGGTACAGACAGCCGCCCTGCGCACGCTGATCCGCGAACAGGCCACCACCGGCACGGCGGTGATCCTCTCCACCCATCTGCTGACCGAGGTGACGGCCGTGTGCGACCGCGTGGCGATCCTGCATGAGGGCACACTGCGGCATGACGGGCCGGCGCATGCCGACGACCATGCGGCGCTGGAACGATGCTTTTTCGGGATTGCGATGAACAACAGCCCGGCGCAGGCCGCATGAGCGTCCTTGCCGTGATGCGGCTGGAATTGCGCCGCCTGTTCGTGCGCCCGCTGGCGTGGGCGTTGGCGGCATTCACATTGGCCGAACTGGGATGGCGTTTCGTGCTGCTGCTGGGCAACTTCCTTGACGTCCAGATCAGGCTGGCGGCGCTGCCCGGCGGACCGGGCTACACCGACCTGGTCAGCGTGCCGCTGTTGAGCAGCCTGCTGACGGGCGGCTTCCTGCCTTTCGGCCTGACCGAGCTGGCGATCTTCGCCGTGCCGCTGCTGGCCATGTCGACCCTGGCCGCAGAGCGCGGCAACGGCACGCTGCCGCTGTTGTTCGGCTCGGGCCTGAGTGCCGCGTCGATCGTGCTGGGGAAATACCTCGCGCTGATGACCTGGCTGCTGCTGTGGCTCGCGCTGACCCTGGCGATGCCTCTGGCGCTGGCGCATGCCACTCATTTCGACTGGGGCAAGCTCGCCGCAGCCGTGCTCGGCATGCTGCTGCTGCTCGCCATGCTGGGATCGATCGGGATCGCCTGCTCGGCGTTCACGCCGCATCCCGCACTGGCGGCAGTCGCCGGCATCATGCTGGTACTGGCGCTCTGCAGCATCCAGCTCGGCGCACAAAGCGTGGGCATCGACAACGGCGTGATCAACTGGCTCGCCCTGCCAACCCATCTCGAACCGCTGCTGCGCGGCCTGGTCTCGACGGCCGACATCGTCTGGTTCGTGCTGCTGACGGCGCTGGCGCTGGCGCTGGCCGTGCGCCGGCTTGACGCAGACAAGGAGCGTGGCTGATGCGCAACCTGTTCAGACGTCTGGACGGCTGGCTGTTCGCCCTGCTCCTGCTGCTGGCCACGGGCGCGCTCGGCTATCTGGGCACCCGTTACCGGCACGAGGCCGACTGGACCGCGAACGGCCGCATCAGCCTCCCGGCGGCAAGCCGTGCCGTGCTGGCGCGGATGAAGGGTCCGGTGGACATCGTCAGCTACGCCGGCCCGCAAGGCCACTTGCGCCAAGCCGTCTCGGATTTCGTGCAGCGCTATCAACGGGTGAAGCCGGACATCTCCCTGCGCTTCGTCGATCCGCAGCTGGATCCGGCGAAGATGCGCGAATTGGGCATCACCATCGACGGCCAGCTGATCATCCATTACCGGAACCGTGAGCAGCCGCTGGACGACGTGTCCACCGACGCGCCGATGACCAATGCACTGGAACGGCTGCTGCGCGGCAACGACCGCGTCGTGGCGTTCGTCACCGGCGACGGCGAACGCAACGCCGACGGCAAGGCCAATGCCGACCTGGGCACCTTCATGGGCCAGCTCGGGGCCACCGGCATACGTGCGGTGCCGCTGAACTTCGCCCAGGTCGGCGCGGTGCCGCTGCACACCGACCTGGTGGTGCTGGCGAGCCCGTCGATGCCGCTGGCTCCGTCGGCGGTGCAGGCGCTGGTCGCCTACGTGCGCAGCGGCGGCAACCTGCTGTGGCTGACCGAACCGGCCAACGACGATCTCGGCCTGCAGCCGCTGGCCGCCGCCCTGGACATTCGCGTGTTGCCGGGCGTGCTGGTGGATGGCTCGGGCGCGGCGCTGGGCCTGCACGATCCGCGCCTGATCGCGCTGGGCGATTACCCGCTGAACGCGATCACCCGCGGCTTCGTCCTCACCACGCTGTTTCCGCAGGTGTCGGCGCTGGCGCGGGTGGCGCAGCAGGGCGACTGGGCGATGGTGCCGTTCCTGCGTTCGAGCGCGCTGAGCTGGACCGAGTTCAAGCCGATCGACAATACGAAACCCTCGGACATCCGTTTCGATGGCGCCGCCGGCGAACTGAAGGGGCCGCTGGACTTCGGCTTCGCGCTGAGCCGGCTGTCGCCCAGCCCGGACAAGAGCGAGCAGCGCGTGGTGGTGATCGGCGACGGCGACTTCCTGTCCAACACCTTCCTCGGCAACGGCGGCAATCGCGCCCTGGGCGAACGCATTTTCGACTGGCTGCTCGATGACGACGCGCTGGTCAACCTGCCGCCCCGCGGCGCGCCCGACCGCCTGCTGCAGATCTCGCAAGCCGGATTGAACCTGCTCGGCATCGGTTTCCTGATCGTGCTGCCGCTGCTGCTGCTGCTGACCGGCGGGCTGATCGTGTGGCGCCGGCGGCGGCGCTGATCGATGAAACGCGCGGCACGCCAGCGCCTGGTCCTGCTGCTTGCCGTTGCGGCCCTGCTGGCCATGGCGTTCCGGCAGATGCGGCAGGACGCCCGCGATGCGCCCGGCACCCTGCTGCAGCTCGATCCGGCCCGCATCACCCACATTGTTCTGAGCCTGCCCGGCGCACCGGCCATGCACTACGCAAAGCGCGATGGCCACTGGTGGCGTGTCGACGGCACGCCGGCGCGGGCCAACGACGGCCGTCTCGGCGAACTGGCCGCCACCGCGGCCGCCGAGGTGCTGAGCTGGCGACCGGCAAGCGATTTCGATCCCGCGCGGATCGGACTGGCGCCGCCGCGCGCGGTGCTGAGCCTGGACGGGCAGACCCTGCAGTTCGGCGAAACCTCGGTCACCGGTCCGCAGCACTATGTGCGTGTCGGCCAGCGGGTCGCGCTGGTGTCGGAACGCTACATGCCGCGCTCGCCGGCCATCAGGACGACCGAACTGCATTAAGGCAACACTGAGCAAGTATCGCCGTCGTCATGATGGCTGGAAGGCCCGCAGGGTGTGCTGCGCGGTGCCGGGAAGACTGGCTGTCTTCTCAAGCCGTGCGGCGCAGCCTGCGGGCCTTCCAGCCATCACCTCATCATTTGAAATTCAACACGTTGAGGCCCGTCCTGTCTGTCCGCACACCTTCGGTCCGCCGTCTCGACAGACGGCCGGTCTGCCTTCGCCGACGACCCTGTGGTCTGCGGACAGACAGGACGGGTGCCGACGGCGATACTTGCTCAGTGTTGCCTTAAGCCACGGGGATCGCCCTTGCCCGAATTGCCGGAAGTCGAAACCACCCGCCGCGGCATCGCCCCGTACCTGATCGGCCGGCGCGTGCTGGACGTGACCCTGCGCCGTCCCGACCTGCGCTGGCCGATCCCGGCCGAGGTCAGCGAGCTGCTGCCCGGCCAGCGCATCGAGGCGGTCGAGCGGCGCGCGAAGTTCCTGCTGCTGCATACCCGGGCCGGCAGCGCGCTGCTGCACCTGGGGATGTCGGGCATGCTGCGCCTGCTGCCGCCGGATGCACCGGTCGGCAAGCACGACCATGTCGATATCGCACTCGAACGCATGCCGTCGCAGGCACCGCGCATCCTGCGGTTCACCGATCCGCGCCGCTTCGGCTGCCTGCTGTGGCAGCCACCGGGCGAAATCCACCCGCTGCTCGCCACGCTCGGCCCCGAACCGCTGACCGAGGCGTTCGACGGCGGGCTGCTGTGGCGCGCCTCGCGCAGCCGCAGCAGCGCCGTGAAACTGTTCCTGATGGACAACACCGTCGTCGTCGGCGTGGGCAACATCTACGCCAGCGAGGCCCTGTTCGCCGCCGGCATCGACCCGCGCCGCCCGGCCGTCTCGATCTCGCGTGCACGCTACGCGCGGCTCGCCGCGGAAGTGAAGCGCATCCTGGCGTGGGCGATCGAGCGCGGCGGCACCACCTTGCGCGATTTCCTCAACCCCGATGGTGCGCCGGGCTATTTCTTCCGCGAACTGAACGTCTACGGCCGTGCCGGCGAGCCGTGCCGTACCTGCGGCGCGTCGATCCGGCAGGCCGCGCTGGGGCAGCGCTCGACGTTCTGGTGTCCGCGCTGCCAGCGTTGAGCGGCCTGCCGTCCGTACACGGAGACGACGAAGCCGTCTTCACTGCGGCCAGTGAAACTCCACGCAGGTATTGTTGAACTGCGGATCGTCCGGTCCCGCGCGAAGACGTGCGACGACGCCGCTGCCCAGACCCTCGACATCCAGCACCCGACCATCGGCGAAGTGCGCACCGAGCGCCTGCAGTTCGAGCAGCCTTTCGCACAACAGCCCGGCCCGATCGAGAGCGGCTTCGGGCACCTGGCGGATGCTGATGTCGGGACGCCCGAACTTGCGCATGCCGCGGGTGTGGATCCAGGAACGGCCCGCTGCGGACTCGCCGTCGCAAAGGATCAGCAGGTGGCTGCGGATCGGCGCACCGCCCCGGACCAGGTACTTCCGGCGCCAGGCATCGGCGTCCAGCAGGCTCAGGATCTGCGGATCGAGGATCGCGGTGCCGCCGATATCCAGCAGCCCCGCCAGCACGCCCAGCGTGTCGCGCAGATAGCCGGTGGCCGGGCTGTCCCTGAGCGTGCCGCGCACCACCATCACTTCCGGCGCATCGAAGGCACGCCGCCAGGCCTCGGGCGCATCCGCCTTGAACATGCGGCCCATCGCGCCTTTCAGGGGGTAGCCTTGCCACGCCCGCAAATCGCCGTGCGGGTGATTGGTCGCACTGATGCCCGGCGGCAGGCCCGGACTGCCGTAGTCGAGCGATGGCACGCGTACCGCGTCGAATTTGCCGAACACGTAGAACTGCAGCAGGATTTCCTCGTCGCTGGCCTGCCAATGCGGGCGCTGCCAGGCAGGGATGGTGATCGGATCGCTCATGAGATTCCTTGTCGACGGGCGCCGTTCAAAGGCTTTCGCCCAACGGCAGCACCGGTTGCTGCAATTCGATGCAGCCGTTGCCCTGGCTGATCTTCTTGAATTCGGCGCGGCTCACCGAGACATAGCGCTCGTTGCCGCCGATCTCGACCTGCGGGCCGTCGGTGACGGCGCGGCCGTGCTCGTCCACGCGCACCACCATGGTCGCCTTGCGGCCGCTGTGGCAGATCGTCTTGATCTCTTCCAGATGATCCGCCCAGGCCAGCAGGTAGCGGCTGCCTTCGAACAGCTCGCCGCGAAAATCGGTGCGCAGGCCATAGGCCAGCGCCGGAATGCCGAGCCTGTCGACCACGTCGCTGAGCTGCCACACCTGCGCCCTGCTCAGGAACTGCGCCTCGTCGACGAACACGCAATGCAGCGCACCGTGGGCCGCGATGTCGGCCTCGACCCGCGCCAGCAGATCCTCGTCGCCGCCAAAGCGCAGCGCATTGGCCCGCAGTCCGATGCGCGAGGCCACCACGCCCTCGCCGTAGCGGTTGTCCAGCGCCGGCGTGAGGATCAGCGTGCGCATGCCGCGCTCGCGGTAGTTGTACGCGCCCTGCAGCAGGGTGGTGGTCTTGCCGGCATTCATCGCCGAGTAGTAGAAGTAGAGCTTGGCCATGGTCATGCGCACGGTTCGTGGCCATGCATGGTAGCGCGACCGGCCGCGTGCCGGCCGCGACGGGCACCGCCCTGCTACCATCGTGCGCCGCGCCGACCTTCCTCCGGACTCCATGCTCAATCCGCAACAACTGGCCGCCGTCGAACATTGCGACAGCCCGCTGCTGGTGCTCGCCGGCGCCGGTTCCGGCAAGACCAGCGTGATCACCGAGAAGATCGCCTGGCTGATCGCGCGCAGGCGCCTGGCGCCGTCGAAGATCGCCGCGATCACCTTCACCAACAAGGCTGCGCGCGAGATGCGCGAGCGCGTCGGCAAGCTGATCAACGCCGAAGCCGCGCAGGCCGTCACGGTGTGCACGTTCCATGCGCTGGGGCTGAAGTTCCTGCAGACCGAGCATGCGCGGGCCGGGCTGCGCCGCGGCTTTTCGGTGCTGGATGCGGACGACAGCGGCAACCTCGTCAAGGATCTGGCGCCCAAAGGAGCCAAGCCCGATGTGCTGTTCGGCATCCGCAATCTGCTCGGTCGCGCCAAGAACGGCGGCCTCACGCCGCAGGAGGCGCTGGCTGCCGCGCGCAGCCCGCGCGAACTGGAAGCGGCGACGATCTACGAGATGTACCAGCAGCGCCTGGCCGCGTTCAACGCGGTCGATTTCGACGACCTGATCCGGCTGCCGCTGCGCATTCTCGAAGCCGACGGCGAATGCCGCGATGCCTGGCGCGAACGCTTGCGCTACCTGCTGGTGGACGAATACCAGGACACCAACGACGCCCAGTACCGCCTGCTGAAAGTGCTGGCCGGCGAGCGCGGCGCAATCACCTGCGTGGGCGACGACGACCAGTCGATCTACGCATGGCGCGGCGCCAACCCGGAAAACATCGGCCAACTCGGCCGCGACTGGCCGAACCTGCGCGTGATCAAGCTGGAACAGAACTACCGCTGCGGCAGGCGCATCCTGCGCGCGGCGAACCGGCTGATCGGCAACAACCCGCATCTGCACGAAAAGAAACTGTGGAGCGAGCTGCCCGAAGGCGCGCCGATCCGCGTGCTGGAATGCAAGGAGGCCGAACACGAGGCCGAGCGGGTGGCCGCCATCGCCACCACGCTGGCCGAGAAACACAAGGCGCGCTGGCACGACATCGCGATCCTCTATCGCGGCAACTTCCAGGCGCGGCCACTGGAGAAGGCGCTGCGTCTGGCGCAGATTCCCTACCACCTCACCGGCGCGCTCTCCTTCCTCGACCGCGCCGAGGTGAAGGATCTGCTGTGCTATCTGCGCCTGCTGACCAATCCCAGCGACGATGCCGCGTTCCTGCGCGTGGTGAACTGCCCGAAGCGCGAGATCGGCGCGACCACGCTGGAGAAGCTGGGCCAGCTGGCACAGTCGAAGCACTGCTCGCTGCTGGAGGCCACCCGCAGCGACGCCGTGCTGCGCCAGCTCAGCCCGCGCCCCGCCGCCGCGCTGGCCGCGTTCGCCGAACTGCTGGACGAACTGCGCAGCGCCTCGCTGCACGAGAGCGCCGCCGACCTGGTCGAACGCGTGTTGAAGCGCACCGGCTACGCGGCCCAGCTCGCCGCGTCCACGCCCGACGCCGGCGTGCGCGAGCGCAAGCTCGGCAACCTCGCGGAACTCACCGCCTGGTTCCGCGCGATGCAGAAGGGCGCGAGCACCGGCGATCTCGCCGCGCAGTTGGCCCTGCTCAGCCACGCCGACCGCGACGACCCCGGCAACGCGGTGCGCATGATGACGCTGCACGCCGCCAAGGGCCTGGAATTCCGCTTCGTCTTCATCGTGGGCTGCGAAGACGGCACGCTGCCGCACGAAGGCGCGCTCGACGAAGGACGCCTCGACGAGGAGCGCCGCCTGATGTACGTGGGCATTACCCGCGCCAAGGAACTGCTGACGCTGTCATGGTCGGCAAAGACCAGACGTTATGGCGAAGTCCACAACAACCAGCCCAGCCGCTTCCTGCACGAACTGCCGCAAGCCGACCTGCACTGGCAGGGCAGGGATCCGGAAGCGGACAAGGAAGTGGTGCGCGAGACCGCCGAATCCCACCTGGCGAAAATCGCTGCGATGCTGGCCGGCAGCTGAGGCCGCGGCACCCCGACGTAAAAGCCTCGCGGGAGAAGCGCGCGGCCGTCAGATCAGAGCAATTTCTCCGCCTCCAGTTCGCTCTTCAGGTAGGCGTAGTAGATCGGCGCGGCGATCAGGCCCGGCAGACCGAAGGCGGCTTCCATCACCAGCATCGCGGTCAGCAGCTCCCACGCACGGGCGCGGATCCGGGTGCCGACGATGCGCGCGTTGAGGAAATATTCGAGCTTGTGGATCAGCACCAGAAAGCCCAGCGCGGCAATGCCGACGCCGAGCGATACCGACAAGCCCACGATGGTCACCGCCGTGTTGGAAATCAGGTTGCCGATCACCGGCAGCAGCCCGACCACGAAAGTGACCACTACCAGTGTCTTGGCCAACGGCACGTGGATGCCGAACAGCGGCAGTGCGCCGAGCAGGAAGATCGCAGTGAACACGGTGTTGATCAGCGAGATCTTGACCTGGGCGAACACGATGTTGCGGAACGCCTCGGCCAGGCGCTGGCTGCGCAAGCTCAATATGGCAGCCAGCGGTCCGACCTGGTGCGCCGGCCGGGCGCGGCTCAGTGCAACGATTGCGCCCATCAGCAGCCCGATGATGATCTGCACGAACAGCCGCAGCGCCTCCTTGCCGGCGTGCTGCAATGTCCCTGCATGCTTGCGCGCCAGCTCGACCGCACCATCGCGCAAATCGTCGACGCTGACCGGCAGGTGATCGACCAGCATCGATGGCAATTGCTGGCGGGCCTTTTCCACCAGCGGCATGAGCTGCTGCCGCCACAGCATTTCGGGGTTGCCGATTTCCTTGTGGAAGATGCTGACGGCACCGAGGATCAGCCCGATCAACAGCCCCACCACGACAACCCCCAGCGCAGTCACCACCAGTACCCGGGCACGATCGCCGGAGATGCGCTTGCCCAGCAACGGGGCCACCGCCTGCACCAGTACGTAGACCAGCGAACCGGCCAGCAGTGCCGGCAGCAGCCGCAACCACAACACCAGCAGCAGAGCGGTGCCGGCCAGCACGTAACTCGCGACACGCAGCGGACGGGAGGGTTCGTGGGTAGCCATCATGGGTTGCCCGTGAAGGGACATCGCGAAGAATGCGGTCAGTCTGTCAGCAGCGCGCGCAACCCGCCAGCCCGGCGAGGTGAAATACGGCTGTCGTAAACTCCGGCGAACCTGTGTCGTCATTCGTTCAACAAGGGGCGTCCATGTCCATCCGTCTGTCGGCGACCGCTTTCGCTCTCGCCCTGCTCGCCGGCTGCGCGGCCCCGCCGCCCAGGACAGGCACGCCCGTGGCCGTCGCCCTGCCGCCCAAAGCGAGTGCGCCTGCGGCCACCGCCACACCGGCCGACGACAACCTCAACGCCACGGTGTGGACGCAGACCGCGATCGAGCACGACCTGATCTATCTGCAGACCTATCGCGATGCCCGCCAGCGCCTGCTCGCCGCACTGCAGGACAAGCGCTGGGATGCCCTGCCGCAGGACGACCGGGTCGCCCCGGTCAAGGGTTTGAAGCCGGCGGTGGTGCTGGACATCGACGAAACCGTACTGGACAACTCGCCCTACCAGGCACGATTGATCAGGAGCGGCGGCGAATTCAACGAGGCCGACTGGGCGGCGTGGTGCAAGGAAGAAAAAGCGCGCGCCCTGCCCGGTGCGGTCGAGTTCACGCAGTTCGCCGCCAGCCACGGCATCGCGGTCATCTACATCAGCAATCGCGCCCGGGATCTGGATCAGGCCACCCTGGCCAACCTGCGCAAGGTCGGCTTGCCGGTATCCGGACCGGATGCTTTTCTGGGCCTGGGCACCTTCGTCAAGGGTTGCGAACAGATCGGCACCGAAAAAGGCTGCCGGCGCCAGCTGATCAGCCGCCACTACCGGGTACTGATGCAGTTCGGCGACCAGATCGGCGATTTCGTCGACGTGCCGGCGAACATCCCCCGCGGCCGTGCAAGCGCGGTGGCGCCATACCTGTCGTGGATCGGCACCCGCTGGTTCGTGCTGCCGAACCCGACCTACGGCTCGTGGGAACCGGCACTGTTCAACAACGACTGGCAGGCTCCGCGCGAGGAACGGCGACGACTGAAAATCGGGGCGCTGCGCCAACAGTGATGAATTTCATTGAAATGTATTTGAATTCAATGAATTGATAAATGAAATACAGGCGTTGCCTTAACTCAGGCAAGCCGGTAACATCTTTGGCCGCCATCCCCTGCGGCCCCACAGACGCTGCAGGCTAAGGCCATTTCCTCTCCGGCCTGGCCGGATTTCCCCGCGAGGCTCCAGGTCCGCGGGGTTTTCTTTATGTGGCGCCCGGTTCCGCGCCATGTCCGCGAGCGGCCCTTGTTTCCACACCGTTGCGCCGCTTACCCTGCCCGACCACGGCACCATGACGGCATGAATCGCCCAGCCATCCTCCACAGCGAGATCCATTCATGCGCTTTTCTTCCTTGCGGCAGCTCCTGCTGCCGTTATGCGTCGCACTGGTGCTGGCCGCCTGCCACCGCGCAGACGATCGCGCGCAGCCCGGCGGCAGCTCGCCGGAGGCGGCCGTGCAGACGTCGATCGACCTGCTCAAGGCCGGCGACTTCAACGGGCTGTGGAAACATGCGCTGCCGCCAGCCGATTACGCCACGGTGCGTGCCGACTGGAGTCGGCACGAGGCAAACCAGCCCCCCGTCACTCCCGGGGACCGCGCCCGCTTCAAGGCAAAAATGCAGGCCCTCACCGGGCCCGATGCATCCACCAGACTGTACGCCGAGCTGCAGCCGAAGCTGGCCACCATGAAACAGAAGTACCAGGACCAGTTGCCGGTACTGATCAGCATCGGCGAGGCGCTGGCGAAACGCGGCGTGGCCGGGAACAAGGATCTGACCGGGACGCAGAAGGACCAGCTCAACGGGATTCTGGACGTGCTCACGCCGTGGGCCAAGCAGGCACCATGGTTCGATCAGGGCCGCGCGAAGCAGGCGATCGGCGTCATCGTGGCGACCGCGCGCAAGCTTGATCTGCGCAGTCCGGACCAGCTGCGCGCGATGGATTTCGACGCCGCGATGAAGGAGTACTCGCTCGGCTTCGCCGGCGCCAGGCAATTGCTGGCGCTCTACGGCCTGTCGGTGGACGATGCGCTGAACTCGGTCAAGCTGACGCTGATCGGCAATGCGCACGGCCATGCCATCGTGAAGATCGACTACAGGCTGCTGGGCAAGCCGCTTTCGACCGAATCGAAGCTGATCGAACAGGACGGCCGCTGGTACAGCGAGGACATGCTGGACAACGTGCGCCAGTCGCACCGGCAGCTGAACCTGCCGGCCACCAATGCCAGTGCCGCAGTCGCCGCGAATGCCGCAGTGGCGAAAGACTGAACGATGCAGTCGTTAGAATAGACCGATGGCCACCCTTTTCACTGCAGACTCGAGTCACCGCCAGCGCGCGCCCTGGTGGTTCAAGCTGGCCGGTCAGCTGCTGCAGCCTTGCGTGCGCATCCGCCGCGAACCGGCGGAACCGGCCGTACTGCTGCAGGCCGGTGCGCCGGTATGCTACGTGATCGAACGCGACGGCTTTTCAGATGCCCTGATCCTGCAACGGGCATGCCGCGAAGCCGGCCTGCCCAGTCCGATGCAGCCGTTGCTCGGCACCCGTCGCCGGCGCTCGGTATTTGCACTGGCACGGCGCGAGGGCTGGGTGTTCGGCCGCATCCGCAAACGAACCTCCAACGAGCCGCTGCGGCAGCTGGTGCAGTCGCTGGAAGGCCTGCCCGAGCGCGATATCCAGATCGTGCCGGTGTCGATCTACGTCGGCCGCGCGCCGAGCCGCGACAGCGGCTGGTTCCGCGTGCTGTTCTCGGAAAACTGGGTGATGGTCGGCCGTTTCCGCCGACTGCTGGCATTGCTGCTGAACGGCCGCGACACGGTGGTGCACTTCTCCGCCCCGGTATCGTTGCGCCAGGCGCTGGACGATGAAGCCGACGACGTTGCGCCGGAGCGTTTCACGCGCAAACTCGCCAGGGTTTTGCGCATCCACTTCCATCGCATCCGGGCGGTGGTGATCGGACCGGATCTGTCGCACCGGCGCACCGTGGCCGATGCGGTGCTGAATGCCGAACCGGTGCGCGCGGCGATCGCCGCCACGGCCGCGAAAGAAAAGATCAGCCACGCCAGGGCCTGGCGCAAGGCCCACAAATTGGTGCTGGAGATCGCCGCCGATTATTCGCACCCGGTGGTGCGCTCGGTATCGTTCCTGCTGCGCAATTTCTGGAACAAGCTGTACGACGGCATTTCCATGCACCACTTCGACAAGGCCCGTGCCGCCGCGCCCGGCTACGAAGTGGTCTACGTGCCCAGCCATCGCAGCCATACCGACTATCTGCTGCTCAGCTACCAGTTGCATGTATCGGGCGTGGTCGTTCCGCACATCGCCGCCGGCGTCAACCTCAACCTGCCCGGGGTCGGACCGATCCTGCGCCGCGGCGGCGCGTTCTTCATGCGCCGCAGCTTCACCGGCAACCCGATGTATTCGGTGGTGTTCAAGGAGTATCTGGCGCAGCTGATCGACCGCGGCGTGCCGATCGAATACTTCACCGAAGGCACCCGCTCGCGCACCGGCCGCCTGCTTGCGCCGCGTACCGGCATCCTGGCGATGACCGTGCGCGCCTTCCTGCGCGCACCGCGGCGCCCCGTGCTGTTCCAGCCGGTCTACATCGGTTACGAGAAACTGATGGAGGGCAAGTCCTACACCGGCGAACTCAGCGGCCAGCCGAAGGAAAAGGAATCCCTGCTCGGTTTGCTGCGTGGCCTGAAGGTGTTGCGCCAGCACTACGGGCATGTCGCGCTGAACTTCGGCGAGCCGATCGAACTCAACCCGCTGCTCGATGCTGTCAGCCCCGACTGGCGCACCAGCACGGTCGATCCGGACGTCAAGCCCGAATGGCTCAGGAGCATGGTGGATGCGCTGGCCGAGCGCATCCAGGTCAACATCAACCGCGCCGCCGACGTCAACCCGATCAACCTGCTGGCGCTGGCCCTGCTGGCGACTCCCAAGCACGCCATGGCCGAGAGCGACCTGCTGGCCCAGCTCGCCCTGAGCAAGGCACTGCTGGAAGAACTGCCTTATTCGGACCGCATCACGCTGACGCCGATGAACCCGGCCGGGATCATCGCCTACGGCGAGCAGATGGGCTGGATCCAGCGCGTGCAGCACCCGCTGGGCGACGTGCTGAACGTCGACAACGAACAGGCCGTGCTGCTCAGCTACTTCCGCAACAACGTGCTCCATCTGAACGCCGCCGCCGCCTGGGTGGCCTGCTGCTTTCTCAACAACCGGCGCATGGCGCGCGCCTCCGTGCTGCGGCTGGGGCGGCTGATCTATCCGTTCATCCAGGGCGAGCTGTTCCTGCCATGGAACAGCAAGGGCTTCTGCACCCAGCTGCAGGCGACCATCGACTTCTTCGTGCGCCACGGCCTGCTCGAATCCACCGACGACGGGCGCGTGCTGGAGCGCGGCCCCGGCCAGGACGACGCGGCCTATCAGCTGAAGGTGATCGCGCGCAGCCTGATCCAGGCATTCGAGCGTTACTACATCACCATCGCGGCGCTGGCCAAGAACGGCCCGCACACGCTCACGGCCGCCGAGCTGGAGAAGACCTGCACGCTGAGCGCGCAACGGCTGAGCCTGCTCAACGAACTGTCGGCGCCGGAATTCTTCGACCGGGCGCTGTTCCGCGGCTTCATCCAGAAGCTGCGCGAGCGCCGCGTGGTGTGGACCGACGAGGCAGGCAAGCTCGATTACGACAGCGCGCTCGAAGCGATGGTCCGCGATGCCCGGGTCATCCTGTCGCGCGAAATGCGCCACTCGATCCTGAAGATCACCGCCGGCGAGGAAACCGACACCAGGGACAGCGCGCCGCGCGACGACGGCATGGCGGGCACGCCCGATGCCAACGGCGCCGACCTGCATGCGCGCCACGTCGATGCGGAACGCCGCCGCCACGCGCCAGCGGCGGCGGCCGCGACGGGCGCGGCGCCCGACCGCACGCCGGCGACGTCGGGAGAGAGCCGGCCCGGCCATCGTTGACCCGGGCGGAGGCGCCGAAAGGGCCGCCAAGCACGCAGCGGCACACTACAATCGCCACTCGACCCAGGGGATCCGCCATGAAGCCACTGCTTGCCTTCGCGATCGCCGCGGCCTTCGCGCTGCCGACCGTCGTCCATGCCGACGGCAAGCCCGCAGGCCACGACGTCAGCCTGCTGCACTGCGCGCACCTGCTCGACCCGGCCGCCGGCAAACTGCTCGGCGCGACCACGGTGGTCGTCGAGGACGGCCGCATCGAGGCGCTGCGCGCCGGCAGCGCCGACGCCGCACCCTATCGCGATGCCGCCATCGCGGCCGGCGGCCGCTTCCGCGTGGTCGAACTGGACGGCGCCACCTGCCTGCCGGGCCTGATCGACTCGCACACCCACCTGACCATGCAGTTCAGCCGCTCCACCTACAGCGACAAGTTCCGCCTCAATCCGGCGGACTACGCGATCCGCGGCACGGTCTACGCGAAGCGCACCCTGCTGACCGGCTTCACCACGGTGCGCAACGTCGGCGACGAGCACAACGAATCGATCGCGCTGCGCAATGCGGTCAACGCCGGCATCGTGCCCGGCCCGCACATCTTCACCGCCGGCCAGTTCATCGGCAGCACCGGCGGCCACGCCGACCCGACCAACGGCTTCCGCTGGGATCTGCAGGGCGACCCCGGCCCGAAGGACGGCATCATCAACTCGCCCGAGGATGCATGGAAAGCGGTGCGCCAGCATTACAAGGACGGCGCCGACCTGATCAAGATCATGCCTTCCGGCGGCGTGCTGGACGAAAGCTCCAGCGCCGAGAACCCGCAGATGACCATCGACGAGATCAAGGCCGTGGTCGCCGCCGCGCACGACTACGGCTTCACCGTGGCGGCCCACGCGCACGGCGCCGAGGCGATCCGCCGCGCGGTGCTCGGCGGCGTCGACTCGATCGAGCACGGCACCTTCATGAACGCCGAGGACATGAAGCTGATGAAGGAACACGGCACCTGGTACGTGCCCACCATCATTGCCGGCAAGTACGTCGAGGAGAAAGCGAGGGAAGG
>JAGWNA010000053.1 GCA_028871555.1 Lysobacteraceae bacterium
AGACTCTCCGACTTGAATGAACGTTGCGCGAGCACGGGAACCTGCCGGACCGTTGGTCGGCCGGGCTCCCGGAGCCACGTTCTACCCGTTCCGCACGATCACGCCAAGACCTTCCATTGCATGAGCCAAGCCGATCCCGTCCAGCATACCCCGTTCATGCGCCAGTACCTCGCCGCCAAGGCCGAGCATCCGCAGATACTGCTGTTCTTTCGGATGGGCGATTTTTACGAACTGTTCTACGACGATGCGCGCAAGGTGGCGCGCCTGCTCGACATCACCCTGACCCAGCGCGGGCAGTCCGCCGGGGCACCGATTCCGATGGCGGGCGTGCCCTGTCATGCGGTGGAAAATTATCTGGCGAAGTTGGTGCGCCTCGGCGAATCGGTGGCGATCTGCGAGCAGATCGGCGATCCGGCGCTGGCCAAGGGCATCGTCGAGCGCAAGGTGGTGCGCATCATCACACCCGGCACGGTCACCGATGCCGCACTGCTGGAAGATCGCCGCGACAACCTGCTGCTGGCCATCGCCGCCGGTCCGGGCGGGGCGTACGGGCTGGCCTGGATCGACCTGTCCAGTGGCCGCTTCCTGCTCGGCGAGGTCCCGAATGCCGAAGCGCTGGCGGCCGAACTGGCGCGGCTGCAGCCGGCCGAGACGCTGGTCGGGGAGGACGTGGCGTGGCCGAAGCTGGTCAGCAACCTGCCCGGCCTGCGCAAGCGGCCGCCGTGGCATTTTGATGCGCAGACGGCCCGGCGCGAACTGAACCGTTTCTTCGGCACCCGCGACCTGGGCGGCTTCGGCGTGGACAACCTGACGCTGGGCATCGCCGCCGCCGGCTGCCTGCTCGGCTATGTCGAGGAAACCCAGAAGAGCGCGCTGCCGCATCTGTCCGGCATGGCGGTGGAAAGTGCCAGCGAGACGGTCGCACTGGACGCCGCCACCCGACGCAACCTGGAACTGGACACGCACCCCGGCGGACGCACCGAGCACACCCTGCTGGGCGTGCTCGACGAGACGGTGACGCCGATGGGCGCGCGCGCGCTGCACCGCTGGCTGAACCGGCCATTGCGCTCGCGCCGGCTGTTGCGCCGGCGCCACCAGGCCATCGGCGTGCTGATCGACCGCCACCACCAATCGCTGCGCGAGTCCCTGCGCGGCATCGGCGACCTGGAGCGGATCCTGGCCCGCGTGGCGCTGCGCTCGGCACGGCCGCGCGACCTTTCCACACTCAGGGATGGTCTACTGGCTGCACCGGAATTGCAACAGCACATCGAAGAGCTGGACAGCCCGCTGCTGCACACCCTGGTCGAACGCATCGGCGACCACGCGGAAACCGCCGCCCTGCTCGCCCGCGCCATCGTCGCGCAGCCGCCGGTACTGCAGCGCGACGGCGGCGTGGTCGCCGACGGCTACGACGCCGAACTCGACGAGCTGCGCCGGCTCTCGACCCACGCCGACCAGTATCTGGTCGAACTTGAGGAACGCGAGAAGGCCGCCAGCGGCATCGCCACGCTCAAGGTCGGCTACAACCGCGTGCATGGCTATTACATCGAGATCAGCAAGGGCCAATCGCACAGGGCGCCCGCGCACTACACGCGCCGGCAGACCACCAAGAACGCCGAGCGCTACATCACCGAGGAGCTGAAAACCTTCGAGGACAAGGTGCTGTCGGCGAAGGAACGCTCGCTGATGCGCGAACGCGTGTTGTACGAGGCCCTGCTCGACACGCTCACCGGAAAACTCGAACCGCTGAAGGCCGCCGCCGCGGCGATCGCCGAACTCGACGTGCTCGCCACCCTGGCCGAACGCGCCCAGGCGCTGGACTGGAGCGCCCCCGAACTCACCGATGAGCCCGGCATCCGCATCGAGCGCGGCCGCCATCCGGTGGTCGAGAAGGTTCGCGACGAACCGTTCGAACCGAACGACCTGCAGCTGGACGACGATCGCCGCATGCTGGTGATCACCGGCCCCAACATGGGCGGCAAGAGCACCTACATGCGCCAGAACGCGCTGATCGTGCTGCTGGCGCATATCGGCAGCTACGTGCCGGCGGCGCGCGCGGTGATCGGCCCGATCGATCGCATCTTCACCCGCATCGGCGCCGGCGACGACCTCTCGCGCGGGCAGTCCACTTTCATGGTGGAAATGAGCGAAACCGCCAACATCCTGCACAATGCCACCGAACACAGCCTGGTGCTGATGGACGAGGTCGGCCGCGGCACCAGCACCTACGATGGCCTGTCGCTGGCCCGCGCCGCCGCCGTGCACCTGGCCACGACCAGCCGCGCCTGGACCCTGTTCGCCACGCACTACTTCGAGCTGACCGAGCTGGCCGGCGAATACCCCACCATCGCCAACGTGCACCTGGACGCGGTGGAATTCCACGATCAGGCACGGGGCGAGCAACTGGTGTTCATGCACGCGGTGAAGGAAGGCCCCGCCAACCGCAGTTTCGGCCTGCAGGTGGCGGCGCTGGCGGGCCTGCCGAAATCGGTGATCGCCGACGCAAAACGCACGCTGGCGGAACTCGAGCGCGGCATGCACAGCCACGCCGGCGCCGCAGGGATCGGCGCCGAGGCATCGCCGCAACTGGGGCTGTTCGCCGACGCCCGGCCGTCAGCGGTGAGCCGTGCGCTCGACGACATCGATCCGGATCGGCTCTCGCCGCGCGAGGCGCTCGACGCGCTGTACCGGCTCAAGCAGTTGCGCTGAAGGCAGCACGCAGGCAGCGGAGCAGTCGCCACGGCGAGTTCATCTGCGCGACTGCGGATCGTCCGGGTCATCGTTCAGCGGCATGCTGAATACCGGCGGGATCATGCTCGGGTCGTCCTTGTCAGGCATCGCGACATCCGGTATCGCATCGGACTGCGCACTGCCCGGGTCAGGCATGTCGCCGGCGGGCTCCAGCGACGGATCACGCGCCGGCAGCCGCCCCGACTCGACCAGTTGCCGGATCCGCTGGAACACCTCGGCACGGCCGAAGGGCTTCTTCATGAAGTCATCGGCACCGTAGCGCTGTACGTAGAATTGCTCGGTCGCCTGCAGATTGCCGCTGATCATCACGATCGGAATGCCGCGGGTCCGCGGGTCGCGGCGCAGCGTGCGCAGCACGGCGAAACCGTTCATGCCGGGCATCACGATGTCCAGGAAAATCAGCTCCGGCTGCTCGCTGCGCGCCATCGCCAGCGCCGTCTCGCCGTCGCCGGCCTTCAACACGGCATAGCCATCCTGACCGAGCATCTTGCCCAGCACGGCACGGATGGTGGCCGAATCGTCCACGACCAGCATGCGCGCACCGCGCGGGGCAAGAACGCGCGGCAGTCGATGCCGTCGCTCGCCATTACCGAGCAGTCGCCTGAACAGATCGAGCGTCGCCATGATCCGTCTCCCCTGAAGAATCGCAGCTAGTTTCCCGGTAGTCGCACCACGGATGCAATCCTGAAGCCTCATGGTCCCGCTGCAGCGGGATCGGGGCGGCTCAACCGGCATCGCTGCGGAACGGCTTTTTCAACTGCCGCAGCGCGCGCCGATCGTGCTTGCCGGGCCGGGTGGACGGTCGGAGCAGGTCCGCACCGGTCAAGCGACGCTGCTCGCGCGCCACCTCGCGCGCCCGCCGGCTGGACTCGGTCTCGCGGTACAGCGCCTGCGCCTGCGGTGCCGGGCCGCGTTGCCCGGACAGCGCCAGCACTTCCACTTCGAGCCGTTCCTCGCCACGGCTGATCCTCAGCATGTCGCCGATCCGCACCGCCCGGGCAGCCTTGCAGGGCGCGCCGTTCACCTCCACCCTGCCACTGCCGAGCGCCTGCTTGGCCAGCGCGCGCGTCTTGAAGAAACGGGCCGCCCACAACCAGATATCGGCGCGTATCTCGTGCAATCCGGAATCGGTGTGCCGTGACATGCCGGCAGCCTACCGGGCTACGCCGGTGGAGGCGAGAGTCCGGTTGGCCGAAATCATCGCTGCATGCCCTGCCGGACCATCATCCGCCCAGCCACAGGTTGGCCAGCGGCACCGTGACCAGCGACAGCACGATGCCGGCGCCCAGCACGGTGTTGGCCAGCGCGGGTTCCAGAGCGTACTCGTCGGCAATGATCGCCGCGGACACCATCGGCGCCATCGCGGCCTGCAGTACGCCGACGGTGAGCACCAGCCCCTGCACGCCGGCGGCGACTCCCATCGCCCAGCACAGCAGCGGTGCCAGCAGCAGTTTCCAGCCCAGCCCCAGGCTCGCCGCCGTCGCCTGCCGCTGGCCCGGATGAAACTTGAACTGCAGGCCGACCGAGAACAGCGCCAGCGGCGTCAGCGTGGCGCCGATCGGCGCAAACACGCCATTCAGCAGTTCCGGCCAGCCGCCAAGCCACCCTGCGAAGATGCCCATCAGCAGCGCCATGAATGCTGGAAAGGTCAGCATGCGCAAGACGATCGTGCGCAACTGCGGCGTGCGCCCGGAATAGAGCGAAGCCACCACGATGCCGGCGGACGCCAGGACCGGAAACGCGCCGAGCTGATCGGCCACCACCGCCAGCGCCAGACCCGCCTTGCCGTGCATGGCCTGGATCAGCGGGTAGCCCATGTACGCGGTATTGCCCAGGCCGCAGACCAGGATCAGCGCGCCGATGCGCTGCCGCGACCAGCCCAGCCGCGACCCCAGCAGGGCGAACAGCAGCCAGGCACCACCGAAGGTGAGCCACATCGCCGCCACCAGAAACCACAGCTGCGGATCGAATCTCAGCCGCGGGATCAGCTCCAGCACCAGCGCCGGCAACGCCACGTTGATCACCCACCAGTTGATCCCGTGCACCGTGCCGGCCGGCGGCTTGGCAAAGCGTGCGACGAGCACACCGAGAATCAGGCAGACAAACAGCAGCAACAGGGCGCTCATGGGGCGATGCACATCGTGTGGGGCCGCCCATTAGACGCGATGCAGCCGCCGGCGGGAAGTTGCCATGGCAATCTGCGCCTTTTCATCGAATGGCAACCCGGAACGGCCAGGACGTCTTCAGGGATAATCCACCTCGTTGCCTCCATCGAAGCCCTCGGCGCCACCATGAGCAATCCCCCGCACAGCGTGCACGGACTCGCTGGCGACAGCATGCCGCCGGACTGGCCGCCACTGACCGCCGGCGAGGTCGCGCGCGTGCTGCGCGGGTATCGGCAACTGGGCGCGCCGGACCGCATCGTCTGGCACAGTCCACGCCCGTTGTCGGCCGCCTGCCTGGTCGACACGACCGCCGGCACGGTCTTCGTCAAGCGTCATCACCAGCGGGTGCGCACGACCGCGACCCTGGCCGAGGAGCACCGCTTCATCGCGCACCTGCGCCATGCCGGCGTGCCGATACCCGAGGTATTGCGCGACGAACACGGAGAGACCGCGATCGCCCGGGGCGATTGGGTCTACGAGATCCATGCGCGCGCCGCCGGCGTCGACCTGTACCGCGAAGCCATCTCGTGGTCGGTGCTGGCCAACCGCGAGCATGCATTCACCGCCGGGCGCATGCTCGCCGTGCTGCACGATGCCGCCGCGAACTACCGCACCGCCCAGCGCGATACGCATATCCTGGTCGCGCGCAGCGAGCTGGTCTGCGCCGCCGATCCGATCGCCGCCCTGCAGGCGCAACTGCCCGGCCGCCCCGGCCTGGCCGATTACCTGCGCAACCGCGACTGGACCGGCGACCTCGCACGCCTGCTGAAGCCCTGGCATGCCGCCGTGCAGCCGCGCCTGATGCAGCAACCACGGTTGTGGACGCACAACGACTGGCATGTCTCCAACCTGTGCTGGAGCGGCGGCGAAGCGCACGCCGACATCGCCGCCGTGCTCGACTTCGGCCTCGCCGCAGCCACGTTCGCCCTGTTCGACCTGGCCACCGCGATCGAACGCAATGCGATCGCCTGGCTCGAACTCGACCGCGGCGCCGACGCCGCGCATGCCGACGTGGCGCTGGCGCTGCTCGCCGGCTACGGCGAGCAGCGCCCGCTGGATAGCGCGCAACGGCAGCTGCTGGCCGACCTGCTGCCGCTGGTGCACATGGATTTCGCGCTGTCCGAGGTCGAGTACTTCCATGCCATCACCCGCTCGCGCCCGAATGCCGATGTCGCCTATGACACCTTCCTGCTGGGTCACGCGGCGTGGTTCGCCACCGCGCCGGGACAGGCTCTGCTGCAGGCCATCCGCGACGGCACCTGATCCGCACGTCCGCGTTTCGTGGTTATAATGGGCATTCTTGAAGCGGGGGTGCCCGGTGCTGCCGGGCTGAGAGAGTCCCTTGGAACCTGATCCGGTCAGTACCGGCGTAGGGAGCTTGCCGAGTCGTCGCGTCCGTCCGGGCGTGCGGCTTGCCGTCGCTTCGTCTGCCCGCCACGAGACGACGAACGATGCCCCTGCCCCGCACCCGCCTTGCCCTTGCCCTGCTGTCCGCGCTGGCGCTTGCCCATGCGCCCGCCGCGCACGCCGACGATACCGCCGGCAAGTCACATGCCACGCCGCTGGCAGCCGTCCACGTCAAGGCGAACACGGACAAGGGCTATCGCGCCGACAGCTCGCAGATCGACACCTTCGGCAGCTTCGGCAGCGCGCCGCTGCACGACACGCCGGCCGCGGTCAGCGTGATCACCCGCGACCAGATCGACGACCGCCAGCCGCGCACGCTGAGCGAGCTGGCCCGCTCCGATGCGGCGCTCGGCGACAACTACGCGCCGGTCGGCTACTACCAGGACATCGCCATCCGCGGCTTCGTGCTGGACCTGGCCACCGGCTATCGCCTCAACGACATGACCATCGCCGGCGAGCAGCTGACGCCGCTGGAGGACAAGCAGCGGGTGGAGATCCTCAAGGGCCTGGGCGGGCTGGAGGCCGACGTGGTGGCACCCGGCGGGCTGATCAACTACGTCAGCAAGCGCCCCGCCGACGTGCGCAGCGCCACCGTCGGCACCGATTCGCACGGCTCGCGCTACGCCGCGGTGGATATCGGCGGCTGGCTGTCGCCGAGCTTCGGCGTGCGCGTGAACGCGGCGCACGAGGACATGCACTCCTACGTCGAGCACGCCAACGGCCGGCGCAATTTCCTCTCGCTGGCGGCGGACTGGAAGATCAGCCCGGACGCCACGCTGCAGCTGGACACCGACTACCAGACCAGCGGCCAGCGCTCGGTTTCCGGTTACCAGTTGCTGGGCGGCACCACCTTGCCGCCCCATCCCAGCCGCACCCGCATGCTCGGCTTCGAGCCGTGGCAGCAGCCGGTGGGCATCGCCGCCAGCAATACCACCGCGCGCTTCAACTACCGCTTCAGCGACCACTGGAGCATGCAGCTGTCGGCCGGCCACAGCCGCAGCCGGATCAACGACAACGTGGCCTTCGCCTACGGCTGCTTCTACTCGCCGGCCTGCGCCAGCGGCGCCACGCCGGGCTACTTCTTCGCACCCAACGGCGACTACGACGTCTACGATTTCCGCAGCCCCGGCGACACCCGCCGGAACGACGAGGCGCGCGCCGTGCTCAAGGGCAGCTTCGACACCGGCGCCGTCGGCCACGAGATCAGCTTCGGCGCCAGCGCGTTCCGCCGCACCCTGGACCAGCGCCCGTACGTCTACGACTACGTGGGCACGGCCAACATCAACGAGGCCAATCCGCCCTTCTTCGCACCCTCGCCGAACCAGCCCGGACCGTCCGCGCGCACGCTGACCAGCTGGCAGCACTCGCTGTTCGGGCTCGATCGCCTGCACCTGGGCGCGCATTGGCAACTGCTGGCCGGCGGCCGCTTCGTGCGCCTGCACGAGCGCGACTACGACAGCAGCGGCGTGCTCCAGCGCGACACCCGACTGGGCAGGTTCCTGCCGCAGACGGCGCTGATGTGGCAGCCCACCGCACCGCTGACCGCCTACCTCAGCTTCAGCAAGGGCCTGGCGCTGGGCGGCCAGGCGCCGTACTGGACGTCCAACGGCGGCACCACGCTGGCGCCGCTGCTGTCGCGCCAGATCGAGGCGGGCGTGAAATACGACTGGAGCGACGCGCTCAGCCTCACCGCCGCGCTGTACCGCATCCGCCAGCCCTACCAGTTCGCGCAGCCGGACAGCACGCCCGAAGGCTTCACCTTCGTGCAGCGCGGCAGCGAAGTGCACAGCGGGCTGGAGCTCGACGCCGCAGGCCGCGTCAGCCCGGACCTGCGCCTCACCGCCAGCATCAACCTGATCCGTGCCCGCGCGCAGAACACCGGCACACCCAGCTACGAAGGCCACCAGATCGTCAACGTGCCGCGCCTGCGTTCGGCCGTCTATCTGGACTGGCGCCTGCCGTTCGCACCGCAGCTGAGCCTGCTCGGCGGCTGGCGCTACGCCAGCACCAACCCCGCCACGCCAAACGGCAGGACCAGCGTGCCGGCCTACAACGTGTTCGACGCCGGCCTGCGCTACGAAAGCCGGTGGCACGGCCACGCGCTGACCTGGCGGCTGAACGTGGACAACGTGTTCGACCATTTCTACTGGCGCGACACCGGCAGCGCCTATGGCGACAGCTACCTGTTCCCGGGCACACCACGGCTGGCCCGGCTGTCGCTCACGGTCGGGTTCTGAGATGACCTGGGTCGAACTCGCCGGCGCGCTGCTCAGCGCCTGGGGCGTCTGGCTCACCGCCAGGCGCCGGCCATGGTGCTGGCCGATCGGGCTGCTGTCGGTACTGGTCTACTCATGGATCTTCATCGACGCCAGACTGTATTCCGATGCGCTGCTGCAGGTCGCGTTTGCCGGGTTGATCGTCTACGGCTGGCATCGCTGGCTGCGCAACCTGGACGAAGACGGGCGGGTCCAGGTCGCGCCGCTGCACGCTGCGGAGGCTTTCGCACACCTCGCGATCGGCCTGGCCGGCGCGCTCGCGCTGGGCTTTGCGATGCACCGCTGGACCGATGCCGCACTGCCCTGGCTGGATGCCGCGCTCACCGCCTTCAGCCTGGTCGCGCAGTGGTGGCAGGGACGCCGGCACATCGCCGCGTGGTGGCTGTGGATCGTGGTCGACGTGATCTACGTGGGCGAGTACGTCTACAAGCACCTGCTGATCACCTCGGTGCTGTACGCGGGGTTCGTCGCACTGGCCGTCATCGGCCTGCGCGCCTGGCAGCGCGCCCACGTCCCGATCAGCGAACCGGCAGGGTGATCCTGGCCGGCGGCGGGCCGAAAACCATACGGCGCCGGGTGCCGCCGTTCGCCCTGCATGAGACAATGGTTCTTCCGACACAGCTACCGCAACGTACCATGCCCGTCCCCAACGATGCATTCCGGCGCTTCCAGGAAGAACTCGCCGCGATCGACCGCAAGGAATACCTGCCCACCGAGAAGCCGATCGGCGACATGCGGCTGGCGAACGCCCGGGCCGACTTCCTCTCGCTCAGGAAACGCTACGGCCTGACCGTGGCCGATGTGGTCGCCTTCTTTCCCGAAGAGGAAGGCATTGCGTATCTGCAGCAGCTCATCGCCGCCAGCGAAGCCAAACCGGCGCGCAAGCGCAAGCCGAAAGAATCCTGAGCGATCGGGTCGACGGCAGCCCCCTCGAAACCGCGGAGCCGCACACCGATGGCCATGACCCTGATCTCCATCAACGTCGCGCCGCCCGCAGCGGTCGCGTACGGCGACGGGTCGGTGGCGACCGGCATCTTCAAGCAGCCGGTGGCCGGCCCGGTGGCGGTGCGCTGGCTCAACCTCGACGGCGACGGCCAGGCCGATCTGCGCAACCACGGCGGCGAGGACAAGGCGGTCTACGCCTATTCGCTGGATCACTACGCGTACTGGCGTGACGTGCTCGGCCGGGATGCCCTGCCCCATGGACAGTTCGGCGAAAACCTCACGGTGACCGGGCTGGACGAGGCCGAACTGTGCGTGGGCGACCAGCTGCGCATCGGCGATGCGCGGTTCACCATCACCCAGCCGCGGGTACCGTGCTTCAAGCTGGGCATCCGGCTGGCCGACGCGGGCATGCCGAAACGGTTCGCCCAGTCGCTGCGTACCGGCTTCTACCTGCGCGTGCTTGAACAGGGCACGATCGAAGCAGGCGACACCGTGGACGTGGTGGCCCGCGGCCACGGCCGCCTGTCGGTCCGCACGCTGTTCGACGCCTACCTGAAACCCGACGATCCGGCCGCGCTGCACGTCCTGGCGCGTGCGCTGGAGATACCGGAGCTGTCGACAGCCTGGCAGGCGCACATCACGCAACGGCTGGCTCGCGGGACCGCTGAATGACGCCCCATTGCGGATCGCTCGACAACCGTCCCTTCAGCCGCAGACAGCAAAGGCGATAGTCTTGCCGTCGGAACCTGCAGCGCTCCGGAGTTCATGCTGCTGCAGCGTGCCGGCGAAGCTGGCGAAGTGGAACAGCCGGACGGCACGGGCCGGGCAAGCAGAGGACGTTCATCGCCAACCAGGGGCTGCCCAGGCTCAGCCCCTGATGTGCTTGATGATCGCGTCGGCAAAGCAGCTCGTGCTGCCCTGGCCACCAAGATCGGGGGTGACCTGCGCTTGATCCAGCTCGATCGTCGTGCGGATCGCCCGGCGCAGCTGGTCGCCCTTGGCCACCATGTCCAGGTAGTCGAGCATGTCGGCCGCCGCCAGCAGCAGCGCACAGGGGTTGGCGATGCCCTTGCCGGCGATGTCCGGCGCCGAACCGTGCACCGCCTCGAAGATCGCCGCATGCTCGCCGATGTTGTCGCCGGGCGCCAGACCGAGACCGCCGACCAGACCGGCACAGAGGTCGGAGATGATGTCGCCGAACAGGTTGGTGGTGACGATCACGTCGAACTGCTCGGGTCTCATCACCAGCTGCATGCAGGTGTTGTCGACGATCATCTCGTTGAATTCTATCTGCGGATATTCCTTGGCAATCTCGCGCGCCACGTTGAGAAACAGGCCGGTACTGGTCTTGAGAATGTTGGCCTTGTGCACCGCCGTGATCTTCTTGCGCCCCTTTTTCACGGCCAGCTCGAAGGCGTAGCGAACGATGCGCGTACTGCCCTTGCGGGTATTGCGGATGATCGACTGCGCGACCTCGCCGTCCTCGGACAGCGTCTGGCCCTCGGCCAGATAGGCGCCCTCGGTATTCTCCCGCACGGTGATGATGTCGATGTTCTCGTAGCGCGACCGGGTACCCGGAAAACTGATCGCCGGACGCACGTTCGCGTACAGGTCGAAATGCCGGCGCAAGATCACGTTGATCGAGGTGAATCCGCCGCCGATCGGCGTGGTCAGCGGCCCTTTCAGCGCCACCCTGTGCTCGGCGATCTTGTCCAGCGTGGCCTTGGGCAACAGATCGCCGTGCCGATCCAGCGCCACCATGCCCGCGTCCACGAAATCGTAGTTCAGGCCGCAATCCAGCGCGTCGAGCACGCGCAGCGTGGCCGTCATGATCTCCGGGCCGATACCATCGCCCGGGATCACGGCAATCGTCTTGCTCATGGGAAACTCCATTAGAAGGGAAACAACGAGCAGCGCGTACGGCGGGGGAGAAGTCACTCGCACCAGACGCAGGCTGAAACCCGTCGATTATCGCCGATGCGCTCCCTTGCGGACAGCAAGGGAGCGCTGCAAGACGTTGAAAATACTTGCACGCTGGATGACAAAAAACTGCACGCGGGCGCACCCGGCACCCCTACGGCCGCCGTCAGGCGTGATCGGCACAACCGGCCGCACCGCCGGCCGCGCCGGATTCCAGCTGATCGAGCAGGTCCACGGCACGCCGCAGATGGGGGATCACGATCGAACCGCCCACCACCAGCCCCACGCTGAACACTTCGAAGAATGCATCTCGCTCGACGCCGGCATCCCGGCACTGGGCAATGTGGTAGCTGATGCAGTCGTCGCAGCGCAGCACCAGCGATGCCACCAGGCCGAGCATCTCCTTGGTCTTCACATCCAGTGCGCCAGCCTTGTAGGTCTGCGTGTCCAGCGCGAAGAAACGTCGCACGACCTGATTGTCCTCGGCCAGTATGCGTTCGTTCATGCGCTGGCGGAACGCACTGAATTCAGCGTGTCGCTCGCTCACGGAGCCTGCTCCAGCAACTTCGCCAGTTTGCCGCTGCGATCGGCCGCCAGCAGGTCGTCAAAACCGCCCACATGCTGATCGTTGATGAATATCTGCGGCACCGTGCGGCGCCCGCCGCTGCGTGTCAGCATGACATTGCGCTGTGCCGCATCGGTATCGATACGCACCTCGGTCCACTCCAGCCCCTTGGACTTCAACAGATTCTTGGCCGCCACGCAGTACGGGCAGACGGCGGTGGAATAGACCTCGATCTTGGACATCTCGACACTCCGTAAAATGGACGAATGTTACCAGCAAATGGGTACTCGCAGCCCGCAGCTCAAGCAGGCGCCGGCAGTGAACCGACGCGGCAAAACAGGGTCTGAGTGCTATTGTCGCCCAGCTATGCCCATGGCCTCACACAGACTCCCGACGCGCCTCCTGACGACCCTGCTCACCGCCGGGCTGGCATTTGCCGCGGGCGCACAGGATGGCATCCGCCTGCCGGATCTTGGCAGCTCGGCCGATGCGCTGATCACCCCCCAGGAAGCGCAGGATTACGGCGCCTCCATGCTGCGCCAGATGCGTGCGCTGGGCATGGTCGTCGACGACCCCCTGCTGGACGACTACATCAACGACCTCGGCTACCGGCTGGTCGCCAGTTCCGACAAACCGAAGGATCACTTCGCGTTTTTCATCGTGAAAGACCCCGAAATCAACGCCTTTGCGGCGCCCGGCGGCTACATCGCCGTGAACTCGGGCCTGATCGCGATCACCCAGAACGAGAGCGAGCTGGCCAGCGTGATTGCGCATGAGATCGGCCACATCACGCAGCACCACCTGGAACGCGCCTTCGAGGCGTCCAAAAAGGATGCGCCGCTGATGGCCCTGGTGCTGCTTGGCGCGATTGCCGCCGGCGCCGGCAGCGGCAGTGGCGATGCGCCGATGGCGGTGTTGGCCGGCGGACAGGGCCTGCTGGCGCAGAAGTCGATCAACTTCACCCGCAAGGACGAGATCGAAGCCGATCGTGCCGGCATCCAGACCCTGGCCAGGGCGGGTTTTGACCCCAATGCGATGGCTGATTTCTTCGAGCGCATGGAAGACATGATGAGCGCCAATGCCGGCGGCGAGGACGTGCCGGCGCTGCTGCAGACCCACCCGGTAACCACCCTGCGCATCAGCGATGCCAAGGCACGCGCTGGCGCCTTGATCGCCGAGCAGAAGCTTCACCCTTCCGGCACCACCCTGGACAAGGCGCAGTGGGCAAAGAGCACGGCACCGATCCCGTTCGTCAAGGATCCAACCCGACTGCTGCAGGCTTCCGCAACCGAAAATCCCAGCACCTATCAGCTGATGCGCGAACGCGTCGACGTGTTGGTCAACGATGCCACAAGGCAGGCCGCTTACTACGGCAGCAACTTGCAGCGGCGCGCCTTCGACACCCCGGTGCACCGCTACGGCTATGCGCTGGCACTCACCCGCAGCGGCCGCGGCGCACAGGCGGTCGTGCAATTGCAGCCGCTGGTGAAGGCGCACCCTGACAACCTGATCCTGCAACTGGCGATGGCCGATGCGCATCTGCAGGCAGGTCAGCGCACGCAAGCCCTGGCCATCTACGACGAACTCAACCGGCAATCGCCACGCAACCGCGCGGTGGCGCTGGCCTATGCCAAGGCGCTCACCGCCGGCGGCGACAAGGCTCAGGCAGCTCTCGCGGCAAACCTGCTGCGGCCACTGATGGAAAACGCCGCCGAACCGGAAATCTACAGTGCCTATGCCCGCGCCAGCGAGGCGGCGGGAGATACGGAGCGGGCCGACGAGGCGTTCGCCGATGCCAGCTACTACTCCGGACGACCGTTCGATGCGATGGAGCAACTCAAACGGCTGCTCAAGCGGAAGGATCTGGACTATTACGCCCGGGTGCGCATCCAGGCGCGCATCACCGAGCTGACTCCGCTGGTGCTGGAATTGCAGAAACGCAGGGTGAAGACCGCGGACAATCCCGACGGCCACCAGCAGTTCCGGCATGATGCCGATTGCGACGCCCACCTCTGCCCCGGCACCGGCTGAACCGGCCGATCCCGGCCTGCTGCCGTTCGACGGGCCGTGTCAGTCTGGTGGCAAATCGATTTCAGGACACCCACCGCCTGTCATCGACAGGTAATATGCATGCGCTGCAATACCCCGGTCATGGACCACAGGCGGATCACCGCGTGCACAAGCGCATCCTCATCGTTGAAGACGAAGCCTCGATTCGCGAGATGATCGGCTTTGCGCTGCGCAAGGCCGGCATGGACGCGATGCCGGCGGCCGACGCACGCGCCGCCCAGCTGGCGATAGCCGAGCAGGTACCGGACCTCATACTGCTCGACTGGATGCTGCCTGGCACCAGCGGGCTCGAACTGGCCAGACGCCTGCGCAAGGAAGAACTCAGCCGCGAAATCCCGATCATCATGCTCACCGCCCGTGGCGAGGAGATGGATCGTGTCAACGGGCTGGAAGCCGGGGTCGACGATTACGTGGTGAAACCGTTCTCGACCCGTGAGTTGATCGCGCGGATCAAGGCCGTACTGCGGCGCAGCCAGGGCGACGACGGTTCGGGCATGGTGGAGCTTGGCGGCCTGCGCATCGACGGCCCGGCGCACCGGGTTTTTGCCGGCGAGGACGAGGTGTCGATCGGGCCGACCGAATATCGCCTGCTGCATTTCTTCATGACCCACCCCGAGCGCGTCTATTCGCGCACCCAATTGCTTGACCACGTCTGGGGTGGCAGCGTGTACGTGGAGGAGCGCACGGTCGACGTGCATATCCGCCGTCTGCGCAAGACACTGGAACCGTGGAAGCTCGACGCGATGGTGCAGACGGTTCGTGGCACCGGCTACCGGTTCTCGATGAGTGCCTGAACGCCGCACCAGGCGCCAGCTTGCGGCTGGGCCGGCTTTTGCGGATGCTGGCTCCCTCCTCCTGACTCATGCCCACCGGCAATCTGCCTGAATGGTCCATCCTGCAACCCCCGCCTGGAAATGGCCGGCCGCACTTGCCGCCGCCCTGCTGGCGGGTGCACTGCTGGACTGGCTCGCCGATGGGCGGGTGGCGGCAGGGGTAGCGCTGGTCGCCGTGGCGGAAGTGGTCTTGCTGCTGACTCGAAGCCGTCATCAAATCCGGACCATGATGGCTGCAACCTCGCCTGTCAGCCCCCTCCAGCATGACCGTTTCATGACACGTACCCGCCGTATCGCCTCCAGCCTTCGCGATTTGCGCAGCGCCGCAAGCCAGTTGCCGGACGCGGTCGTGCTGCTCGATCAGCAGCAGCAGATCCGCTGGTTCAACCACGCCGCCGAAAACCTGCTCGGGCTGCGTCGGCCGAGAGATCGCGGCGTGCGCCTGCACGAGCGCATGGCTCCCTCCGATCTGGCTGGCTGGCTGCAGGATGGCGCGCGGGAACCGCTCAACGATATCGCCGCGCCAGGGCAGCCTGGCAGCCAGCTCCATGTCAGCCTGCTGCCGTTCGGCCGTCGTCAGCATCTGCTGCTGGCACGCGACATCAGCCATCTGAACCGGCTCGAACAGATACGCCGCGACTTCGTCGCCAATGTCTCGCACGAGCTGCGCACGCCGCTGACGGTGATCCATGGCTACCTTGAATTGATCGACCCCGCGGACGTGCCGGGGCTGGCGCCCGTGCTGGACGAGATGCGCGCGCAATCGAAGCGGATGGGCCAGATCGTCGAGGATCTGCTGACCCTGTCGCGACTCGAAACCCAGCACGACGTCGCCGACGAACGGGTACCGATGGCAGCACTGCTGGCCACCGTGCGCAAGGAGGCCGAAGCGCTCAGCCAGGGCCGCCACACGATCACGCTCGAATCCACTGCCGAGGCGGACCTGCTCGGCTCGCCCAAGGATCTGCACAGCGCACTGTCCAACCTGGTCAGCAATGCGGTGCGCTATACCTCGACTGGCGGCAGCATCGCGATCCGCTGGCAACGCACGCCGCAAGGCGCGGTGTACTCGGTCAGCGATACCGGCTTCGGCATTCCGGCCACGCACCTGGCCAGGCTCACCGAGCGTTTTTACCGGGTCTCCTCCAGCCGCTCGCGCGACAGCGGCGGTACCGGCCTGGGCCTGTCGATCGTCAAGCATGTACTGAACCTGCATCAGGCGCAGTTGCAGATCCAGAGTACGCCCGGCGTGGGCTCCACCTTCGCCTGCCATTTCGGCAAGGCGCGGCTGCTGGCACCGGGCGGCAGCGACGATCACTGACATGCGCGGCGCTGCGGCGTGTATTTGACCCTCGCCATGGCCCAGAATGGGGCCATGCACCGTCAAACCGCCGCCCATCCCGACATCCCCGACCTGACCGCACCCGGCTTGTACCTGAGCCGCGAGCTCTCTTCGCTGGAATTCAATTTCCGTGTGCTGGCGATGGCGCGCGATCCCGCCGTTCCGCTACTGGAGCGGCTGCGCTATCTGAGCATCGTGGCGAACAATCTCGACGAATTTTTCGAGGTGCGGGTGGCGATGCTCAAGCACCACCATGCCTACGGCTCGGCTGCGCCCGGGCCGGACGGCCTGCCCTCCGGCGAGCTGCTGGCGCGCATCCGCAGCCGGGCCCTGGATCTGGTCACCGAGCAATACGCGATCTGGCAGGCGCTGATCGGCCCGCAGCTCGAGGCCGAACACATCCATATCCTCGGCCGCAGGCAATGGAGCGCGCGCCAGCGACGCTGGCTGCAGGGTTATTTCGAACATGAGGTGCTGCCGGTGCTGTCGCCGCTGGGGCTGGATCCGGCGCATCCGTTTCCGCGCATCCTCAACAAGACCCTGAACATCGCGGTCGTGCTGAAAGGGCGCGATGCGTTCGGCCATGAAGGCCACATGGCGCTGGTGCGGCCGCCGCGTTCGCTGCCGCGGATCATCCGCGTACCGGCCGAAGTGTGCGGTCCGGGTGAGCACTTCGTGTTCCTGGCCGAACTGCTGCAGGCGTTCGCCGACATGATGTTTCCCGGCTTCAAGGTGGTCGGCACGTACCAGTTCCGGGTCACCCGCAACAGCGAGCTGATCGTCGAGGAGGCCGAGGTGGACAACCTTGCCCTCGCACTCAGCGAGGAGCTGGTCGGGCGTGGCTACGCGCGCCCGGTGCGGCTGGAGATCGCCAACGACTGCCCCAAGGCGATCACTTCGCTGCTGATCCGCAATTTCGAGCTGGAAGAAACCGATGTTTACCGTTGCGACGGCCCGGTCAACATCATCCGGGCCGGATTGATCTACGACTGGCTGGATCGGCCCGAGCTGAAATTTCCGCGCTTCAATCCGCAACTGCCGGCGGCGCTCGAAAGTGGCCGGAACAAGTTCGACCTGATCAGCCAGCGCGACGTGCTGCTGCACCATCCGTACCAGAGCTTCACGGCGGTGATCGACCTGTTGCGCCAGGCCACCGCCGATCCGCAGGTGCTGGCGATCAAGCAGACCCTGTACCGCGCCGGCGAGGACACCCCGCTGGTCGACCTGCTGATCGACGCCGCGCGCAACGGCAAGGACGTCACGGTGGTGATCGAGTTGCGCGCGCGTTTCGACGAAGAGGCCAACATCCGCCTTGCCACCCGCCTGCAGGAGGCCGGAGTACAGGTGGTGTACGGCGTGGTCGGCTACAAGACCCACGCCAAGATGATGCTGATCGTGCGCCGCGAAGGCGACAGGCTGCGCCGCTACGTGCATCTTTCCACCGGCAATTACCATCAGGTCAACAGCCGCACCTACACCGACATCGGGCTGATGACCGCGCACCCCGAAATCGGCGAGGATCTGCACAAGGTCTTTCAGCAGCTTTCCGGGCTGGGGCCGATGATCGAGCTCAAACGCCTGCTGCATTCGCCGTTCACGCTGTACACCAGCGTGCTGGCGAAGATCGAGCGCGAAACGGTACACGCACGAAACGGGCGACCCGCACGCATCGTCGCCAAACTCAACGCACTGAACGAGGCGCGCGTGATCGAGGCCCTGTATCGCGCCTCACAGGCAGGCGTGGAGATCGACCTGATCGTGCGCGGCGCCTGTACCCTGCGGCCCGGCCTGCCGGGCGTCTCGGAGCGGATCCGGGTACGCTCGATCATCGGACGTTTCCTCGAACACAGCCGGGTGTACTGGTTCGCCAACAATGGCCAGTCCGAGCTGTACTGCGCCAGCGCCGACTGGATGGAACGCAATCTGATGCGGCGGATCGAGGTGGCATTCCCGATACTCGATCCGGCACTGGCCGAGCGGGTGTTCGAGGAAACCCTGGCCAACGGGTTGGCCGACAACACCCAGGCATGGCTGCTCGACAGCGAAGGCCGGTATACGCGTATCGAACCGGGCGAAAACCCGCCCTACAGCGCGCAGCAGGGATTGCTCGAGCGCTTCAGTCAGTGAGCCGGCGTTTCCTCAAGCGCGGACCAGGCAACCCGCCGGATTTTGATCGACCGGGCTGCAGATCCGGCCGGGTGGCCGCTATTTCCGCCGCTGCCTGGCCCATGGAACCGGCATGGGCCGGAGAAGCGTCGAAAATCCGTCCTCGCACAGCCCGATTCCCGCCCCGGCCGGCAAAGTCCGGCAGGCTCCCGGCATGCGAGAATCCATGCTTTGCAATGCAGGGAGCCCGGGCGTGAGTCCAGCCGATCCGATACCGATCCGCGATGGTGAACTGATCGCCGCCGTCGACATGGGCTCCAACAGTTTTCACATGGTGGTGGCACGCGTCGAGCACGGCGAGCCGCGGGTGATCGACCGTCTGCGCGACACCGTGCGCATGGCGGCCGGCCAACGCGCCGATGGCACCCTGGATCCCGAGCGCCGCGCCCGCGCATTGAACTGCCTGGCCCGCTTCGGCCAGCGCCTGGCCGGACTTCCTTCGCTGCGGGTCCGCGCCGTGGCCACCAACGCGGTCCGCCGGATGACCTCGCCGCAGGCCTTCCTGACCACCGCCGAGGCCACGCTGGGTCATCCCATCGAAATCGTTTCCGGTCGCGAGGAAGGCCGCCTGATCTTTCTCGGTGCGGCACATGGCCTGCCGGCTTCGCGCGAGCCACGGCTGGTCATCGATGTCGGCGGCGGCAGTACCGAATTCATCATCGGCCGCGCGCTGGCTCCGCTGCATACGGAGAGCGTGCAGGCTGGCTGCATCGCCTCGACCCTGCGCTTTTTCCCTGGCGGCAAGATCACCCGCAAGCGCTGGCAGCATGCAAGGAGCGAAATCGGAGTCCTGCTGCAGCAATTCGACGAAGACTATCGCGAAGCCGGCTGGCAGGATGCCTACGGTTGCTCCGGTACCGCCAAGTCGATCGGCTCGGTGGTGCAGGCCATGAAATTTTCCGATGACGGCATCACGCCGGCATCGCTCGCCTTGCTGCGCGACGCGCTGCTCGAACAGGGCCAGATCAGCACCCTGAAACTGCCCGGCCTGAACGAGGAACGCAAGCTGGTGATCGCCGGCGGCGTGGTCATCTTCGAGGCGGCATTTGCCGCGCTCGGCATCGAACGGATGCACATCTGCGAAAGTTCCATGCGCGAAGGCCTGCTGTGGGACCTGCTCGGCCGCGCAGGCGGCAGCGATCCGCGCACCGCCAGCATCGATGCACTGGCTACCCGCTACGGCGTGGATCGCGCCCAGGCACGCCGGGTCGAATCGACCGCACTGATGCTGTTCGACCAGATCGCGCAGACCTGGCAACTGGATGCCGATGCGCGGGAATGGCTTTCCTGGGCTTCGCGCGTGCACGAAATCGGCCTCGCCATCGCGCACAGCCAGCACCATCAGCACGGCGCATACATCCTGCGCAACGCCGACCTCGCCGGTTTCTCCCGGCAGGAGCAGCAACTGCTGGCTGCGGTGATCCAGATGCACCGGC
Source organism: Lysobacteraceae bacterium (assembly GCA_028871555.1). Lineage (GTDB taxonomy): Bacteria > Pseudomonadota > Gammaproteobacteria > Xanthomonadales > Rhodanobacteraceae > Rhodanobacter. Next base: position 19,877 of record JAGWNA010000053.1, read on the forward strand.
GCAAACCGGACAAGAAAGTGATCTCGGCACTGCCGCAGCGCTACCGTCAGCTGGCCCGCCACATCACGGCGTTGCTGCGACTGGCCGTACTGTTCCGCCGTGCCCGGCGGGCCGAATCGCTGCCGCCAATGCGGTTGGCAGCCGCCAACCAGTCCTTGCGACTGACCCTGCCGATCGCCTGGTTCGAACAGCACCCGTTGAGCGAAGCCGATCTGCGGCAGGAGCAATCGCCGATGGCCGAGCTGGGACTCAGGCTTGAGGTGTCCAGCAGCTGACCACATCGTCATGGTGGCCGCGTATCATGGGCGCACATCCGGACCGTTCGATGCCCATGTTCAAATCCCTGCTCGCCACGCTGCTGCTGATCCTGCCGCCGACCCTGACGGCGGCACAGACCGCCAAACCCGCCACGGTGGCCGTTGCGGCACCTGTGCAGGTGCTGTTGCATACCTCCCTGGGCGACATCACGCTGGAGCTTTATCCGGACAAGGCGCCCAAGAGCGTGGCCAATTTCCTGCAGTATGTACGTGACGGCTTCTATGATGGCACGGTGCTGCATCGGGTCATTTCCGGCTACCTGGTGCAGGGCGGTTTGTACACGCGCGACCTGCAGCCGAAGCGGACCCGCCCCGCCGTTGCCAGCGAAGCCGACAACGGCCTGTCCAATCTGCGCGGCACGGTGGCGGTTGCGCGCGGCGCCGATCCGAACTCCGGCACCTCGCAGTTCTTCTTCAACCTGGTCGACAACCGCCGGCTGGATTTCGTCGGCAACCAGAGCGGCCTGACCTGGGGCTACACGGTGTTCGGCAAGGTGATCGCCGGCATGGACGTCATCGACAAGATTGCCGCGCTGCCCACCCGTGCGCTCGGGCCATTCGCCGGCGACGTACCCAACCCGCTGGTGGTCATCGTCAGTGCCCGCGTGATCGGCGAGGGAACGCCCGCGGCAGCAAGCAGCAGCCACGCCACCGGTGACGAGGCGTCTGCCGTCGCTCCGGCTGTCGCCAGACATGGCAAGAAAACAGCCCGCCGCAATCATTGAGCGCCGTGATGTCCACCCTGTTCATCGCCGACCTGCACCTGGACCCAGGCCGGCCGCAGATCACCACACTGTTCGAGAACTATCTCGCCGGCGATGAGGTTCGCCACGCCTCTGCGCTGTACATCCTGGGCGATCTGGTCGAAGCCTGGGTCGGCGACGACGACGATGCCGAACTGCCGCAGCGCATTGCCCGCGCGATCCGCACGGTGAACGACGCCGGCGTCCCGGTGTATTTCATGGCCGGCAACCGCGACTTTCTGCTGGGCGATGCATTCGCCCGCCGGTCCGGGATGAGCCTGCTCGACGACGGCACCGTGCATGACATCCATGGCCGCCCAACCCTGCTGATGCATGGCGACCTGCTGTGCACCGACGACGTCGCCTACCAGGCCGTGCGCCGGCAGGTCCGCACGCCACAGTGGAAGGCGCAGATCCTGTCGATGCCGCTGGAGGCCCGTCGCGCATTCGCCGCCAGGGCACGCGAAGACAGTCGCGCACATACCGGCAGCACGATGGAAAGCATCATGGACGTCAATCACGGAGCAGTGGCTGCGGCAATGCGACAGGCGGGTGTGGCGCGACTGATTCATGGGCATACGCACCGCCCCGCGGTGCACACGTTCGTGCTGGACGCAAAGGTGGCCGAACGGATCGTGCTGGGAGACTGGTACGAACACGGGTCGGTGCTGCGGGTGACCGATGCGGGAGTGGAACTGCGGGAACTGGCGACCGGCTCGATCTGCGCCTGAAATCTTTCCCTCACGGCTTGCCCGGCCACCCGAACAGGAGAAACCCCGGTCATGCCGGGGTTTCTCCTGTTCGGGATCGCGATTTCACTCTTCGGCGGGCGCCGGTTCGACCACGCCGGAACGGTCGCCACCGGCCGGTGGCGGGATGTCGTCGGTCCCGCCTTCCTCGCCGTTGTCCTCCTCCGCGTCCAGCCGCATCACGCTGACCAGCGTTTCGTCGGCCGGGAGCCGGATCAGGGTGACGCCCTGGGTATTGCGGCCGAGCTGCGAGACCTCGGCCACCCGGGTACGCACCAGCGTGCCCTGGTCGGAGATCAGCATCAGCTCGTGCGCCTCGGTGACCTGCACGGCGCCGACCAG
>JAGWNA010000123.1 GCA_028871555.1 Lysobacteraceae bacterium
TCACCTTCTCCCTTGATCCGCTGATAGATTTCTTCGCGATGCACGGCGACGGTCTTGGGCGCATTGATGCCGATACGCACCTGATTGCCCTTCACCCCGAGAACGGTAACGGTCACCTCGTCGCCGATCATCAGGGTCTCACCGACCCGACGGGTCAGAATCAACATGATTGCTACTCCATTTTTATGCTGTATTTCATAGACCTGCAGACTGATGAAACCTCACCCCTGAGTCCCATCGTCAGCAGTTCGACGATTGATCCGTCAAAGACCCTACCGCCCCCCGGATCAAAGCCAAAACACTTCATGCGCGTCCTGACTGCGACACCATCGTTTCCAATGGCGCAGCGTGATCGGATACTAACCGAGCATCATTGTCGCCGCAATTGACACGACAAGCTTGCCCGGGGGGGTCTCACTGGCTCGAAACCCAGTCCGGCAAGGAGGCCAGCACGGCAGGCAGGTGCCCGGCATCCGATCCGCCGCCTTGCGCCAGATCCGGACGGCCACCGCCCTTGCCGTCGATCTGGGCGGCGACATGCGCAACCACACTGCCCGCCTTGATCCGGCCCAGCGCCTTGCCGTGCACGCCGGCGATCAGCGAAACACGGCCGTCGGCCGCGCCGGCCAGCAGGATCACGCAGTCGCCCAGCTGCTGCTTGAGCTGGTCCACGCCCTCGCGCAGCGCCTTGGCATCGAGGCCTTCCAGCCGCGCGGCCACCACCTTGATGCCGTCGACATTGCGTGCCGAACCGGCCAGATCGGCGATGGCCGAGCCGGCAGCCTTGCTGCGCAACGAATCCAGCTCTCGTTCGAGTTTCTTCTGACGGTCGAACAGCTGGCGCAATTTTTCCACTGCATCGTCACCGCTGCTGGAAAGCAGTTGCGACAGCTCGCCGAGGCGGCGTTCCTCGTCGGCCACCAGGGCCAGCGCCCCCGCACCGGTTACCGCCTCGATGCGGCGTACGCCGGAGGCCACACCGGCCTCGCCGACGATCTTGAACAAGCCGATGTCGCCGGTGCGCTCGACATGCGTGCCACCGCACAGCTCGGTGGAGAAACCGCCGAACTTCAGCACGCGCACCTCGTCGCCGTACTTCTCGCCGAACAGGGCCATCGCGCCGAACGCGATGGCGTCGTCGTAGGCCATCTCGCGCACCTCGGCGACGTCGTTGCGGCGCACCTGGGCATTCACCATCGCCTCGACCCGGCTCAGCTCGTCGCGACTGACCGGCTTGAAGTGCGAGAAATCGAAGCGCAACCGTTCCGGTGCCACCAGCGACCCCTTCTGCGCCACGTGATCGCCCAGCACCTGGCGCAAGGCAGCGTGCAGCAGATGGGTTGCCGAGTGATTGAGCACGATCGCCTGCCGGCGTGCGGCATCCACGCTGGCATCGACCGCATCGCCGACGCGCAAGGGTTGCGCACCATGCCAGAGGCCGGCATGGCCGAAGAACACGCCGCCCATCTTCAACGTATCGCTGACTTCGAAGCGGCCTGCCGCATTGCGCATTTCGCCGCTGTCGCCGACCTGACCGCCCGACTCGGCGTAGAACGGTGTGCGATCGAGTATCAACAGGCCTTGCTCGCCCTGACCGAGCTGCTCGAGGCGCGTGCCATCGCGCACGATGCCAAGCACCTTGCAGCGCTGGCTCTGCAGGGTCTCGTAGCCGAGGAACAACGTGGGTTTGAGCTGGCTGGCCAGTTCGGCGGGCATCTGCCCTTTCGCCTCGAAACGACCGGCGGCGCGGGCGCGCTCGCGCTGCTCGCCCATGGCCCGCTCGAAGCCATCCATGTCCACTTCCAGACCGCGCTCGCGCCCGATGTCGGCGGTCAGGTCGACCGGGAATCCATAGGTGTCGTACAGGCGGAACGCATCCGCGCCGGCAATCGTCCTGCCGGATTTGCCGGCAACCTCCTCGAACAGCCGCATGCCGTGCTCCAGCGTTTCGCCGAAGCGCTGCTCCTCGGTGCGCAGCGCATCCTCGACGAAGGCCTGCCTGGCGGCGAATTCCGGATAGGCATCGCCCATTTCCCCGACCAGCGGCGCCACCATCTTCCAGAAGAAGTCACCGCGCACGCCGAGCATCCAGCCATGCCGCAGGGCGCGGCGGATGATCCGGCGCAGCACATAGCCGCGACCTTCGTTGGACGGCAACACGCCGTCGACGATCAGGAAAGCGCAGGCGCGGATGTGGTCGGCGATCACCCGCAGCGACTTGTTGGCCAGGTCGCCGGTGCCGGTCAGTTCGCCCGCCACGCGGATCAGGTGCGCGAACAGGTCGATCTCGTAGTTGGAATGCACGCGCTGCAGGATCGCGGCAAGGCGCTCCAGGCCCATACCGGTATCCACGCACGGCGCAGGCAGCGGGCTCAGCGTGCCGTCCGGTGCGCGGTCGAACTGCATGAACACCAGGTTCCAGATCTCGATGTAGCGGTCGCCGTCCTCGTCCGGCGAACCGGGCGGGCCACCTGCAATCTCCGGGCCGTGGTCGTAGAAGATTTCGGTGCACGGACCGCAGGGGCCGGTATCGGCCATCTGCCAGAAGTTGTCGGAGGCGAACGGCGCACCCTTGTTGTCGCCGATGCGCACGATGCGCTCTGCCGGCACGCCGATTTCCCGGTGCCAAAGGTCGTAGGCTTCGTCGTCGGTGTGGTAGACGGTAATCCACAACTTGTCGGCCGGCAGCTTGAAGACCCCGGTCAGCAGCTCCCAGGCGTAGGCGATCGCATCGCGCTTGAAGTAATCGCCGAACGACCAGTTGCCCAGCATCTCGAAGAAGGTGTGGTGGCGCGCGGTGTAACCCACGGCATCGAGGTCGTTGTGCTTGCCGCCGGCGCGCAGGCAGCGCTGCACGTCGGCCGCCCGCACGTAGCCGGGCTTCTCGCTGCCAAGGAACACATTCTTGAACTGCACCATGCCCGAGTTGGTGAACATCAGGGTCGGGTCGTTCGAGGGCACCAGCGAGCTGGACGGCACGATGGTGTGTCCCTTGCCGCGAAAATAGTCGAGGAAGGTGGAACGGATTTCGGAAGTCTTCATGTGGATCGTGATGGGTCCGCTGCGAAATAGGCCACGCCGCGGCAATGCCACCGCGATCGGTCCATCCATCATCCTCGGATGATGGGGTTCAGGACCCCTCGTCGGCAGCTTCGTCCAGATCGGCGTGGGTAACACTCCGTACTGTGGCGGCGGCAAAGCCTCGACGCAAGAGGAATTGCGCCCGGCGGGCACGCTCGGCGGGGTCGGCTGCAGCGGTACTGCCGTAGCGGCGGCGCAGCTGGCTGGCGGCCGACACCTCCCAGTCGGCCTGCGCGGCCTCCAGCAGTTCGCGGATGTGCAGGTCGGTCAGTCCATGGCTTTTCAGTTCGACGCGCAGGCGCATCGGACCGTAACCCTGGGCAATCCGGCTACGCAGCAGCACTTCGGCAAAGCGGCCGTCGTCCTGATAGTGCTGCGCACCGAGGCGGTCGATCGCGGCACCGGCTTCCTCGCTTTCATAGCCGCCCTGACGCAACCTGGTCTTGAGTTCCTTGCGCGAATGCTCGCGCCGGGCCAGCAGCCCCAGTGCCTTGTCGTAGGCGCTGCGCTGCGGCTTGGCCGGGTCATCCCGGCCGGGGCGGCGTTTCATCGGCCTGCCGATGGACATGACCCGGACGAGCCGGGCCATGTCGCATCCACGCGGCCGTCAACGATCACGGCTTACGCTTCCTCGAGCGTCTCTTCGGCAGCCGCGGCGGCGGGCCTGCCGACCGGCACCAGCAGGCGTTCGCGCAGCTGCTTGTCGATTTCGTTGGCGATCGCCGGGTTGTCGCGCAGGAACTGGCGCACGTTCTCCTTGCCCTGGCCGATGCGGTCGCCGTTGTAGCTGTACCAGGCGCCGGACTTGTCGATCAGGTTCTGCGCCACGCCCAGCTCGATGATCTCGCCCTCGCGCGA